>JBEKYE010000351.1:0-5427 GCA_049511275.1 Bryobacteraceae bacterium
GCCATGCAGATGGGCGTGCAGTACGACCGCATACAAGAGGGATTCGACGGACCGTTCGTGAAGATCCCCGGGCTGCTCCCGCCGCCGGCCAGTTCCGTCAGCGGGCCCACTACCGCGGCCGGTTACCTGATCAGCCACCAGATCAACAATTCCTTCATCGTGACGAACCGGCTGTTGAAGGCCGGCGCCGATGTCTACTGGCTGAAGAAAGACCAGACCATCGACGGCCAGGATATCGGCACCGGCGCCATCTGGGTCCCGGCATCGCCCACTGTCCGGCCGATACTCGATAAGGCCGCCAAGGAGTTGGGCGTGCCGGTGCATGCGCTGGCCAAGACGCCCACCGGTGACGCGCTCAAGCTGCAGCCCATTCGAATCGGGCTTTACGATTCGTACGGCGGCAGCATGCCGGCAGGTTGGACCAGGTGGCTGTTCGAGCAATATGAGATGCCCTTCCAGACGGTCTATCCCACCACGCTCGATGCCGGCGACCTCAAGAGCAAGTTCGACGTGCTGGTGTTCGTGGCTGGAACGCTTGGCGGCCGTGGGGGTGGCGGCGGTGGTGGTGGACGCGGCGGCGGCGCGGGCGGGGGCGGCGGACGCGGCGCTAGCGCCGACGTGCCAGACGAGTATCGCGCCACGCAGGGCCGCATCTCCAACGATGTCACCATGCCGCAGCTCAAGAAGTTCGTCGAGCTGGGCGGCACCATCATCACCATTGGCAGTTCCACCGGCGCGGCCGAAGCCTTCGGACTGCCGGTCTCCAATTACCTCACCGAGATGGGCCCCGACGGCCAACAGCGTTCGCTGCCGCGCGAAAAATTCTACGTGCCCGGATCGTTGCTGAAAATGAACGTCGATAACTCCAATCCGCTGGCCTTCGGCATGCCGAAAACGGTGGACGTGTTCTTCGAAAACAGCCCGGTCTTCAAACTCGGGCCCACCGTCGAGATGCAGCATACCTCGCCCGTGGGCTGGTTCGCCGGCAAGACCGTTTTGGACAGCGGCTGGGCCTGGGGCCAGCAATATTTGGATGGTGGCACCGCCGTCGCCGAAGCCACTGTGGGCGAAGGCAAGGTAGTGCTGCTCGGTCCGGAAGTGAATTTCCGCGATCAGCCGCACGGCACCTACAAGCTGCTGTTCAACGGCCTGTACTACGGCAACGCCAAAGACGTACCGCTGAAGTAGCTCCCTGAGGCCTGGCAAGCGGCACCGCCGGCCCCGCCACTACAACCCACCGGTTCGGTTTTGGTGGCGCAGGCGGTGCCGCCTGCGCTGCTATTCTTCGCGCAGCGCGTCCGACGGGTCCAGCCCCGCCGCCCGCCGCGCCGGCAGCCACGACGCGAAAGCCGCGAACGCCAGGAATACCGCGGCCATCGACGCGAACGTCAGCGGGTCGGTAGCCTTCACGCCCACCAGCATGCTGCTCATCACGCGCGTCAGGCCGAACGCCGCGGCCAATCCGGCGGCAATCCCCACCAGGCTCAGGCGTAGCCCTTGTCCCACCACCAGCCGCAGAATGGTTCCGGGGCCGGCGCCCAGCGCGATGCGCAGGCCGATTTCGGCGGTCCGCTGCCGCACCGCGCTGGCCAGCACGCCGTAGAGCCCCACCGAGGCCAACAGCGCGGCGATCACCGCAAAAAGCGAAATCAGGATCAGCGCGAAGCGCGTTTGCGCCCGGGCGCGCGTCAAATAATCGGTGAGCGGCTCCATGTCGGATACCGCCAGCCGCTTGTCGAACCGCGCGATCTCTTCGCGCGCCAGCGGGGCCAGCTTCGCGGGATCGCCCGTGGTGCGCACCATCCAATTGACGGCGTTCCCGAAGCCCATGTAACCATCCGTCACGTACATGCCCTCATGGCCGTCCGCCGCCAGCGATTCGTGGCGCACGTGCTCCACCACCCCGATGACCTCGAAGAACTCCGCTTCCGGCGTGCGGATGCGGCAGAGCAGCCGCTGGCCGACGGCGTTCGCATGCGGGAAGGCTTTGGAGGCGAGAAGCTGGTCGATGACGATCACCCTCGGCGCCGGCGTGTTGTCGGCGTCCGTGAACGTCCGGCCGGCGATGAGGTGCGTGCCCAGTGTTTCGAAGTAACCGGGCATTACCGTGAAAGCGTTCGCCTGGTGGAATTTTGCCGGATCCGTGAGCGCCGCCTCGGTGCCCCATCGGGCCAGCGGCGCGCTGCCGTCGAGCGGCAGAGAGGCCGCCGAAGAGGCCGAGACCACGCCCGGCATGGCGCGCAGCCGGCCGCGGAAATCGTTCATGACCGCCGCGCGCTGCTCCGGCATTCGCGCCTGGGCGGCCACCGGCGCCAGGAAGGTGAGCACGCCTTCAGCCTGGAAGCCGGGGTCGGCGTGCGTGATGGCGAGGAAACTGCGCGCCATCAGCCCGCCGCCGATCAGCAGGACGAAGGAGAGCGCCACCTCCATCATCACCACCGCATTGCGCAGCAGGCGGCCGCTGCCCAGGCCGGTCGTCCGGCCGCTTGCACGCAACACGTCCATGACGTCGGGCCGCGAAGCGCGCAGCGCCGGCAGGATTCCGAAAACACTGGCCGCCACCAGCGCGGCCAGCGCCGTGAACGCCAGCACCACTGGATCGATGGCCACTTCATCCAGCCGCGGCAGGTTCTTCGGCGCCAGGTAAACCAGCAGGTTGATTCCCAGGCCGGCCAGACCCAGGCCCAGCACCGCGCCCGTGGCTGCCAGCAGAAAAGCTTCCGCCAGCATGCGGCGCACCAGGTCCCAACGCCCGCCGCCCAGCGCGGCGCGCAACGCCATCTCTCTGGCGCGCGCCGCGGCCCGCACCAGCAGCAGGTTGGCCACATTGGCGCAGGCGATCAGCAGCAAAAACAGTACTGCGCCCATCAGCGCCAGAATGGCTGGACGCGCATCGGCCACCAGTTGCCGTTGCATCGGCTCCACGCGAATATACAGCCCGGCGGTTTGCTTGATGGCGAAGCGGCGGCGCAAATCGGCGGCAAAACCGTCGGCTTCGGACTGCGCGGTGGCCACCGTGGCGCCGGGCTTGAGGCGGCCGATCAGATGCAGGAACACATCATTGCGGCCCGCCGCGGCGAAATCGATGCGCATGGCGGTCCACAATTCGGGCAGCCGCTCGACGCCCGATCTGGGCGGGAACAGGAGTTCGAATCCCGGTTCGAGCACGCCCACGATCTGCGCCTTGCCGCCGCCCAGACCGATGCTCCGGCCGACTACGTTGGGATCGCTCGAGTAGCGGCGCTTCCACAGTTCATTGCTCAGGATGGCGATCACCGGCGGTGGCGGCACTGCCGGAGCGGCGGCGGGTGCGCCGGGCGGGAGCGCGCTGGCGTCGGCATCGGTAAAATTGCGGCCCAACACCACGCGCGCGCCCAGCAGCCGCAGGAAATTGGGGGTCACGCCGCCGGTACGAATGATGGCCGGCTCGCCCGCATCGTCCATAACCGGCACGCGGAAGGTGATGGCGCCGGCAATGTCCTGAAACTGCGTGGTGGCGCGGCGCAGGTCGTCGTAATCCGGCGCGGAGAAGGGAAAATCAACCACGTTGCGGCGCCGCATGTCGCTCTCGATCAGCGCCAGCCGGCCCGCGTCGCGGTAGGGCAACGGCTGCAGCAGCAAGGCATTCACCACGCTGAAAATCGCCGCGCTGGAGCCGATCCCCAGTGCGATGGTGGTCACCGCCGTCAAGGTGAAAGCGGGACTCTTACGCAGCCCGCGCGCCGCATGCAGCAGATCTTTTCCCAGCATTCTGTGCAGCATCGCACGCCGCCTGCCGGTCACGCGCGTTGAAACGGAAACAGTTGACCCGGGGCACGAAATCCCCGGTGACCGTTCGTGGGACGGCCGGTCCTATAATGGGACACACATGCCCCATCAAATAGTCCTGATTACCGGCGCCAGAGGCGGGTTGGGCGCTCATGTGACGCAGGCGTTTCTGGAATCGCGCGCGCAGGTGATCGGCACGTCGCGCCAGATCGCCGCCGCCGATTTCCCTCTACCCAATTTCACTCCCATGCCGGCCGACCTCACCAAGCCCGAAGACGCCAACCAACTGGCCGCCGCCATCATCGCCCGGTTTCAGAAGATCGACGTGCTGGTGCACGTGGCCGGAGGTTTCGCCGGCGGCAGCCCCATCCACGAAACCGACGACGCCACCTGGGACGGCATGATGGATTTGAACGTCCGCGCGGCGTTCCACATCTTGCGCGCCGTGATCCCGCCCATGCGCCTCGAGAAGCGCGGCCGCATCATCGCCATCGGCAGCCGCGCCGGAGTGGAACCCTCGGCCAACATCGCCGCTTATGCCGCGTCCAAAGCCGCGTTGGTCTCCCTGGTCAAAACTGCCGCGCTCGAAAACAAGAACGCCGGCATCACCGCAAATGTGATCTTACCCGGCACCATCGATACCGAAGCCAACCGCAAATCCGACCCGGCCGGCAATCGTTCCAAGTGGGTATCGCCGGAAAAACTGGCCGCGCTGGCCTTCTATCTGGCTTCCGACGCCGCCGCGGAAATCACCGGCGCAGCGATTCCGGTTTACGGGGCAGGCTTGTAAGCAGAAATGAGGACTTCACCGCAGAGACGCTGAGACGCTGAGAAAACCCAAACAAGTAAGCAATATTTTTGGCGTTCTCTGAGCCTCTGCGTCTCCGCGGTGAAATTCTTAGCCCGCCGGCGCCAGCATCGCCGCGCCTGACACCCGCGTCTGGCCGTCTTCCTGAACGAAGACCACAATCCGTTGCGCCGCGGCGTCAGGCGGCAGGCTGATTTCGCTGCGAAACGCCACGCCGCGCTTCACCGAGCCGATCTTGCGCAGGCTGCGGGCGACCGCCACGTGCGTCAGGCTGCGGCCTTTGTTTTCCCCGGCGGCAACTTGCGATTGAGCGCCGGGCTCCGCCAGCGCCAGAATCACATCGCCGGAAGCCGGAGCGGAGTCCACTTCGATGCGCAGGCCGCCGGCCGGCGTGCGCGTGAGAACCACCTGGGCTTTCGGACGGCGCGCGGCTTTGGCGATTTCCTGGGCGGCGCGCGCGGAATCGCTGCCGTTGAATTCAACGGCGCCATCGATCACCATTTCGGGCGTGTAGGAGCTGTCGAGGCCGAAGAGCCGCGCGTACGATTCCTGCCGTGCGGTGAAGGCGGGTGAGGAGAATCGGTCCTTCCAGCCTTGATGATCCCAGTAGTCGACGTGCTCGCTCAGCACGATGGCTTCGGAATCGAGCCGCTGCAGGAGCCGGTCGGCGGGCGGACAACTGGAACAGCCTTCGGACGTGAAGAGTTCCACCAGGATGGGTGCGCGGGATGAATCCGAAGAGGCAGCCGTCAACAACAGGGCGGAACAGGCAGCGAGGGCCAGGCGGCGCGGCATCGTCAGTTGTGCGTCTTGGGCTTGACGGATTTGTGAACCGTGGTCTTCGGGGCGGT
>JBEKYE010000352.1:0-7633 GCA_049511275.1 Bryobacteraceae bacterium
GGCGCCACCTATCCGGATTGCGATTTCCTCTGTTTGAAAACATCCGAAGCGATCCTGCAAACCCAGGTTCAGGATGTCGCTGCGTTCATTGTCGAGCCAATCCTCTCCGGAGGCGGGATGGTCGTTCCGCCGGCAGGCTACCTGCAGCGGCTCAGCGAGCTGGCCCGGAAGTATGATGCTCTCTTGATCGCCGACGAAGCGCAGACCGGCTTCGGCAGAACCGGAAAGTGGTTCGGAATCGAACAGCATGGAGTGACGCCCGACATCATCACCATCTGCAAGAACGCGGGCGGAGGCTTCCCCGTATCGGGCGTAATGACCACCGAGACGGTTACGAAACAGCTTGGCGCGAGAGGATTCTATCACCTGTCGAGCCACCAGGCCGACCCATTGGGAGCGGCGGCTCTCGGCGCGGTAGTCGATACCATCCGCGAGGAAAACCTGGTCGAGCAGGCCGCGCAAAAGGGACAGTACTTCAAAGACCGGCTTCTCGAACTCAAGGCCAAGTGGCCGGTGATTGCGGACGTACGCGGCATGGGCCTGATGCTGGGAGTGGAGTTCGTTAAGGACCCGTCAACGCTCGAGCCGGCGGACGATATGGGTCGAACACTGCGGCGCCTGTGTTTCCGCAAGGGGGTTCAGCTCAATTACACGATTCTGAGTCAGGTCCTCCGTATTACTCCTCCTTTGACGATTACCAAGG
Source organism: Bryobacteraceae bacterium (assembly GCA_049511275.1). GTDB lineage: Bacteria > Acidobacteriota > Terriglobia > Bryobacterales > Bryobacteraceae > PALSA-129. Next base: position 704 of record JBEKYE010000352.1, read on the forward strand.
CGCAAATCGATTATGCCGTTACTGTTCTGGACGGAGCGATTGCGGACGCTCTAAGCGGAACGCACAACGTGGAGGAGATGGCTCCCCACAACCCTTACACACGGACTCTGTTAAAGCGGAGCTGGAGGAAAACCTATGCGCACTATATTGAAAAACTGTGGCACACAAGTCCGCAGCGTGTGATTCAGGCCTTGGGGCGAAAAATGGGCCGCGACTAACTAAGAGGAGCCTTACGCAGGCGCTGTCTGGAGCCGTGCAGGCGTACTAACTGGGCACGCAGGAAACGCTTTTCGTCATCCCGCAAGAATCCCGGTACGATCAGGATGCAGGGGTAACAGGCCGTGAAGAGAATGCCTAAAATGAGCTGCGCGCGGGCGGTCGCCGGCTCGACGAACAAATACAGCAGGGCGAGAGAGAGACCGCAACCGGCAACCAGCAGGACACGCCGCCATTCGAAGTGGAAGTATTGGACGCGCTGCGCCGTCCAGAGGCTGGCCACCAGCATAACGCCGAAAGCCACGCCGGTCGCCCAAATGGCTCCCCATAGCTTGAAGGGCGGGATTAACGTCAGATAGCCGATCACACAGACCACCGTGCCGAGCCACGTAATCTTCGCCTCGTAGCCGGTGCGCTTGTTCAGATAGAAGGCATTGCGGAAGAAATCTCCCGAAAGACGCAGGAGGTAGGCCAGCGCAATCCAAGGGACATACACCGCGGCGTCCTCGAAGCCCGGGCCCACCACCAGGCGCAGCACCGGGCACACCACAACGATGGTGCCCAAAACGACGTAGAGGATCGTAAAGAGATAGTAAGTGTATACGCGCGCGTAAAGAGCCTCGCCGTTGGGCTCCTTGACCAGGGAGAACATTCGCGGGCGCCAGAACTGGTTGAACACCAGGCTGAACGCATTGACGATCATCCCGAATTTATAAGCCAGCCCATAGATGCCGATTTGAGCGAGGCTGACGCTGTGTTTGAGCACGTAGCGGTCTCCCAGGTCGAGAGTGAGCATGGCGACGGCGCTCAGATTGAGCGGCCAGGAGTATTTGACGTACTTGACAAACAGCCCTCCGTCGAACGGTGACCGGAGCCACGGCAGCAGCACCCAGGTAACACAAAGGGCCGTCGCAATGGTGACGGCCATGGACCCCCACACCAGGGCGGCCAGCCCCAGGTGAAGGCCGATCAGGAGAATCAGGTTGCAGGCAACGCCGAAGAGGGTCCGACCCACTCCCACCACCGCATAGGTCCGCCTGCGGTCGAGAGTGCGGAGGCAGCACAGGCCAACCTCCGACACGGCGGAAAGTGCAATGGTCGCAAGCGCCACCAGCAGCAGCCGCGCCTGCTGGGTATTGCCGAATATCAGCCGCGAGACCGGCTTCGCGCCGGCCCAACCCAGCAGCAGGCCCAGGCCCGCGATGAGCAGCGATCCATAAAAGGCTGTACCGATGGATCGCGCACGGCCGGCGTCGTCCGAGGCCGCTGAGTAGTAATAGAAAACGGCTTGTACGAAATAGATTCCAATCAACGTCCCGAACAGAATGGACGTCAGATCGAGCAGTTCAAGCACCCCATAGTCGGCCGGCGTCAGGTAACGCGTATAGATGGGAACAACCAATGTGCCTGCCAGGAGCCGGGTGACGATGGGGATCCCATACAAGGCAATGCCGCCGGCGAAATCGGCAGCCAGCGACCTGGTATTGGGTGCGGCGGCAGGCACGGGTTTTATCCCGCTTGCGACGGCAAACAGGGCACTTCGGAAGCTCGTAGGCGGGTGTTCATGGCACAGTATATCACGCACCGGAACCGCTCGGTTTCCGTTTGTTCCCTGCGCGGGGCTGGCTTGGTCCGGCCTGGTTCGGACCGGCCCCGCCCCGCGAAAGCCAATTGGGTTTCCAAAAGTACTTTGGAGCACTACCGAATTTGACTGGTTCCATTCGGGCATGCGAGAATGAACGGTACTGTATGGTACGGTTCTGTTGCTACATGCGCCGCCCCAGTTGAGAACTGTCGCCAGCCGGCCACGCAACTGAATGTGGAAGAGGGGTTTGTGTGCTGGCCGCACTACCCAGAAGAATCAGGTGCCGCGTCCGAATTTGTGAGACGTCCTACGTCTGAGAGGTCGGGTCCATGCGGTTTTTCGTTCTTCTGCTGATAGCGGTTCCCTCCATCGCGAGCCTGGGAAATCCAGTCGCTCTTACGGTCACGGATCGCTCCGGCTACGCCCGCGCGAACGAAGGGGTGACGACGGGCGTTCCCATCCCGCAATCGGCCAACGTGACAGATGTGCGGAACCTGATGGTGACCACCGCGCCGGGTGGGGCGTGCGGGGGCGGCACTGCGGTCGATTCCGAGATCACGGCGGTGGAACGGTGGGGCGGCGCGCCGACCAACACGGCACTGCCGCTGAAATGGGTATGGGTGGAAACCGTGCTTCCCTCCGTACCGGCCAACGGCACGGCTCAGGTCTGCCTGGCAGATCGAGTCGGGGCCGATCCCGGAACGCTCAACGTCACGGCGACCGCGAGCGGCGGTTTCATCACGGTCGACACCGGGGCGATGACCTTCAAGGTGTCCACCACGGCGTTCAACTTCCTGGACACGGTGACGGTGGGAGCCGCGACGGTGGTTAGCTCATCGGCGTCGAACACGTGGAAGGTTGTGGCGAACGGAGTCACTTACAACACTTCGAACCCCGACAGCACCTATGTGGCGGCCGTGGAACATACCGTGACCGGAGACGCCAACTCAGCCGGCGAACAGATCCGGGCCCAGGTCAAGTTGAGCGGGAGCTTCACCGCCCCGGGCGGCGCGCAGATATTCAACTACATGCTGCGAATCTCGGCCTACGCCGGCGGCACCACGTTGACCGTCAGGCCGGTCATCGTCTTCTCGAACGATATGTTCAATGCCGCCAACAAGCCGACCGAGATCACACTGTCTCTGCCCATGGAGATGAGCGGCGCCTTGTCGTACACGTTCGGCGGGGCCAATTCCACGACTGTCACCGGGACCGCGGACGGTTCGACGGATGACGTGTATTTGCTCCAGTACGACCACGGCCACGGAACCCCGGGCGGGCTGCCCGGGTACGTCGTCGCCAGGAATGGATCGAGTGTGGCGGCCGGGACGCAGGCCCCCGGCTGGTATGACGTAAACAATGGCACGGTGGGAGCGACGGTCTGGTTCCGAGATTTCTGGCAACGCTTTCCAGCGGAGTTTGAACTGAGCGGGCAGACCCTCAACGTAGGCATGTGGCCCGCGCACGGGGATGTGGGAATCCCGGGAATCGGGGATGGCGCCGGCATTCTGACTCAGGTCTTTGACGAGAAGCGGGATGCCGCATTGACCGGCACGCCCGTAAACGGAAGCCTGCTCCCTTACAGCGTGATGTGGCCCTATGCCGGTGGGGCGGCGATGGATCTCACGCCGGTTGCCCCAAATCTCAGCCGGGCGATTTACACGGTGAGCCAGGGCGCAACCAGCGTCGTTAGTGCGAACCTGAATGTGATGGATACGGGCGAGGGCTACTGCACCACGCAGCCGCTTCCGTCCTGCCATTACTGGCCGAGCGGCACAACTCAGCGGGTGCACGTTAGTGGTTTCACGGGTTGTTGGGCAGCGCTCAATGGGTTCCATGTGGCGACATGGAACGGGACGTATTCCCTCAGCAGCTTTCCGTTGATTTCGCTCGATGCGGATACATCAGCCTGCCCATTGCCCGTCACGCCGCCATTGAATCAGCAGACTTCCAATGACCCGGTCATCAGCAACATGGACACCATGACCGACATGCAGCCGCTGGGCGTGGCCGAAGAATGGGAAGTGCAGTACCGCTTCTACGCCGGAACGCCTCCGATCGCTGCCGCCGCCGCGGCCCAGGAAGCCGACCGGCTGATGCTGCTGAATCCCGCCTGGCTTGCATCTACCGACGCCGCCGGGCATATCAAGGAAGTGGACACCGCGGATTTCCCCCTGGCCGAAACGAACATGGCGAACGCCATAGCGACGATATTTACGGCCATGGACACCCTGAATTACTACGGGAGCCTGCACTACGGGGATTACGTCTACGACAACACGGGCCCGACCGGCGAGGGTGGCAGAACCTTCGCCGCCGCCCGCAAAGACTGGCAGACCGGCCCCTGGATGCAGTACATCCGCACGGGAGACCGCTCCCTGCTGGATAAGGCGATAGCCGTCACCACCCACGGTATCAACGTGGATTACCAGCACACGACGGCGAGCGGAACCGACGCCAACAACAACATCTACGACAAGCACGTGGGGGCCGGAATCTGCACCCACGGTCCGACGCACTATTACCCGACCAATGTGACTACCAATTTGGGGAGCCGTCCCTACCCATGCTCCGAGGGTCAAGAACCCGCCTTGGATTACTCGAGCGGAGCGGCGGAGATGTTCTACGTGATGGCGGCTCATGACAGGAGCAAGGAATGGGTCGTCAACGAGCTATATCCGTGGGTCTGGCTGGCTTCGGGCGGCACTTCGGGGATTCAGGGCTATATCTCGGGGCGCGCGTTTGGAGGATGTCTGGAGCTGTCCAATGCCATGTATCACCTGTCTGGAGCCGGCCTGGCGCTTGGGGAGGCATGCTTTGCCGGCGTCATCAATCATGGCGACGGCACGGCGTCTCTCGGCAATCCAGTTGGAGAATCGACCTTCGACAAATATGGGAATGCGATAGGCCCCGGCAACACCACCGCGCATAACTTCTACAACTTCCAGGGAAAGCTCTGGAACCAGGCGTACTTGCGGACCAGCGATCCCACGTTCCTGCAATACGGGCAACGCATGATGACACAGTATTCCTTTCCGGGAGTAACATCGGGAGTGCCGGGTCCGGAGGGTTGGGCGAGTTACGTTCTGGATCTGCCCTACGCCGAGCGTGCGCTGGCCGGGGTCTCTCCAGGCGCGCCGGACAATCCCCCTTATGAGAGCACGGCCCCGGCGAACGGCACGACACAGAACTACATCGCTCACAAGGCGGCCGACCAAAGCTGGACCTTCACCCTGTCAATCGATACCAGCGACAACACCGATGGCGATTACTTCATTCTTGCCGGAAACGTCACGGTTGACGTGATCGCGCCCAACGGAACGAAAGTGATACACCAAGTACGGCAAGGCTGCCGCTATCAGGGGCCGACTCCCTGTATTCCGTCGAGATGGACCGGCTCGGCAGGAACGTATAGCAACAACAGTTCGTCGCCTGGAGAGTCGCAGAGCGTGATCTACGGCGGGGCTGACAATCGGGTGTGGACCGTCACCGTTCCCGCCGACGGCCAGACCGGGGACTATACGGTTCAGATCTCGTCCCTGACCGGGGCGAATAACTACCACCTGGGAACGCCTAAGCCGTCAAGCCCCTGGTTCACGCAATCTTACATCCTGGACGATGCGGCCGTAGCCGGTTATTGCGACGGACCCGGTGGCGGCTCGGAGCGCTCCTACTGTACTTATCAGCCGTTCACGATTGCCGGTTACACGCCGGGGAATCCGACCATCCTTGAGATCGACGGTCACGGGTTCGCGCCGGGTGATACGCCGTCCCTGAACTTTATCTATACCGCGGGCAGCGGCTGGTCTGCCATAAATGGCGCAACCGAAACGGGAACGGTTGTAGACTCGAACCACATTTCGATTCCCGTCAATTCGACCGGCTGGGGAGCCTTGACCTCGTATTCGCTGGGCGCGTTTCACGGCGTCCCGCTGAACGCCTACACGGTGGCGACGTTGCCCGCGTCTCCGGCGGATGGGACGCCCGCGCTGGTTACGGATGCCGTGGCGGATTGCCAGCACGCGGGCGGTGGAAATACGCACCTGTGCAAGTACAACGCCGGGACAGGCGCGTGGGACGACTACGGCCCGGCCCTGACAAGCGGCCTTTCCTGCACCGGGGACCCCCCCGATTCCTACCGCTGTTACTCCAATACCCATTTCCTGTACACCTACGGTTCCAGCCTTGGCAATTGGACCCTGGTCGCGCCATCCGTGACTCCCTACAATTTCGTTTGCCCTCCCAACACCCCGCGGATCGGCAGGGGGCTGTACTACTTCAAAGTCCCCGCCGGCTCTTCGCGGTTGAGAGCGTCGATGACGCGCTCGAATGCATTCTTATTGAGTCCATCGGGCCTCATTTATAACACGGGCGCCACAAGTTCAGGACCGTCGGAGCCTGGAATGTGGGCGCTCGTGACAGACCCGAATCTGGATGATGGGGGGACTTACTGCACATCGCTTTATGGCGTGAAACCCCTGCTTGCCGCCAGCCCGCAGGTATATTACGACGCGCCTTCGCAGTCCGTCTCATCCACCTACTACGATTGGGGCGGCGGGATCACGGTGAACTTCACTGGTGCCACGTGTTCGATCACCACGACCACTCTGCCGGGAGGAACGGTGGGGACGCCGTACTCGCAAACTCCCAGCACCGCCAACTGCATACCGCCCGCCACCTGGAGCATCCCGGTAGGATCGCTGCCCGCCTGGGCATCGTTGAACCCGTCCACCGGCAACATCTCCGGGACGCCGACAATGGCAGCGACCACCAGCTTCACGATGCACGTGGCTGACTCCGGGTCCAACACCTACGATCAGCCTCTCTCGATCGCGATTGCCCCCGCGCCCACCTGCACGATCACCACGACCACCCTGCCGGGAGGAAGGGTTGGGGCGCCATACTCACAAACCCCGGGCACTGCCAATTGCACGGCGCCCGATGCCTGGAGCATCTCGGCAGGATCGTTGCCGGGCTGGGCATCGTTGAACGCGTCCACCGGCAACATTTCCGGGACGCCCACGGCGGCAGCAACCACCGGCTTTACGATGCACGTGGCGGACTCCAGGTCCAACGCCTACGATCAGCCTTTATCGATCACGATCGCCCTACCAAGGGAAATACCACGG
>JBEKYE010000353.1:0-5409 GCA_049511275.1 Bryobacteraceae bacterium
GCGGACCACTAGTTCCAGGCCGCGGAACATGGTACCGGAGCTCCAGGCATCGGAGATCACGCCACCCTCTACCTGGGCCTCGATCCGAAGGTGCCCTTCAATTCGCGTCAGCGGATCAACGACAATGCGCGCCATATCCGATCTCCTCGGCGGTCACGATTTCTCGGGCGGCCCTTCGCGCTCCACCAGGCCGCTTCCCCGTCCGATCTCGGTCGGGCCGCCCCTCGGCGCCTCGCCTCGCGGGCGCATCTGCGAGCGCGCCGCACTGGCGATTCCGTGCAACGCCAGACCGGTGGCAACGCCGGCCGTCATCCAGCCGCCGATCTTCCCGGCCGTGATGTCCACCCCGAAACCGGGAACCCCCGGCAGGCGTTGATAGAGCGGCAGCGCCGTGTCCCAGAAGCGGTAAGAGGCGCAGGCGGCGCAGCCGTGCCCGGATTCGACCGGCCAGCTCGTCCCGTCGTTCCACCGCACCACCGGGCAGTTGAAGGTTCCTTGCGGCCCCTTGCATCCCATCTTGTAAAGGCAATACCCGCGGCGCGCGCCATCGTCGTCCCAGCGTTCCACGAAACGGCCGGCATCGAAATTGGCGCGCCTCTCGCACTGGTCGTGGATGATGTGGCCGTACGCAAACAGCGGGCGCTTATGGGCGTCCAGCGCCGGCATCCGGCCGTAAGTCAGCCAATAGACCAACAGCGCGGCGGTGTTGGCGGGGTTGTGCGGACAGCCGCCCATGTTCACCAGATTCAGGTTCGGGACGGCTTCCCCTACGCTGATCGCGCCGGTGGGGTTCGGCGCCGACCGTTGCGGGCCGCCATCGAACGCACAGGAGCCGACGGCGATTACCGCTGCGGCATTCCCGCAAACCTGCTTCGCGATATCCAGAGCCGAGCGGCCGCCGATCGTGCAATATCCGGGGTTGCCGGTGGGAATCGAACCTTCCACGATCGCCAGGTATTTGCCGGCGTCCTCATGCACCACGCGATCCAGAACGGCGTTGGCCTGCTTGCCGGCCGCCGCCATGATGGTCTCGTGATATTCCCAGGAGAAAAAGGAGAGCACCAACTCGGTGATAGACGGATGACTGGAGCGGAGCATCGACTCCGAGTTGCCGGCACAATCCTGCAACTCCAGCCATACCAGAACCGGGCGGCGCTTCTTTTCCAGGGTTGCCGCAACCTGCGCGGCCGCGCTCAATGGCAGACCCAGCACCGCTGCCATCGACCCGCAAAACTTCAGAAACCTTCTCCGTGGGACGCCATAGCACCGCAGGGCGTCTGCAATACTGTACTCGCGACCAGGCATTAGGTTCCCCCAACGCTCGCTGGCGGCGCGGCGACCGACAGGTTTGTTTTGCAATTCGGAGCCACAGGGGAGAACGCGCGATATTCCATCCTGTGCCGCGCTCCCAAATAACGCATCATGTTATCTCCATCCAAGCCGACAGTCAAGGATAAAGAGGGCTCTTTATAGCTATTGGCGCGGCGGCACCGCGGCGTAAAGGCGTACCAGCCGGGATCTGGAAACTCGGCCGGGCGAAACTGCTACAATCCAGGTTCGTGCTCCGCGGCACAGCCGGGGGGCAGCCGCCTCAAAAATCGCGCCGTGCTTCGCCGGATCTTCAAAGCTTTCCAGTATCGCGACTTCCGCCTGATGTGGATTGGCGCCTGCACGTCCGCTATCGGCACCTGGATGCAGATGACGGCGCAGGGCTGGCTGATCTGGAAAATCAGCGGCAACGTCCACTTGCTGGCCCTGGACCCGATTCTGCAGGCCCTCCCCATCCTTCTTTTCTCGCTCGTCGGGGGCGTGCTGGCCGACCGCTTCGAACGCCGCCACCTGCTGATCTTTTCGCAATGCGTGCAGATGTTCTGCGCGCTGATGCTGACGTTCCTGGTGGGTTTGCACGTGGTGAAGGTGTGGCACATGCTGTGCTGCTCTTTCGTGGTGGGCTTCGCGCAGGCCTTCGGCGGGCCGGCCTATTCGGCGCTGATCCCCACGCTGGTCCCGAAGGAGCACATGCCCAACGCGATTGCCCTGAATTCCATCCAGTTCAACGCCGCCGTGATGGTGGGACCGGCGCTGGCCGGCTGGGTCTTGCACACATGGGGCGATACCTGGTGCTTCGCGCTCAACACGCTGTCGTTCCTGGCGCCCATCGTCTCGCTGCTGATGCTGACCATCCGTTTCCTGCCGGAGCGGACCGGCGAAAGCATTTTCACCAGCCTGAAAGAGGGTCTGCGGTACGTGCGCCGGGTGGGCGCCATGGAGAGCCTGATCGTGCTGGCTTTCTGCATGGCGGCGCTGGGCGTGCCGCTGCGCACTTTCCTGCCGGTCTTCGCCGCCAAAGTTTTCGGCCAGGGCTCGGGGACTTACGCGACCTTCCTCTCCATGTCCGGAATGGGGTCGGTAATTGGCGCGCTGGCGGTGGCGTACCTGGGCAACGTCCACAGGAAAGGCCGACTGGCCCTGCTTATGCTGATGTGTCTGGGCCTCGCCATTACCGGCTTTGCGCTCTCGCGCTCCTTGGTTCTGAGTTGCGCCATGCTGCTGTTCGGCGGCGCCGCCATGATGGGAGTCTTCGCGATGGTCAACTCACTGGTGCAACTTGTGGTTACCAACGAGATGCGGGGCCGCGTGATGAGCGTCTACAATCTCTCGTTTCGCAGCGGCATGCCTATGGGAAACCTATTGGCCGGCTGGCTCGTCCCTATCTTTACAGCTCCCATCGTGCTGGCCGTGAATGGTGTGCTCCTGGTGGCGCTGGGGGCCTATTATTTCCTGGTACAACGGCGGGTAGCCGGGCTTTAATTAAAGAGCCACGTTCTAATTGAATAGGTGATATCGATCATGTGGGTTTTGCTACTGGCCGGTTTTATGGCCGCCGCTCCATCCGCTCTGGAAACCGCGCGGGACGCGGAGGACCGCCCGGCGCTCGAAAAAATCGTCGCCGATTACACGGCCGCGGCCGACAAGGCGCCCAACGACGCCGAGGCGCAATACCGCGGAGCGCTGGCCTGTTCCTACCTGGCGGAAATTGCCATCGAGCAACGCGACCGCAAACTGGGACAGCAGGCGTCCGAGCGCGGCATGAAATTCGGCGAGCGCGCCATTACTCTGAAGCCCGATTCGGCCGAATACTACCGCGTCCTGGGCACGCTCTACGGTCAGGCCATCATCGACCTGGCGAGCGGGCTCAATTACGGGCCGAAGGCCAAAGAGGCCATCAACAAAGCGGTCGAGAAGGCGCCCAAATCCTCGGCGGTCTATGTGGCGCGCGGCGTCGGCAACTACTATCTGCCGGCCATGCTGGGCGGCGGCCCCAAGCCGGCGTCCGACGATTTCCGCAAGGCCATCGAGCTCGATCCCAAGAACGCCGAAGCCTATCTGTGGCTGGGCCTGAGCCTGCGCAAGGAAAACAAGGAAGCCGAAGCCCGGCAGGCCTTCACCAAATCGCTGGAACTCAACCCCAATCGGTTTTGGACCCGGCAGCAGTTGGCCAAGACGCCGGCGAAGTAGGATTGGCCTGCCGGCCTGTCCTGCTCTGCCTACACCGCGACTCCAGCCCTCCATAGCAGATACCCGATAGCCTGCTTGATGTAATTCCACCGCTCGCGCAGGGTGCTTCCGGCGCGTTCCTTGCGCGGCGAGCCGTAGACGCTGAGGCCGCGGAATTGCAGCATTTCCTTCACCCGGTAGATGTGGTATCCGTCGCTCACCACGATCACCGAATGCAGGCCCATGCGGCGCATGATCTCGCCGGCCATGGCGGTGGATTCCACCGTGCTGCCGGCTTCGTTCTCGAGCACCACCGCTTCCGGCGGCACGCCGTGGCCGATCAGGTAGGAGCGGCCCACGCCACCTTCCGTATAGACCGGGTCGCCGCCCGCACCCCCGGTGGTCATGATGCGCGAGGCCATGTTTCGATGGTAGAGTTCGAGCGCGTGATCGAGGCGCGCCTTCAGGACTTGCGAGGGCCGCCCGCGGTATTCGGCGGCGCCCAGCACCAGGATCACGTCGGCGGGCTGGGCCTCATCCCGCGTGGATTGCCGTTCGATCCGCACCGACACGTACGCGATCAAGACGGCGGCCGCAAGCGCTGCTGCGAGGACGGCGGCCGATACGGCACGTTTCATCTGCGTTATTCTGATCGTTCAGAACCCATTGTAATCGCATGGCCACACGGGAAACGATCACGAGCGCGGCCAATCCGCTGTTGCAGGACGTGCGCCGGGCAATCGCCCGCGGCGGTCTCACCGCGCAGGGATGGTGCGTGGCGGAAACTTTCCACCTGCTCGAAGAAGCCTTGCGCAGCGATTGCGAAGTGAAAGTGGTGCTGGCCGCCGAATCGGTGCGCTCCGCGGCGGGGGCGCTGGTGCGGCGCCGGGCGGGCGTCAAAATGGTGGTGGTCCCCGACGCCTTGATGCAGAAGGTCTCCGCCACCGAGACCAGCCAGGGCGTGGTGACGCTGGTGCGGCCGCGGGAGTGGACGATGGAGCAGTTGCTGCCCGGCCGAGCGCTGGTGGTGGCGCTCGATGGCATGCAGGATCCCGGTAACGCAGGCGCCATCGTGCGGGCCGCGGAAGCTTTCGGAGCCACCGGCGCCATTTTTCTCAAGGGCAGCGTCAGCCCCTACAATCCCAAAACCCTGCGCGCTTCGGCCGGCTCGCTGTTTCGCGTCCCGTTCCTGCACGGCATGGACGCGGCAGCGGTGCTGGCCGCCTTCGGGCAGGCCGGCTCGCATCGGGAAAAGCTGCGTTTGTACGCGGCCCTGCCGGCGCGCGAGGGGAAAGCATCGCGTTCGCCGGCCGAGGCCGATTTCACGGCGAGCTGCGCGCTGATCATCGGCAATGAAGTCCGCGGCGTGGGCCCGGAGCTTCGGTCGGCCGCGCTCGATGTCTCGATTCCCACCGCCGGGGTGGAATCCCTCAACGCCGCCGTAGCCGCCGGCATTCTGCTCTATGAGGCGCGGCGCCAGAGGAGCACGGCATGAGCCTGTTCGATACTTCCGGCTTCGATGCTTCCGGCCTGGATAAGACCGGGCCGGCGCCGCCCGATGGCAAGCGGCCGCTGGCCGAGCGCATGCGTCCCACGCGCCTGGAAGATTTCATCGGGCAGGAACACATTCTCGGCCCCGGCAAGCCGTTGCGCCGCCAGATCGAACGCGACGAGCTGACCTCCATCATCCTGTGGGGTCCGCCGGGGGTCGGCAAAACCACGCTCGCCAGTTTGATCGCGCGCGTGACGAGCTGCGAGTTCATCCGCTTCAGCGCGGTGCTGAGCGGCATCAAGGAAATCAAAGCGGTGATGGCCGACGCGGAGCGTCTGCGCCGTCTGGGCCGCCGCACCATTCTGTTCATCGATGAAATCCACCGCTTCAACAAGGCCCAACAGGACGCCTTCCTGCCG
>JBEKYE010000354.1:0-5399 GCA_049511275.1 Bryobacteraceae bacterium
TCCGGCGTCAAACATGGCCACGTCCATGCCAGTCGCCTTAACGGTGATCTGAGCCTCACCCACCGGCTTTCCAAAGAAGTAACTGGCGCGGACCGTTCCAGTGACATGGTCGCCCGGGCGGTAACCGTGCCTGGCTCTGTCATTCTGGCCGGCAAATTCCGCGGCCACTTTGAACTTAGGCAGCACATACCGCTCCACGTTGAGCGCCAGCTCGCGATCGCCGCCGCCGGCCATGGCGACGCGCAGATGGTACGTCCCCAGGTTCACTTCGTCGGCCAGCCCGAATTCGGCCGACGCCACGCCGAAGCGGTCGGTTTTGGCCGCTTTCTTGAAGACCTTGTTGCCCTTCGAATCTTCCAGCTCGAAGGTCAGATTGCGGTCCGAGGTGGCTTCATGATTGGCTCGGTCGAGTGCCAGCGCCCGCGCGTGGATGGTTTGACCCGGCTGATAGATGGGCTTCTCGGTAGTAAGCAGGATGGAGACCTTGTCCTCAATGCGCACCTGCTCGGTATACTCAGCCGACCCAATGGACGTCTCGACGACATAGTGCAGCGGATAACTCCCCACCAGGCCCGCGGGTAGCCGGAACTGCGCTTCGGTAGTCCCGTGCTGGTTGAGCCGCCCCGTGAAGAGCACGCGCGCCGGTTGCCCGGGCGCCGCCAGATCGATCTTCACCGACGCCGGCCCGGCAATCAGCTCGTTCTTGGCATCCGTCACGATCACGCGCACCGCCGCTGTTGCGCCGGCCAGGTAGGATTGCTGGCCCACGATGTGGACTGCCGGCCTCCGCAGGACTTCCGAGATCGATTCCGTGCCTTCAATGGCGACGTCCTTGGCCTCGCTGTACAAGAATCGGTAGCGCACGCGTTGCCATACGATGTCGTCGAGGGTCAATGCGTTGGGCAGTTGGATGTCCGCGCGCCACGTGCCTCTTCCACCGTTGGCGATGGCTGCCCTCTCGGTTCGGCCCACCACGCGGTCTTCGGGATCCAGGACTTCGACGATCAGCGTTCCCGGGCCGGCATGCTCCGTGGCACAAGGAATCGTGACGTGCAGAACTCCCTGCGAGTAAGTCGCGGTAACCGCCGCACCGTTCGCTTGTGCTCTCTGGAAAGACTGTAACAGCACTGCCGAAGCGATCAAGAAAAAGAAGCAAAAGTAAGTTGACTTACTAAGTCCGCGTTGGCTTTTCATCAATTGCCTCCATGTCGATACTCACGGCGCGCTAACTGAGCGCAGGGTTACAAGTGCCAAATACGCACAACTGTGCCATCCGCGCCCGTAACCAAAGGGCCAGTCGCGAACGCCTGTACGCTTGTGATATGCCGCCGGATGGCGAAGCCTTTCACGGTGGGGCAGCCAATCCTGGCTGCCGCCGGCTATCAGCCGGCGCTACGTCGGTCGAAGACACCTTGGTTGATGGCCGGTGTACCATGAGAACGGCACTCACCGCATGCACACAAACCGCCTGGCCCTTGAAAAGAGCCCATATCTGCTGCAACACGCCCACAACCCCGTGGACTGGTACCCTTGGGGCCCGGAAGCCTTTGAAAAGGCCCGGCGCGAGAACAAGCCGATTTTCCTTTCGATCGGATACTCGACCTGCCACTGGTGCCACGTCATGGAACGGGAGTCATTCGAGAACCTGCAGATCGCCGCCCTGCTGAACCGGGATTACGTCTCGATCAAGGTGGACCGCGAAGAACGGCCCGACATCGACCGCATCTATATGACCTTCGTGCAATCCACCACCGGCGGCGGTGGGTGGCCGATGTCCGTCTGGCTGACTCCCGATCTGGAACCTTTCTTCGGCGGCACTTACTTCCCGCCGGAGAACCGCTACGGCCATCCCGGTTTCGCGTCGGTCCTGGCTCAGGTGTCGACCGCCTGGCAAACCAGGCGCGACCAGATCGTCGATTCCGCCCGCGAGATCATCGCCCAGCTCGAAAAGCAGGTGGCCGTAGCGCCCGGCCGCACCGGTCCGGCCGAGATGGACCACGCCATCCTCGACACCGGCTATTTCGCCTTCCGGCGGACCTTTGACAGTCATCTGGGCGGTTTCGGCGGCGCGCCTAAGTTTCCGCGGCCGTCCGTGTTCCGGTTTCTTCTCCGCTACCACGCCCGCACGCATAGCGAAGAGGCGCGCGAAATGGTGCTGCTGACGCTGCGCGAGATGGCCAAGGGCGGCATGCATGACCAGCTCGGCGGCGGGTTTCACCGCTATTCGGTGGACGACCGCTGGTTCGTTCCGCACTTCGAGAAAATGCTCTACGACCAGGCGCAGCTTTCGATCGCCTGCCTGGAAGCTTTCCAGTTGACCCGCGACGCGCAGTACGCCGGTACGGCCCGCCGCATTTTCGATTACGTGCTGCGGGACATGACCGACCCGGCGGGCGGCTTCTACTCCGCGGAAGACGCCGATAGCGCCGCCGACGCCGCGCAGCCCAACGTCAAGAGCGAAGGGGCCTTCTATGTCTGGCGCGCCGCTGAGATTCGCGCGCTGCTCGATCCCCAGACGGCCGAGTGGTTCTTCCACCGCTATGGCGTCGCCGAAGATGGCAACGTGGCGAACGACCCGCACGGCGAATTCGGCGGTCGCAACATCCTTTACCAGGCCAATGAGACGGAAGACACCGCGCTGCGCTTCGAGCGGCCGGTGGAGGAAGTGCGCGCGGCGCTCGATGGCGCCGTCCAGACGCTGCTCGGGGCGCGCGCACGGCGGCCGCGCCCGTATCTGGACGACAAGGTCCTCACTTCCTGGAACGGGCTGATGATTTCCGCCTTCGCGCTGGGAGGCGCCGCGCTCGATGAGCCACGCTACGCCGATGCCGCGCGCCGCGCCGCGGAATTTCTGATCGCGAACGCCTGGGACCCCGCCACCGGCGTTCTGTTGCGCCGCTACCGCCAAGGCGAATCGGCTATCCCCGGATTCCTCGATGACTACGCGCTTTTCACCCAAGCCCTGCTGGATCTTTACGAAGCCCAATTCGACCGCCGGCACCTGGAACTGGCCATCCGCCTCGCCGAACAGATGCGCGAGCGCTTCGAAGACCGCGCCGCGGGCGGTTTCTTCAGCACCGCGGAGGGCGACTCCAGCCTGGTGCTGCGCGTGAAGGAGGATTACGATGGCGCCGAACCCTCCGGTAACTCGGTGGCCATCCTGAACCTGCTACGGCTGGCGCAGATGACCAACCGCGGCGAATTCCGCGAGTCGGCCGAGCTGGCCGTCAAGGCATTCATTCCCAGGCTGGCCAACGTGCCCGCGGCGCTGCCGCAGATGCTGGCGGCTTGCGAATTTATGCTGGGCGATCGACGCCAGATCATCCTGGTGGGCGAACGCGGCGCCGATGACACGCGCGCCCTGCTGCGCGAATTGCACGCCCGCTTCATCCCCGGCCGCATCCTTCTGCTGGTGGATTCGGACGAAACCCGCAGCGCGCTCGAGGCCGGCATTCCGGCCATCCAGGAGATGCACAAGCTCGACGGCCGCGCCGCCGCCTACGTGTGCCGCGATTACACCTGTCAGCTCCCCGTTTCGGAGGCGGCGCGTCTGGGGGAGTTGGTACAATACTAAATTCACCGTCAAAATTTGGAGGAACCATGGAAAGACCAGGAGCAACAACCCTGAAAGGCAATCCGTTTACGCTGATCGGCCCGGAACTCAAGGCCGGCGACGCAGCGCCCGATTTTCACGTTGTGGACAACAGCCTCAAGCCGGTCACTTTGAAAGACACCGGCGCGCATGTGCGCATCATCAGCGTGGTGCCCTCGCTCGATACCCCCGTCTGCGACGCGCAGACCAAGCGCTTCAACGAGGAGGCCGCCCGACTTCCGCAGGTCGATATCATCACCGTCAGCATGGATCTTCCGTTCGCGCAGAAGCGCTGGTGCGGGGCCTTCGGCGTCGACAAGGTCAAGATGCTCTCGGATCACATGGACGGATCTTTCGGCTCCAACTACGGCACCCTGATCAAAGAGTTGCGCATTGAAAGCCGCGCCATCTTCGTGGTGGACACGCACAACCAGATCCGCCATGCCGAATATGTGAAGGAAGTCGCGGATTTCCCGAACTACGAGGCGGCGCTCGCGGCCGCACGGAACGCCGGCGCGGCCACGGCCTGAGTGGCAGAGGTTCGACTGAGCTCCACCCGACCATCTCCGCTTGCGGCCGACGGGGCGCTCGCCCGCGCGGTGGAGAGTCCCTTGGTGCGCGGCGGCCTGACGCTGGTGCTGGGCGTGCTCACCGGCAACATCCTGGGCTTCGGCCGCGTGGCGCTCACCGCGTCTTTCCTGGGCACGCAGAGCGGGGCGGATTCGCTGGTGGTGGCCATGGGCCCCATGGACACGCTGAATTCGGTGATGATCAACAGCGTGGTTTTCGCTTTCGTGCCCATGCTCACGGCCTGTTCGGGCGCGGACCGCACGGCGCTGTTTCTCAAACTGAACCGCATCCTGGTGTGGGTGTTCACGGCCGTGGCCGCGGCGGTGATAGCGGGCGCGCCCTGGCTGATGCGGGCGCTCGCGCCGGGCATCGATCCGCGGTTTTTCCCCGCCGCCGTCACCAACCTGCGCATCCTCTCGCTCTCCACCATCGCGGGCGGCGCCGGCGCGGTCCACTGCGCGCTGCTCTATACCGACCGCCGCTTCCTGCCTACGGCGTTCTATCAAGCCGCGCTCAACGTGTTCACCATCATCGGGGCCCTTAGCCTGTGGAAGCTGCTGGGCGTCTACGCGTTCGCCGTCGGGTATACGGCCGGCGCCTGGGTGCAACTGGCGATTGTCTGGTTTGCCGCGCGCGCCGGTCTCGACACGGCCGCCGCGCCCGGCAGCGCCATCCACTGGCGGGAGATTCTGGCCAAGCCGTCGTTCTTCGTGGTGTATGCCGTCGGCCTGGGGCTCAATATCACTTTCACGCGAGCCTATGCCACCCACGCCGGGCCGGGCGTGGCGGCGGCGCTCGATTACTGCATGCGCGGCGTGGGCGTTCCGCTGGCAATTCTGGTGAATCCCATTTCCAATTCGCTGCTGCCGGAGATCGCGCGGCTGCGCAGCCTGTTGCGGGTGCGCGATGCCTTCCGCTTGATCGACCGCACCATGGCGCTGGTGGCGCTGGCGGCGGTGGGCGGCTGCGCCTTCGCCCTGATTTTCCGCCGGCCCGCCATCTCCCTGTTCTTCCAGCACGGCAGATTCACCGCGGAATCCACGCGCATGGTTGCGGCGGTTTTCCTGGGCCTCGGCCCGAGCCTGGTGGGCTGGAGCCTCATCGAGATCGATTCGCGTTCCCTGTTCGCGCTCGACCGTCCGTGGCCGCCGGTGATCGCGGCCTGGGTCCCGGTCCTGTTCAATGTGACGCTGACGCTGTGGTTGCGCTCGAACGCGCCGCAACTGGTGGGTATTGG
>JBEKYE010000355.1:0-5398 GCA_049511275.1 Bryobacteraceae bacterium
ATCACCACGGCCAGCGGCGGCAGCGTCACGGCAATACTATAAGGACGGTTGTGACAAGCCTTGAGCCGCGTCGAAACCAGGCCCCCATTGCCGACATTGGACCCGCCGAAGAGTTCCGAATCGGTGTTCAGAATCTCCTCGTAAAAGCCTTCTTCCGGTACTCCGATTTCATACCCCTGGCGCGCGACCGGAGTGAAGTTGCAACAGATCAGCAGGAAATCCTTGGGGTCTTCCGCGCGGCGCAGGAAAGAGATGACGGAGTTTTCCGAATCGCGGAAATCCACCCATTCGAAACCGCTGTAATGGAAATCCACCTGGTACAGCGCCGGGCTGGCGCGATAGAGCCGGTTGAGCTCGCGCATCAGGGTCTGCAGCTTGCGGTGCAGCTCGAATTCCAATAACTCCCAGCGGATGCCCGCATTGTGGTTCCACTCCTCGCGCTGGCCGATTTCCTGCCCCATGAACAGCAGCTTTTTCCCCGGGTGCGCCCACATATAAGCCAGGAAGGCGCGCACGTTGGCGAACTGGCGCCATTCGTCGCCGGGCATCTTGCTGAACAGCGAGCCTTTCCCGTAAACCACCTCATCGTGCGAGACCGGCAGCACGAAGTTCTCGGTGAAGGCATAGAGCAGGCTGAAAGTGATGTGATTGTGATGATACTTGCGGTACAGCGGATCGGTGTGGAAGTAATCCAGCATGTCGTGCATCCAGCCCATGTTCCATTTCATGGTGAAACCCAGGCCGTTGAGATACACGGGCCGGGAGACGCCGGAGAAAGCCGTGGATTCCTCGGCCACCGTGAAAGCGCCGGGAACCGAGTGCGCCACTTCATTGAAGCGCCGGATGAAATCGATGGCTTCCAGGTTCTCGTTGCCGCCGTACTGGTTGGGGATCCACTCGCCCGGCTTGCGCGAGTAATCCAAGTAGAGCATGGACGCCACGGCGTCCACGCGCAGAGCGTCGATGTGATACTCCTTGAGCCAGAAAAGGGCGTTGGAAAGGAGGAAAGAGCGGACTTCGTTGCGGCCGTAGTTGAAGACCAGCGTGCCCCACTCGAGCTGTTCGCCTTTGCGGGGGTCGGCGTGCTCGTAGAGCGCGGTGCCGTCGAAGAACACCAGGCCGTGTGCGTCCTTGGGAAAGTGGGCGGGCACCCAATCGACGATCACGCCGATCGAGGCGCGGTGGCAGGCTTCGACGAAGAATTGGAAATCTGCCGGCGTGCCGAAGCGCGACGTGGGCGCGAAATACCCGATCACCTGGTAGCCCCACGAGCCCGAAAACGGATACTCCATGATGGGCAACAGCTCGATGTGGGTGTAGCCCATCTTCTGGACGTACTCCACCAGCTTCACGGCCAGGTCGCGGTAGCTGAGCATCTCGCCTTGCGGGCCGCGCAGCCACGATTCCATGTGCACTTCGTAAATGGAGACCGGCGATTTGAGCCAGTCGGCTTGCGGGCGGGCCTGCATCCAGGCGTCGTCGCGCCATTGGTGCTTACCGGTGTCCCAGACGATGGAGGCCGATTTCGGCGGCGTTTCGCAATAGAAGGCGTAGGGGTCGGCCTTGAGCTGCTGATACCCGGCGAAGCGCGAGCGGATGTGATACTTGTATGCGGTTCCCTCGCCCATCGATGGGACGAAGATTTCCCAGATGCCGCCGTTGCGGCGGCGCATGGGGTGGCGGCAGGTATCCCAATCGTTGAATTCGCCGGTGAGATGGACGGCTTCGGCATTGGGGGCCCAGACGGCGAAGCGCACGCCGCGGACGCCTTCGGTTTCCACGCAATGCGCGCCCAGGGTGCGCCATGCTTCCAGCAGCGTGCCCTCGGTGTGGAGGTAGAGATCGGTGTCGGAGAGTTGCGGGCCGAAGCGGTAGGGATCGTCGATTTCGATTTCGCGCCCGTCAAAGAGCCGTGCGCGAATCAGATAGGCCGCGGGATCGCCGTTGAGCGCGGCGACGAAGAAACCTCGCGCGTGCTGCTTGATCATGGCGATTCGGTCGGCGCCCACGATCGCTTCGGCTGATTCGGCCTGGGGGAGAAACGCGCGGATCTCCCAGCGGGCCTGGCCGCCTTTGCGGCGGATGCTGTGCGGGCCCAGGATGCGAAAGGCGTCGCCATGGTAGCCGCCAACGATGGCTTCAATTTCTTCCACTGTCATGAGAGTCTAATCAAGTATGGACGATTTCCTGCTGCAATTGCCCAAGGCCGAGTTGCATTTGCACCTGGAAGGCTCCATCGAGCCTGAGACGCTGCACGAATTGGACCCGGCCACGCCCGTCGAGGAGTTCCGCGCGCTTTATCGTTATGAGGATTTCGACGCCTTTCTGCGGGCTTTCGGCGCGGTGGGAAAGCGGCTGCGCGCGCCGGAAGATTACGGCCTGATTACGCAGCGGCTGCTCGAACGGCTGGCGGCGCAGAATGTGCGCTACGCCGAGATCATCGTGGCCGCGGGGGTAGTGCTCTGGAAGGGGCAGGAGTTCGGGCCCATCTTCGAAGCCGTGCGCCAGGCCGCCGCGGACTCGCCCGTGAAAGTGCGCTGGATCCTCGACGCGGTGCGGCAATTCGGCGTGGAGCACGCCATGGCGGTAGCGCGCCTTGCGGCGGAACGCGTGGACCGCCAGGTAGTGGCGTTCGGCATCGGCGGCAGCGAACAGCGCGGGCCGGCCGCGTGGTTCACGGAGGTTTTCGCCTTCGCTAAATCGGCGGGACTGCACCTGACGGCGCACGCCGGCGAAACCATGGGTCCGGAATCGGTGTGGGCGGCGCTCGGTCTGGGAGCGGAACGCATCGGCCACGGCATTGCAGCGGTGCGCGACCGGGAACTGATGCGCCAATTGCGCGACCGCGATATCCCGCTCGAGATCTGCCTGACCAGCAACCTGGTGACCGGCGTGGTAGAGCGGTTGGAGGATCACCCGGTGCGGCGGTTGTTCGATGCAGGCGTGCCGGTCGTGCTGTCGACCGACGACCCGGCCATGTTCGGCTGCACGCTGGCGGGCGAATACCAACTGGCCGCGCATCGGCTCAGGTTCAGTCAGGCCGAGTTGCGGAAAATCGCGGAAAACGGATGGAGGTATCGATTTGACCGCTCATGACCAAAGGCCGGGTTACCCGAAGATTTCCTCCACGGCCAGTTCGCCGCCGCCGAAAGCGATGAGGAATATCGCGCCGCCGGCGTGCAGAGGCCCGGCTGCGCCGGCTGCTGGCGGGTTAACTTGACAAGGCCTGGCCGGACCCCGATACTGTGTGAGGACTGGATCATAATCTGTCTGGAGGCGTTCCGATGCGATTGACGCTGCGATCATTTTGTTTGTTTCTGGCTGCGTGGGCAGCCTGCGCGCAACAGGACCGAATCACCGTTCCTGTCGATACCACTCGAACCACCGTTCTCAAAGGCAATCGCAGTTCCAGGGCGATGACGCAGTACGACCGCGGTCCGGTGGACGCGGGGCGGCTCATCAACGGCGTTACCCTCGTGTTCCAGCGGTCGGCCAGCCAGCAGGCGTCACTCGAACAACTGCTCGCGGAGCAGCAGGACCCTGCTTCGCCGAACTACCATAACTGGCTCACTCCGGAACAGTTCGCGGACCGCTTCGGGCTCAGCGCAAACGATGTGGCCAAGGTTACCGGTTGGCTGCGATCCCAGGGTTTCACCGTGGCCTATGAGTCGCGGAGCCGGATGTACGTCACAAGCAGCGGTACGGCCGCGCAGGTACAAGCCGCTTTCCACACGGAGCTTCACGATTACCAGGCGGAAGGGGAAACGCACTTCGCCAACAGCTCCGATCCCTCCATACCCGCCGCGCTGGAGCCGGTCGTGCAAGTGATCCAGGGGCTGGATGATTTCCGTCCGAAGGCTCCCGTACACCGGTTCAGCCCCGATTACACCAGCGGCGCTGCCCACTACCTGGTGCCGGGAGATATCGCGGCCATTTACGACATCAACCCTCTCTATTCGGCGGGCATCACCGGATCCGGCCAGCAAATCGCGGTCATCGGCCAGTCCAACATCAATTTGTCCGATATCGCAGCTTTCCGCAGCAGCATCGGGCTCTCCAATAACCCTCCCCAGATGGTGCTGGTGAAGGGATCCGCCGATCCTGGCCTCGTCAAGGGCGATCAGGGGGAATCCACGCTCGATCTGGAGTACGCCGGCGGCATCGCTCAGAACGCGAGCATTCTGTTTGTGTATTCCTCAAGCGTCATCACTTCGGAAGAGTATGCCATCGACCAGAATCTGGCTCCAGTCATGACCCTCAGCTACGGCGCGTGTGAACCGGCCATCTCTTCCAGCCCGTCGAGCGCCACCGCCTATCGCTCGTTCGCGCAACAGGCCAACGCGCAAGGCATCACCTGGATGGCATCCACGGGAGACACGGGCGCAGCCGAGTGTGACAACGGAGTTCAGAAAGCCACCCATGGCCTGGCGGTCGAGATTCCCTCCAGCATACCGGAAGTGACTGCCGTGGGAGGAACCACATTCAACGAAGGCACCGGCACGTATTGGAATACCACCAACAATTCCACCACGAAGGCTTCCGCGTTGGGCTACATTCCGGAGATTGCATGGAACGACACGCAGCTTTCCCTTGCCAACGGCGGCGGGTTTGCCGCCACGGGAGGCGGCGCCAGCATCTTCTTCCCCAAGCCGGCCTGGCAGGCCGGGAACGGAGTGCCCAACGATGGCGCACGGGACGTGCCCGATCTCTCCTTCTCAGCGTCCGACTATCACGATCCCTACTACGTCTATCTCAACGGGGCAGCCACCTTCAACACTGGCGGAACCTCCGTGTCGACGCCCATATTCGCCGGGGTCGTGAGCCTGCTAAATCAATATCTGATCAACAATCACGTCCAGTCCCAAGCGGGCCTGGGCAACATCAACCCTACGCTTTACAGCCTGGCTGCAACCCCGACCAACAAAGTTTTCAACGACATAACCTCGGGCAACAACATCGTGCCCTGCACGAATGGCACTCCCAATTGCGCCGGCACTACCATGGGCTACAGCGCCGGGCCGGGATACGACCTCGCCACTGGATGGGGTTCGGCCGACATCAACAATCTGTTCACGCACTGGCCGGGCCTGCCGGGCCAGGGGCCGGGCGCCATCGCAACCGCTACGGCCGTTAGCGCCAATCCCGCCAGCATTCTGATCAGCGGTAGCACGGTGGTGACCGCCACCGTCACGGCAGCTTCCGGCACCGTTGCGCCCAACGGCTCGGTTTCGTTCAACGTCGGCACCAACAACTTGGGCACCGCCACCCTTACCGGCTCGGGCGCGGTTGCCACCGCGTCGCTGAAAGTCTACGGCAGCCAGTTGGCGGCGGGCGCCAACATCATCACGGTTTCCTACGGCGGAAGCACGAATTTCAAGTACTCCTCGGGCTCCGCGAC
>JBEKYE010000356.1:0-5379 GCA_049511275.1 Bryobacteraceae bacterium
ATGAGTCCCGCCACTGCCAACCTCGTACAGCCGGATGTCGAAAGCATCCGTCCGGCCATTCCAGACCGGTTGGACGACTTAGGCATCCCGCGCTCGACGGTTTCCGATCTGATCCTGCGCTATCTCTGGCTGCACGGCTCGGGCACGCTGGCGATGCTGAACGAAAGGTTGAAACTTTCTTTTCCGGTGCTG
Source organism: Bryobacteraceae bacterium (assembly GCA_049511275.1). Lineage (GTDB taxonomy): Bacteria > Acidobacteriota > Terriglobia > Bryobacterales > Bryobacteraceae > PALSA-129. The sequence continues at coordinate 193 of JBEKYE010000356.1, forward strand.
GAGATTATGTTCCACCAGTTCCGGCAGCAGCACCTCCTGGAAGTGAAGGGGATGTTGGGAAACGACTACGCCTTCTCACTCACCAGCGGCGGCCGCACCCTGGCCACGGCGCGGAACGAAGTGTGCCAATATGTCGGACCGGCGCCGATATCCATCCAGCAATACCATCAGGTGGTCAAGGCGCAGACCGCGCACGTGCGGCTGAGCCGTGAGAGCCTGCGGCAGGCGTTCGAAGACCTGGTGCTGCCGGACAACTTGCTGGATTCCCTGGGCCCCTCGCTGATCAGCCACCAGTCGCTGTTCCTGTACGGCGGCACGGGCAACGGCAAGACCTCGATCGCGGAGCGGATTCTGCGCGTATACCGGGATACCGTGCTGGTGCCGTACGCCGTCGAAGTGGACGGGCACATCATTACGCTGTTCGACCCGGTGGTGCATCGCCCGGCGCCGCACCACGAGGAACTGCTCGACCCGCGCTGGGTGGTATGCGAGCGGCCCTGCATCACGGTGGGCGGCGAGCTTTCGGCGGCGATGTTGGAGCTGCAGCTGGACCAGGCCACGCATTGTTTTATTTCGCCCTGCCAGATGAAGGCCAATAACGGGATTCTGATCATCGACGATTTCGGGCGGCAGGTGCTTACTCCGCGCGAACTTCTGAACCGGTGGATTGTCCCATTGGACCGGCGCGTGGACTATCTGACCCTGGCTTCGGGAATGAAGTTCCAGGTGCCGTTCGAGATGATGGTGGTGTTTTCGACCAACCTGAATCCGCACGACCTGGCGGATGAGGCCTTCCTGCGCCGCATCCAGACCAAAGTGCTGGTGGACAACGTCAGCCCGGACGTATTCGACCGGATCTTCCAGCGGGTGATGCAGATCAACCAGGTGCCCTGCGAGCCGGGTTGCGCGGAATACCTGCGCGAGCGTTGCGCGGCGGCCGGCGCTCAATATCTGCGGGCCTGTTATCCGATGGACGTGTACAAGCTGGTCAGAGCCATCAGCGAGTACGAAGGCCGGCCGGTGCGCATGACGCGGACGAACATCGACCGCTCGGTAGACCTGTACTTCGCCAAGATCCAGACGGCGAAAACTAACTAGCGCCTGCGCCGCCGACCTCGACAGGAACGGTCGATGTTGGGAAGACAGAAGTCAGGAGTCAGGAGTCGGAATCACGCGGCGCGTGTGGTGTATTCTGACTTCTGACTTCCTGTAACCCTTTGGCGCAATACTGCGTCTGCTACGAATATGAAAGGGGACCCGGGCGAGACATTCCGAGAATACCTGCGATCGCTCCCCGACACCCTTTTGGAGAACGTAACCGAAGATTATGTCTGGCTGGCCGGGTTGGTTCTGGAGCCGGGCAAACATGGCACGGATTTCGTGGAACGGCGCGAATGCTGCCGCGCGGAGTGCCTGCGCCGGGGCGTGCCGGAACTCTACCAGCTCGCCGAAAGGGTAGTCTCGCCGCCCGCCGCATGACGGTCCGCTGCAAGCGCCTCACTTCAGAATGCCGAGCATGTTCGAGAAGTCGTCGGTCCAGGTGCGAAACCGGGGATGCGGCTTGAGCAGTTGCCCGCCGTGTTCCAGGCCTGGGTGAGCGGCCATGGTGGCGCGATCCATAATCAACGCCCAGGAGCAGGCAAAGCAGATATTGTCGCCCGGATCGGGTTCGAACTGATAGGAATAGGCTGCTTTGCCGAGCGAGGCGGCGGCGCGCTCCATCACCGGCTCCAGGTCGAGGTAGCTGTTGGTCATGTTGACGGCCAGAATGCCGCCGGGCTTCAAGTGACGGAAGTAGGCGCGGAAGGCTTCCGACGTGATGAGGTGGACCGGCACGGAATCGCCGGAGAAGGCGTCCATCACCAGCAGGTCGAAGCCTTGGCTGGGCTCGGATTCGAGCGCCAGGCGCCCGTCTCCCATGGCGATCTCCACCTGGGCGCGCGTGTCGCGGAGATACGTGAAGTCGCGCTTCGCGATCTCGAGGACCAGCGGGTTGATTTCGTAGATCCGAATCACATCCCCGCGACGGCCATAAGCGGCCAGGGTTCCGCAGCCGAGGCCCAGGATTCCGATGCGGCGGGGCGCCCCCTGCTGCGCGCGCATGGCCCGGCCAATGCCCGACTGCGGGCAGAAGTAGGTGACCGGCTCGTGGCGATACACCTCGTTGAAGAACTGCGAGCCGTGGTTGATGGTGCCGTGGACCAGGCTGCGGCTGGAGAATTCGCCGGCGGGGTCGCCGTCATCCTGCACCTTGAGCTGGCCATAAAAATTGCGCTCCACCAGGACGTAGCCGCCCACCATTTCCCGCATCAGGTGCACAAGCACCGCGAGATAACAGCAAAGCACCACGGCGAGGGCGCCGACCCCCCAGCGCTGCCGGGCCACGCCAAACCGGCGCAGTTCGGGCGCCAGCACCCGGAAGACCAGCACGGCGCATAACGCCAGGCCGATGGGAAACTCGTCGAAGGCATGAAACAGGTTGGGGGCCAGCAGGCCGACGAACAGCCCGCCGCACGCGCCTCCCAGAGCCACGGTGACATAAAAACCGGTGAGGTAGCGCGGGTCCGGCTTGAGGCGCGCCAGTTCGCCGTGGCACACCATGCAGCAGACGAACAGGGCCGCGGCGCAGGCTGCGATGGCGACGCGCATCTGCATGGCGCCACGGTAGGGCCACACTTGGTAGGCGAAGAAGGCCAGCGCCCCGAGCAGCAGCGGAAGAAAAATGTCTCTGCGGTATGCGCCCGGCGATTCGAAGCAGATGATGAAGCTCAACAGGTAGATGCTGAGCGGCAGAATCCAAAGGAAGGGAATCGCGGCGATATCCTGCGTGAGGTGCGTGGTGACGGCCAGCAGCAGCACCGAGGCGCAGGCCGCCAGACCGAGCCAGAGCACGCGGGCGGCGAATGAAGGCGGCGGCTCGATGGCCTCTTCGACTTGAGGAGAAGCCGCCGCCGCGGGCTGAGCCGAAGATCGCCAGGCGGTGACCGCGCAGATGACCGCGAAGCAGGCATACGCCACCGACCAGGCGTAGCCCTGCAGTCGCGTAGGCAGGTTGGGTTCCACCAGCAGCGGATAGGTGAGAAGCGCCAGCATGGACGCGGCGTTCGAAAGCGCGAACAGGCGGTACGGCAGGCCGCCGCGGTTGCGCCGCGAATACCAGGCCTGCAGCAGTGGGCTGGTGGAGGAAAGCAGAAAATAGGGCAGCCCGACGGTGAGCGCGAGAAGCAGCAGAATGCGCTCGGAGGGATGCGCGACATCGGCCGCCTTCCACGCGGGGTTGGGGAGAATAGGCAGCGCGGCGAGGCTGGCCGCCAGAAGGCCTATATGCAGAAGCGCCTGTTTGCGGGGCGCCAGTTTTTCATGCAGCCAGTGCGCGTAGAGATACCCCAGCAGCAGAACCACCTGGAAGAACAGCATGCAGGTGGTCCAGACCGCGGAAGTGCCGCCGAACCACGGCAGAATCGTCTTGGCGATGATGGGCTGGACTTCAAACAGCAGGAACGCCGAAAGCGAAATCGCCAGAGCGTAGAGCGGCATCCACGAATTCCCTAGAGCGCGGCGATCTGGCTGTAGACCGGCTGGAGCGCCGGGTAGAGCGCTTGATAAACCAGGTGAGCTTTCTGATAGAAGGCGGAATCGGCAGCGCGCGGAGCCACCGATTGGGTTTCGCGCACGGCGGCCCGGCAGACTTCCGGAACCGACGCGTACTCGCCGGTGCCGGCCAGCGCCAACAAGGCAGCTCCGTACGCGGAGCCTTCCTGGGTTTCGAGCGTCACCACGCGCTTGGCGAAGATGTCGGCCAGCAACTGGCGCCAGAACCGGCTCTGCGCGCCGCCGCCGGAAGCACGCACGGAGTTCACCGCGACGCCCAGCGATTCGATGATGTCCAGGCAATCGCGCTGGCTGTAAGAGACGCCTTCGATGATGGCGCGAATCAGATCGGCGCGTTTATGGCTGTTGGTGAGGCCGATCCAGCCGCCGCGAGCGGTGGCGTCCAGGTGCGGCGTGCGCTCGCCCATCAGGTAGGGCAGCCAGAACAGGCCTTGCGCGCCGGTGGGAGACTGCGCGGCTTCGGCCGTGAGCGCATCGTATTCCACGCCCGGGGCAAGCTGGTTGCGGAACCACTGCAGGCTGAGGCCGGCGCCTTGCGTGACCCCCATCACGTGCCAGCGGCCGCGCACCGCGTGGCAGAAAGTGTGAACGCGGCCGGCGGGATCGTAAGCCACCTTTTCCATGTGAGCGAAGACCACGCCGGAAGTGCCCAGCGTGCAGGAGACGATGCCGGCCTCCACGATGCCGTTGCCCACGGCGCTGGCGGCCTGGTCTCCACCGCCGCCCACCACCGGCGTCCCGGCGTCCAGACCGGTGAGCGCGGCCGCCTGCCGGCTGATGCGGCCGGTGATCTCGCTCGATTCGTGGCAGGAGGGAAGCATGGATCGGTCAAGCGAGAGCGCATCCATCATCTCAAACGACCAGCGGCGGTTGACCACGTCGAAGACCGCCGTGCCGGAAGCGTCGGATACCTCCGAGGCGAATTCGCCGGTGAGGCGGAAGCGCACGTAGTCTTTCGGCAGCAGCATTTTGCGCACGCGCTCGAAATTCCGCGGCTCGTGGTCGCGCACCCACAGCAGCTTGGGAAGCGTGAAGCCGGTGAGCACGGGGTTGGCGGTGTAGCGCAGCACGTTTTCCCGGCCGACTTTGGCATTCACGAAATCCACCTGCGCCTGGCTGCGCTGGTCGCACCAGATGAGCGACGGACGGATCACCGCGCTGGCCTCGTCGAGGATCACCAGTCCGTGCATCTGGCCGGAGAGGCCGATGCCGCGGACCTGCCGGCCCTCCACGCCGGCGCGCGCCAGCACGCCGCGGATGGCCGTGACAGCCGCGTCCCACCAGTTCTCGGGGCGCTGCTCCGCCCACAGCGGACGCTGCATGTACATCTCTTCGTGAGGCGCCGTAAAGCCCGCGCGGACGCTGCCGCGCTCATCCACAAGAAGCGCGCGCGAGCCGCCGGTGCCGATATCGATTCCCAGCCACATGACCTTCCATAGTGTCATACTGCGGCCGGCGCCGGCGGTGGCGTGCGGCGCCCGGCCCGCGCCGCCCCGCGATGACCTATACTGAGCTTGCAGAGATCCTTCCTCAATGGCGCTGTTTAAAACGCGCAGCGCTGCCATCTATGGCATC
>JBEKYE010000357.1:0-9047 GCA_049511275.1 Bryobacteraceae bacterium
AGTGCTGCGCCAGATCTACAAAGTGCGCCACGTTCCAGTCCTCCAGTTCGCTGGTGGGCGCATCGTAGGACCAGTAGACCAGCAGCGGTTTGCCCAATACGTATTCGCGCGGTACGAAGCCCCAGTAGCGGCTATCGGCCGAGTTCTCGCGGTTGTCGCCCATCACGAACAAGAATCCGTGGGGCACCACCACTTCGCCATCGCGGACGTGATACGCGAACATGTCGCGGCCGCGAGGCGTGGTGTAGCCGTCGGGAGCGGTGGGAAAGTCGTCGCGATACGGGTCGCGCCAGGTGGCGGAGTGGCGCGTGTACGGTTCCAGAAGGCGCCGTCCATTGCGGATCACCTGTTTATCGGCGAGGTGAAGGCGGTCGCCGGGAAGCCCGATGACGCGTTTGACGTAAGTCTGGCGGATGTCTTCGGGATAGAGAAAGACCACGATGTCGCCGCGCGCCACGTCGCGATACGGAAGCAGGTGTTTGAAGGGACCGGGATCGGCGTAGGCCACTCGATCGACCAGCAGATGATCGCCGATGCGCAGGTTGCCTTCCATGGAGGCGGTCGGGATGACATACGCCTGGACCATGGTGGTGGTGAAGAAGAGGAACGTGATGATGGTGAGCGACCACTCGGCGACGAAGCCGCGCGGCGTATGTTTGCGGCCGGCCGACCAGATGGCGCGGAGGTCGATCGCGGCGAAGCGTTCGCGAAATGCCGTGGCGAGCCAGTCGGCCGCCGTGCGGAAGGCCAGGCTCAACACGGGCAGACGGCTTGAAGAGCGCGACACGTGGCGGCAGCGGTCGCGGAAGACCTGCTGCATTTCGCCGCCGAAGCGCAGGCGAAACGGCCTCGGATAGGTGTAGAGCATGAAGAGATAGATGCGGCAGAACCAGCGTTCCAGAGTCGGGTTCATAGGTCTTTCCTCATACGCCTGAAAACTTGGCGCCCGCGAAGAGGCGTTTCGACCGGGCCGCGACCAGCGCGCCGGCCAGGCGCTGCGCTTCTTCGCGGACCACCCGCCGTCCGAGGCCGGTCATGCGGTAGTAACGGCGGCGCTGGTCGTCCAGGGCGGGGTCGGGCCGCTCGTCGGACTCTTCCACCAGGCGGGCCGACAGCATGCGCTTCAGGCAGCCGTAGAGCGTGCCGGGGCCGAGCTGGAGCGCGTCGTTGGTCTGGCGCGCGATGTCCTGCATGATGCCGTAGCCGTGACGTTCCTGATCGGCCAGGGCCAGCAGGATGTGGAATACGGGCGGCGTGAGAGGCAGCAGATCTTGCGGCGGCGTCTTGTTCATCAATACATCCGTTACGGATATAATAAGGCGGATCGGTGGCGATGTCAAGCGAAACCTCGGCGCAGTACATGGGAGCACAGTGAGGTTGTGGAACTCCGCGGGATGCCGGTGGCCTGAGACCACGGGCCGCCGTCTCCGGGCGCCGGGAATCTTCTCCCCTATAATTGAATTTAGTCCACATCCCCAAGGAAACTCCGTGACAGGTCACGAAATCAGACAGCGCTTTCTCGACTTCTTCGCCGCCCGCGGCCACCGGGTGGTGCGCAGCTCTTCGCTGGTCCCGGCCAATGACCCGACGCTGCTGTTTACCAACGCGGGCATGAACCAGTTCAAGGACACGTTTCTGGGGCTGGAGAAGCGCGATTATGCGCGCGCCGCGAGCTCGCAGAAGTGCGTGCGGGCGGGCGGAAAGCACAACGACCTGGAGAATGTCGGCTATACGCGGCGGCACCTCACGTTTTTCGAGATGCTCGGAAACTTCTCGTTTGGCGACTACTTCAAGGCCGAAGCTATCGAGTTCGCCTGGGACCTCATCACCAGGGATTACGGCCTGCCGAAAGACAAGCTCTACGTCACCGTGTTTCGCGAGGATGAGGAAGCCGAAGAGCTGTGGCAGAAGGTGGCCGGGGTTCCCAAGAGCCGCATTTTCCGCCTGGACGAGAAGGACAATTTCTGGCAAATGGGCGACACCGGCCCGTGCGGTCCGTGTTCGGAGATTCACTACGACATGGGTGCGCACGCCGCCCCGCCCGGCCGTGAGAATGTGGCCTTCCCCGGCGATGCGGGGGACCGGTTCGTGGAGATCTGGAACCTGGTGTTCATGCAGTTTGACCGCGACGCCTCCGGCAAGCTGACGCCGCTGCCGCGCCCCTCCATCGACACCGGCATGGGCCTGGACCGGCTTGCCGCCGTGTTGCAGGGCAAGCTCTCGGTCTATGACAACGACCTGATGCGGCCCGTCATCCTGAAGGCGGCGGATCTGTGCAACCTGACGCCGGGCGCCGGCCCTCGCGTGGATACGGCCTTGCGAATCGCCGCGGACCACGCCCGCTCTACCGCGTTTCTGATCAACGACGGCGTGCTGCCGGCCAACGATGGGCGCGGCTACGTGTTGCGTAAGATCATGCGGCGCGCCATGCGGAACATTCGAATGGCGGGGATGGAGGAGCCCTTCCTTTACAAGCTGACGGGATTTGTGGCGGAGCTGATGCAAGATGCCTACCCGGAGATGATGGAGAGCGTGCAGCGCGTGGCGCGGGTGGTGAAGGACGAGGAGCACCGGTATGCCACTACGTTCCTGACGGCGGAGAAGGAATTCAACCGCGCGGCGGCGGCTGCGACGGACCATACCATTGCGGGCGCGGTCTCATTCAAGCTGTACGACACCTTCGGGCTGGCGCTCGATGAACAGGAAGATATGGCCCGCGAGTCCGGCCTGACGATCGACCGCGAAGGCTTCGAGGTTGAGATGCGGCAGCAGCGGGAGCGCGCCCGCGCGAGCTGGAAAGGCGCGGAGAAGGGCGCGGTGGCGCCGGCATACCAGAAGCTGCTGGAGCAAGGGCGCACCAAGTTTCTGGGATACACCGAGCTGGAAGCGACCTCGCGCGTGATCGGCTTGCTGGTGGAGAAAGAGCTGGCCGGCGAAGTCGCCGCGGGCGCGCATGCGGAGGTGGTGTTCGACCAGACCCCGTTCTACGCGGAATCCGGCGGACAAGTGGGCGACCGCGGAGCGCTGTACTCGGCGCAGGGCGAAAAAGTGGCGGATGTGGAGAGCGCGTTTCCGGGCGTGCCGGGCTTGACGGTGCATCGCACGGTGACGGCGGCGGCGCTGCGCGTGGGCGACGTGCTGCGCGGCGAAGTGGCGGCGCCGCTGCGCGACGCGACGCGGCGCAATCATACGGCCACGCACTTGTTGCACGCCTCGCTGCGGCAGGTATTGGGGACGCACGTCAAGCAGGCCGGCAGCGTGGTCGAGCCGGGCAGGCTGCGCTTCGACTTCACGCATTACGCGGCCATGGACCACGCCGAGCTGGAAGAAGTGGAACGGCTCATGAACGAGCAGATCCTGCGCAACAGCGGCGTGGAGACGGACGTGTTGCCGCTGGAGAAAGCCATCGCCACGGGCGCCATGGCGCTGTTCGGCGAGAAATACGGCGAGCAGGTGCGCGTGGTGACGGTGCCGGGCTTCAGCCGCGAGCTATGCGGTGGCACGCACGTGGGACGCACCGGCGATATCGGCGTATGCAAGATTGTGTACGAAGGCAGTATCTCGGCCGGCGTGCGCAGGATTGAAGCCATCACGGGCGAAGCGGCGCTGCGGCAATACCAGGAATCGATCGGCGCGCTGCGGCGGATGGGGGAGATGTTGCGGGCGCCAGCGGCGGAACTCGTCGAACACGTGGAAAAGCTGCTGGCGGTCAACCAAGCACTCGAGAAGCAAATAGATCGCCTAAAAAACCAGCAAGCGCAAGCCAAGGCTAAGGAGCTGCCGCGCCACAAGATCGGCGCCACCACCGTGATTGTGGCGCGCGTCCCCGATGTTGACCGCGAACAGATGCGCTGGCTGGTCGATTCCCTCCGTAATGAATGCAAGTCTGCCGTCGTTGTGCTCGGTACCACCACGCCGGACGGCACCGTCCCGATCGTCTCCGGCGTTACCAAGGATTTAACGGGCAAGGTGCAGGCCGGCAAACTGGTGAGCGCCGTGGCGGCGGCCACCGGCGGCAAAGGCGGCGGGCGTCCCGATATGGCGGAGGGCGGCGGCAAGGACGCAAGTGCTTTGGATGCCGCGCTGGAGGCGGTGCAGCGCGACATCGAGAGCAAGCTGTGAGCATGAGTGGGGCAGACCCCCTGGTCTGCGCGGGAGGCCCTCGTTCCGCCGCCGGAACCACAAACGAGCGCAGGCCGACGGGGGCGTCGGCCGCAGACCAGGGGGTCTGCCCCACATGATTGAATCCTGCGATGCGGTGGTGGTGGGCGCCGGGCCGACGGGACTCGCCTGCGGGATCGAACTCAACAAGCGCGGCGTGAAGACGGTGTTGTTGGAGAAGGGTTGCGTCGTCAACTCGCTTTACCACTATCCCACCCACATGACCTTCTTCACGACGCCGGAGCTGCTGGAAATCGGCGACATCCCGATGACCAGCCTGAACGAGAAGCCCAACCGCACCGAAGCGCTGAAGTATTATCGCCGCGTGGCGGAGCATTACAAACTGGACATCCGGCAGTACGAGCGCGTGGAACGGATCGCGGGCACCGACCATACGTTCCAGGTCTTCTCGACCGACCGGCTGGGATGCGCGCACATTTACCAGGCGCGCAAGCTGGTGCTGGCCACGGGCTATTACGATGTTCCGAATCTGTTAAACGTTCCGGGCGAAGAGCTGGACAAGGTGCTGCATTATTACCAGGAAGCGCATCCGTATTACAACCACGATGTAGCGGTGATCGGGGCGAAGAATTCGGCGGCCATTGCGGCACTGGAGTTGTGGTGGACGGGCGCGCGCGTGACGCTGATTCATCGCGGCGCGGGAATTTCGGACCGTGTGAAGTATTGGATCCGCCCGAACATCGAGAACCGCATCCAGAACGGCGAGATCGCCGCTTACTTTCATTCTCACGTCATCGAAATCCGGCTGGATGCGATCCTGATCGCGACGCCGCGGGGCGAAGTGACCCTGAAGAACGATTTCGTGTTTGCACTTATCGGTTACCGGCCCGATCTGGAATTCCTGAACTCGGCCGGTATTACGCTCGAGCCCGAAACCCAGCGCCCGCGCACCAATCCCCAAACGCTGGAGAGCGAATGCCCCGGCGTCTATCTGGCAGGCGTGATCGTGGCCGGTATGCACACCAACGAGATCTTCATCGAAAACGGCAGATTGCACGGGCGGCTGATCGCGGAGTCGATCGCGGCCAGCCTCTGACCCTTGCGGCCTCTTACGCCGTGCCCCCGAGGGGGGCTTGCCATCGGAACAAAAAGAAGTGGTGACCGCAAAGTGAGCAGCGGTAGGGCTGCAGAAGCCAGCGGATGGCTCTCTCGGTGGCGTTGCGCACGCCGGCGTGATCGCGGATTGCCGGCCTGGAGTAGTGTGGGAGGGGGTCGTTGCGCCGGCCGCTGGCCGGGCGGCTCGCTTCCCGTGCCGCCTTCACTTGCTCCGGCGTTCTCAGGTCGGGCTCGGACAGCCTGACTCGTTCTCTGGCGCGCGCCACCTGGCGCTTGTGCCGCTTTAGGATTCTCTTATCCATCCGTGTCCTTTACCCTGGCCACCTGCTATCCATTCTACTCCGTTGGCCCGGCCCCGGCCGATTTATTGTTCGAGCCGAGAGGATTACCCGAAAGCCAGCGCTCAATTTCACTCCTCCCGACCTGCTATACTGATATCGGCACTCCCCACCATGAGCCGAGCGGTCTAGCTGTTCTCCGGCCAACTCACCGTCCGCCCCAGATGGCCTCTGCCGGGAAAGGACGAAAACGTGCCAACGGATCTAAACGTACAATCTGCCGCCCCTGCGGCGCCTTGCCTCTTCCATCAGGGTGATCCAGTGTATCTGGCGAAGGGTTCCTATCAAGGCACCCTCGGGACCTTCCTCAATCTGAGAAGCGACCCTAAGTGGGCCGATATTCGCGAACCGGACGAAAGCATTCGAGCGCATCCCGTGGAATGGCTGGCGGCCTCGATACCACCGAACCTTCACCAGTAAGTCATGATCGAAGGTTCTAAGGTTGGCAGAATCGCGTTTCTCGGCAACTATGTGCCGCGCAAGTGCGGTATTGCCACATTTACGTCCGACCTTCTTACTGCCGTGGCAGCCGAGCACCCGTCCAGTGAGTGCTTTTCGGTTTCCGTGAACGACATCAAAGAGGGCTATGAGTATCCGGACGTAGTTCGTTTCGAAATTGAAGAACAGGACCTGTCATCGTATTTGCGCGCGGCGGACTTCCTGAACATCGGCAATGTCGATGTGGTGTGCCTGCAGCACGAGTTCGGAATATTCGGCGGTCCAGCCGGCAGCCACATCCTGGCGCTCTTGCGCGAGCTGCGGATGCCCGTGGTGGTCACGCTCCACACCGTCCTGAGCGAACCGAGGGTCGACCAGCGATTGGTGATGCAGGAGCTGATTGCGCTTTCCACCCGCCTGGTGGTGATGTCGGCCCGGGGACGGCAGATGCTGCAGGATGTCTACCACGCGCCACCGACCAAGATCGACCTGATCCATCATGGCATTCCCGACATACCGTTCGTGGATCCGAACGATCTGAAAGAGGAATTCGGCGTAGCCGGGCGGACGGTGTTGTTCACATTCGGGCTGCTCTCCCCCAATAAGGGCATCGAACACGTGCTGAACGCGCTGCCGGGGATTGTGGCCGAGTTCCCGAACGTGGTGTACATGGTAGTGGGCGCCACACATCCGAACGAGCTGCGCGAACGGGGCGAAGCCTACCGGCTCAGTCTCGAGATCCTGGCGGCCAGGAACAAAGTGGAGAAGAATGTCATCTTCTACAACAGCTTCGTCGATCTCGAAACTCTGAAGGACTTTATTGGCGCGGCGGACGTATATATTACGCCCTATCTCAACGAAGCCCAGAGCACGTCGGGTACACTCGCTTACACCTTCGGTTCCGGCAAAGCGGTTGTTTCTACACCGTACTGGCACGCCGGCGAACTGCTGGCGGACGGACGCGGGGTGCTGGTTCCGTTTGGGAGCGCCGCGGCCATTGCGACCGAAGTAAGCGCGTTGCTGCGCGACGATGTCCGCCGGAACGCCATGCGGGAGCGCGCTTACAAGCTGGGCCGGGAGATGGTCTGGAGCAATGTAGCGCGGCTGTATATGCGTTCCTTCGAGCTTTCGCGGCTGCAGGCCTTATCGACGCTGCGGAGGTCCCTGTCCACGAAGACGCTGGACCAGAAGCCGCGTGGCACACCCGAGGTGAAGCTGGACCATCTCTCGCGCATGACAGATTCGACGGGCATATTTCAACACGCCGTGTTCAGCGTGCCAAACTTTTCCGAAGGATACTGCACCGACGACAACGCGCGCGCCTTTATCCTGGCGGTGATGCTGGAAGAACTGGGAGAAGAGCCGGAACGCATACGCTCACTTGCCACCACCTACGCCGCCTTCTTATACCATGCGTTCGATCCCCTGACGGGGCGTTTCCACAACCTGCTGGGCTTCGACCGCCACTGGCTGGACAAGCAAGGGTCGGAGGACTGTCACGCCAGGGCGCTTTGGGCGCTGGGCGTGGGGGTTGGAGCTTCTTCTTACGGCAGTTTCCAGGCGATGGCCGGCCAACTCTTCGTGCGGGCGTTGCCGGCCGTAACGCAGTTTGAGTCACCGCGGGCCTGGGCTTTCAGCCTGATTGGTATCCACGAGTACCTGCGCCGGTTGGGCGGCGACAGCTTCGTGACCCAGACTCGCGAGACGCTCATCGCCCGCCTGATGGACCTGTACGATCGAACGGCCACGCCGGATTGGCCGTGGTTTGAACAGGAACTGAGTTACGACAATGCGAAACTCGCACACGCCTTGATTCTGAGCGGCCGCGCTACAGGCCAAACCGCGCTGCTGGATCGAGGTGTTGAAACACTGCGGTGGCTGGTGCACATGCAAACCTCGGAACACGGGCACTTTCGGCCTATCGGCAGCAACGGGTTCTTCCGGCGCGGCGGTACGCGCGCCAATTTCGATCAACAGCCGGTGGAAGCGCAAGCCATGATGTCGGCGTGTCTGGAAGCCTATCGGTCCACGTCGGACTCCTGGTGGTACGAACAGGCCCGGCGCGCGTTTGACTGGTTCCTCGGCTGGAACGATCTCGGATTGGAACTGTACTCGGCCAGGACCGGCGGTTGTCTCGACGGGCTGCACGTGGACCGGGTCAACCGCAACCAAGGCGCGGAATCCACGCTGGCGTTTCTGCTGTCGCTGGCGGAACTGCGGCTGACGCACAACATTGTCACCAGCTTCAGGGCCCCGATTCTCATCGAGAGCTAATGCCGGTCCAACCAAATTGCATGAGAGTAGAATCGATTCACATTACACGGACGAACATCGCCTTGCGTCCGGACCAGTCCCGCGTTCTGTTACGCCCATTTAACCAGGGCGACGCACGGCGAACCGAGAGGATTGTCGCGCGAATTCTCTCGCTACCCGAAAGCCGGGTTCTGCCCCTGGTGAAGGAAGTGTTGACCAGGTTCTCGGCGCAACATCCGAAGATCGGCGACTTCTTTCTCGAACGATTCGAACAGGTACGGAAACTGCTGTCGTTAAATGGCAAGCTGTCCGAGCCGAGAAAGCTGCTGATCGGCTCTTACTTTACCTCCGAGTTCTCGCTCGAATCGGCCGCGCTGTTCAATCCGTCGATTGTGCCGCACCCGGACCAGTCGGGAGTTCCGCGCAACGGGCTGCGGTTTATCCTGAGCCTGCGAGCCACGGGTGAAGGACACGTCTCCTCGGTCACGTTTCGGACGGGGATGATCCACCCGGATGGCCGGATCGAGGTTCTCGCGTCATCCGGATTTCTCACCGAGCCGCGCAGAATTCCCAACCCGCTCTACGACCGGGTGCTCTTTGAGCGGAAGCTCTTCGAACTCAGCCTCAACAATGAATTCACGCGCCGTACGATTGAGAGGCTCGGGGAGTCGTTCAACCTGAGAGAGCTTCGCCGCCAGGTAAGCGAGGAATTGAAGCAGCCCTGCGAGCCGGGTGGGGAACGGGATCGCCGGAATGCAGCCAAGGCCATGCGGGTACTGG
>JBEKYE010000358.1:0-5317 GCA_049511275.1 Bryobacteraceae bacterium
GCAACGGTTTCCCGGTGGAGGGTTTCATTAATACATCTCGCTTTCCGCAAAGACCGCTCCCCCACGGTCGCGGCTCGCATGCGCGCCGCGCGCGTGAGCAAGCGGTCCAGCCCAACGGGCAAGTGTAGCGGTTTTCCGCCAAGGTTTGAGGGTTGTGCAGCGCGGAGTAAAATGTTTAGAGGACCAGGCCCCACTTGTGATCGCGGCTGGCGGCTTCGCAATAGCAGCCGGCGGCGGCTTCGGAGCGGTGCCAGCCGAGCACATCAGCCAGGGGACGGCCGGCGAGGGGTTTCTCGCGGCCGATGGCGGCCATCAGGCCGGGGGCGTCGGTGATGTACTGGCACATGGAGGCGTGGCCGCTATCGCCTGGCGCCGGAGTGCAACTCTGGCCGCGGATGGGGTAGCCGTCCTGGGCGGTTCCCAGATCGACGTCGTAATCGAATGCCAGCGCGCGCCCCATGTTGGTGCAGGTGGTGCCGTCATAGCGGAAGCGCGCGTGGAGCGTGCCGTCTTCTCGGGTTTCGAGCACCAGCCGTTCGGCGGCCCAGCGTCTGAGCGCTTTAACATTGATCGAATAGGCGGCCGCAGACAGCGGCGCCGGCGATTCCTGTTCCAGGCGCGGCCGGGCGCGCAGGTAGGGAGTGCGGCGGTATTGACAGTTCGGAAGCGAGCACTGCTGGCACGGGACCAGGTCCGCGAGACGCTCCACGCGGTCCAGGTGGCGGGTGATTCCAAAAACCGCCAATTGCGATTTCTTGGGACGCAGCGCGCCGGAATCGAGCGCTTCGAGCGCGCCGGGGAGCGCAGCGGCGCCGTCGCGCCGGATGAGGCGCAGCAGACGGGCCTGCTCGGCCACGTCCCACTGGGAGTAGCCGGGGCTGTGGTGAGGCAGCACGGCCATTCGCTCGGTGTCGGCCCAGGCGCACAACTCGGCGCCGGCCATGGCGATCAGATGCTCCACCACCGCGGAGGCAAACATTTCGAGGAAGAAATATTCGTCGGGCTTATCGTCGCGCCACAGCCGCTGGGCCTCTTCTTCGGCTTCGGGGCCCGCGCTGGCGGCCGCCAGGAACACCGTATGAGCCTCGGCCTGCTGCAACGCGGTGCGGAGCCGGCTGCTCGAAAAGCCGACGCCGTCGATCTCCACCTCGCCATCCGCGATGTTGAGGCTGGCGGCGCGGCGCGTATAGATCCAGGGGCGTCCGTGGCTCTGGTACCAATCGCGCGCCCAATCGGCCAGCTCGAGGGCGCGCTCGCCGGGCACGGCATCGCGCGGGTAACCGAGCAGGCGGTGATACTCGGACGGGGCCACGTCGACGGCCGGCGAGGATGGAACGAATTCGATCATCCGGCCACCTGGTGCGCGGGCGCCATGGGTTTGAAGAGGCAGCCCTCGACGAAAAAATCGAAGAAGCGCGGGTGAGTCTCCAGGCGGCAGTGCTCCACCTGGCGGACCAGTTGTTCGAGCTCGCGGCGCTTGCATAGCGAGAGCAGCGCCAGCGAAGCTCCTTCAATGGCGGCGTTGCCGGCCTGCACCACGCGGTCTTCCGGAATGGGTGGGATCAGGCCGATGCGCGCGGCGGCTTGGACGTTCATGTGCCGGCCGAAGCCGCCGGCGAGGTAGAAAACCTCGATCTGGTCGAAGCCGATTCCGTAATTGGCGAAGACCACTTCCAGGCCGGCGGAATTGGCGCCCTTGGCCTGCGCCAGCTCATTGACATCGCTTTCCAGGAAGAAAACGGAGCCTTGCGGATCGAGCACGATGCGGTGGGGGCCGTCCTCAAAACGGCCGCGTTCGTTCAGTTGGCCGGTGCGCATCAACTCGCTCATCAGCGCCACCAGGCCGGAGCCGCAGATGCCCTCGGGCGGGCCGCCGCCGATGACATCGAGTTGGAAGCTGCCGTCGGCGGCGATGCGAACATCTTCGATGGCGCCATCCAGGGCGGGCATGCCGCAGGCAATGGCTCCGCCTTCGAAGGCCGGACCGGCGGGGCAGGAGGCCGCGAGCGTGCGGTGTCGATTCCCGACGATCAGCTCGGTGTTGGTGCCGATGTCCATGATGGCGACGAGGCGCTCTTCGTGCGCCAGGCCGGCGGCCAGCATGCAAGCCGCGGCGTCGGCCCCCACGTGGCCGCTGATCACCGGCGCGCCCCATACGCGGGCCCTGGGATGGATCGGCAGGAGCGAGCGCCGGCCGGTTTCGGTGAGGCTGGTGGAGGCGCGCAGGCCCTGCGCCATCTGCAATTCGGTGATCGATTGATATGGGCTCTGGCCGATGGAGTGGACGCTCTGGCGGAAAAAGAGGTCGCGCATGGTGGAGTTGCCCACCACCACCATTTCGTAGATGGATTTGGGGTCGGCCGGAAACTCTTCGATGGCGTGGCTGACGTAGCCGGCCAGCGTGCGGCGCAAGAGCTTGCCGGGATGGAGCGAATCGTAGTGAATGCGCGCCATGACGTCGGAGCCGGCGAAGCGCTGCGGGTTTTCAAAGGACGCTCCGGCCACCAGCTCGCCGGTCTCCAGGTTGAACAGGCGCAGCACGACGGTGGTGGTGCCCAGGTCCATGGCGATGCCGTGAATCGGGCCGCTGGAGCGATCGACTTCCTGGCCATCGATCGAGATGGCGTCGCCGCGGCGGGTGACGGCGGCGTCGTGGGAGATCGAGCGCAGGGTTTCGGGCAGGCCGGCCGCGGAGAGATCGATGCGCATTTGGCCGCGGCGCATGGTGTGGCAACGAATGGAGCCGGCATCGGCGGAGACCGCGGTGCGGCAGGAAAGCCGGAAGCGGCCGTCGAGGTGCTTTTCTTCCGGCATGCGCGGGGAGAGAAGCTGCATGCCTTCCACCACTTCCACCAGGCATTCCTTGCACTTGCCCTGCTTGTGGCAGGACGTCGGCACGCGCACGCCGAGCGATTCGGCGCAATCGAAAATGGTGGTGCCGAAGGCGGCGCTGGTGGATTGCCCGTTGATGGTGAGTGTGGCCGGCATGGGAGCTATAGCTTACCAGGCGGCCTGGGACCCGAGTTCGGCGGCGACCGCCTCGGCCACTTCCTGGGCCGTTCCAGGGCGTTCCTGATCCTCGCCCCACTGCCACTGGGCGAGATAGTCGTCGGACTGCTGGAGCCCGCGCTTGGCGGCCAGTTGGTCGATGCGCTCCATAAACTTCGGAGGCATCGGAACGGTTACTTCGTCCAGTTCGTCCTCAGCCTTGACTTGAGACGGAACTTCCTGCCAATAGAGAATCTTGTAGGTTGCCATCGTGATGTATGCCGGCCATGAGCCGAAGGAAAAGGTCCACGGCGGCGGAGGCGTTCTGGCCGTAGCCATCGGCGCCGATTTCGTCGGCGAACATCTGGCTGATCGGCGCTCCGCCGACGGCCATCTTGATTTGGGTGAGGCCGGCGGCCTGGAAGCCATCGATCACCGTTTTCATGTAGGTCATGGTGGTGGTCAGCAGGGCGCTCATCCCAATGATATCGGGTTTGCACTTTTGGGCGGCGGCCATGAATTTCTCGACGCTCTGGTCCACGCCGATATCATGCACTTCGAAGCCGGCGCCTTCGGCCATCATGCAGACCAGGTTCTTGCCGATGTCGTGGAGGTCGCCGCGCACGGTGCCCATCAATAGGGTGCCGATGCGCTGGTCGCCCTCGCGGGCGCTGAGGAGGGGCTTGAGCACCGCCATGCCGGCCTTCATGGCGCGTGCCGCGATGAGCACCTCGGGGACGTAGAGAATGTTGTGCTTGAAATCTTCTCCCACCACGCTCATGCCGGCAATCAGGCCCTCGTTCAGAATCTGCTGGGCGGACTGGCCCTCGGCCAGCGCGTCATTGGTCATCTGCTCGACTTCCTTGGCCTTGCCTTCGTACAGGCACTGATTCATCAGTGCGTAATCAACCATGGCGGGCTCCTTCAGCGGCCGGATGGCCCGCGTTGAATTCCTCCAGCGCGCGCTGCATGGCGACGATGTTCTGGCGCGGCATTCCGGGACTGGTGCCGCCGCCCACGGAGAGAATGATTCCTTCGCCGCCCGAGCCTTCGAGCACATCCAGAGTGGCTTCGCGAACTTCCTCGGGCGTGCCGCGGACGCCGATTTCCAGCGGGTTCACGTTGCCCATCAGACACATGCGATGGCCCACGCGCTGCTTCACTTCGCGGATATCCTTCTGCTTGCCCCAGTTGAGCATGTTGAATCCGGCGTCCGGAATGTGGTCCAGGCAGGCGTCCACTTCGGCGTCGTTGTGGTAGAGCTTGACCCAGTCCTTGGGAAAGGCGTCGCAGATGCGCTTGAGATAGGGATGCGCAAACTCCATGTAGTGATCTTCGTTGACGAACCCCACGATGTCGTCGAGGATAAAGATGCCCTCGACGGTCGGGCCCATGGCTTTGTGCTGGGCCTTCAGCCAATCGATGACCACGCGCGTGCACAGGTCGATCAGGCGGTGAGCGCCCTCGGGATTTTCGACCAGGTCGATCATGAAATGGGTGGTGCCGCGCACGAAGCCGGCGGTGCACAGAGGACCGCGCGAAGTCACCATGGGCAGGATGTAGCCGTGGTCGAGGATGCGCTGCCGCTGCATCTTGATGCGATGCAGCGTCAGCGCGGCGAAGGCGTCGTACTCCACTTCGTATTCCGGAAACTGATCCAGGTCTTCGAGACGGTAGAGCGTGTGGTATTCGCTGGGAGTATTGTCCTGCCAGAACTTGATTTTCGCGCCCAGGACCGATGGCTCGGCGGCCATTCCGTACTCCATCCACCAGGAGGGGACGAAGATGATATCGGGGAACTCGCGCATGATGTCGAGATTGGCCTGGAACCAGACTTCCGGGTCGAGGTAATAATCCAGATGCTGGATGCCCAGATAGCCGGGCATCCACGGGCTATCGATAATGAGGGCCATCGGAATCCGCTCGAGTTTCTCAAGTCGCGCGGCGCGTTTAAAAGTTTCCCACTGGTGCGGCAGCATGAGGTCTCTCAATAAGGAATCGCAACCGGGCGGCCATCGTTAGGATCGGCCCACCGGTCGTTCGGAATAATCGGTGTCCAGCCGGGCCGCCCGGGATCCTGGTCATAGGGATACCCGCCCAGACGCTGGTAGAGCTCGTGATACTCCCGGAGTTTTTCGCGATTGAGCCGGACACCCAGCCCTGGGCCTTCGGGCACGCGAATGGCGCCGTCTTCGTAATGCAACCGCCCGCCTTCAATAATATCGTCCCTGAGGTGATGATAGTGGGCGTCGGCGGCAAAGGAAAGATTGGGGATTACGGCGCCCAGGTGGAGCATGGTCGAGAGTTGAATGCCAAGCTCGCCGGAGGA
>JBEKYE010000359.1:0-5314 GCA_049511275.1 Bryobacteraceae bacterium
ATAGCCATGAGCCACTTGTCCAGGCCTATAGGGGAATCCTCAAAGATGGTCCCTGTCTTCGCGGTAAACTGGCGGGCATCGTGGCGGGCACTGCATTGCCAGCGGTTGTACTTCTCCAGGAACGTGACATTCTTGGAACCGCACCGTGGGCAGGTAACGCCATCGGGCCAGCGCCGCGCTACGATGTACTCGCGGCAGTTGGCCGGATTCGAGAAGTATTCGATGGCCTCTTTCAGAGTGTTGAGCACTGGTTCCATATTCAAATTCTACCAGTTTGCACGTGATTTGTCAAGTTAAGTATTGCCCAAAAGTTGGGTGGGTCTTTACCTTCACGGCCGCGGCTTACAACCTCGTACGAATGCAGAATCTGCTGACACCAGCAGTTCAGACCGCATAAGCCTGAATCCCGAAGTTCAAGTGCAGGCGGCCTGTAAGTCTTGAGACAACGGAGGGGTGGAGAACAAAACCAGGGACAAATCTGTTCCGCGGGAAATCACTGCTCTGCTGTCCAGCGAGCGGCTGATCCTGCGCCAGACCAAACGGGCGGTCACGCCCTTCGGGGGAGTGGCCGTCTTCGTTTCCTTTCTCCAGAAGATCGATCTGGTGGGGCAACTGCGGCAGCTCATGCCGATCCGGTGGAAGTCCCCGAATCAGATGGATCCCAGTTCTACGTTTATAGCCTTCCTGATGACCGTGCTGGTGGGTGCAACGCGCTTCGCCCACGCCGCCGTTTTGCGGGGCGACCAGGCCCTGCATGCGCTGTTGGGAATGAAACGGTTCCCCATCGACGACACCATCCGCAACTTGTTCCGAGCCTTCGGCATGGGCCACGTACAGCGCCTCTACGAACCGCTGGCGGAATGGCCGATGCAACGCCTACCGCTACGCGCCGAGGGCTATACCTTGGATCTGGATTCGACTGTCTTGGAACGGTACGGCAAGCAGGAAGGATCGCTGAAAGGCCACAACCCACGCAAACACGGGCGTCCCAGTCATCATCCTCTGCTGGCCGTGCTGAGCGAAGCGCATTTCCTCCTCCACGGCTGGCTCCGCAGCGGCGGGCCCAAAGGGCACCCCCGGAACCGCCCGTGGCGTGGAGGAATTTCTCCAAGAAGCTCTCGCGCTGTGGGGACAGCGCCAGAAGATCCGTCGGCTAAGAGCTGATTCCGGCTTCTTCGAGGACCGGCTGCTAAGCTTTTTGGAACAGCGCCGGCTGCCCTACATGGTAGTCGCCCGCCTGACTCTGTGGGTGAAACGGGCAGCGCAGCGAGTGGAACAGTGGCGGGAACTGGATGATGATTTTGCGGTGGGCGAGTTCCGGCTGCGGTTGCACGGCTGGAGTGGGGAGCGGCGCTGCGTGGCGATTCGCGAACGAGTGCGCGAGGGCCGCGACAGCGTAGGCCGCAAACTGATCGACGTGCCGGGCTACACCTTCCGCGTGTTTGTCACCAGTGCTGCCGACCCTCCCGAAGAGATCTGGCGCGACTACAACCGGCGCGCCGACATGGAAAACCGGATTGCCGAACTGAAGCACGACCTGGGCGGCGATGGCTTCTGCCTGAAGGAGTTCTTGGCGACGGAAGCGGCCTTTCGTGCCGTGCTGCTTCTGTTCAACCTCCTGTCCGAGTTCCAGCGAGCTGCTGCACTGCCCGGCTACCGCGCGCCAGCGACCATCCGCACCCAGGTGCTTACCTGTGGAGCCATTCTCGGGCGCGCCGGCCGCCGTTTGGTGATCCACCTGTCCCGAAGTTGGGGCGGCTTGCAATCGAGAACTCCCTTACTGGACAGCATCCTGGCTTGTGAGTTTGCAATTTCGCCGAAGTTGGTTTCCGTTCTCGAAACCTGACGCGGAATGATCCTGCCAAAGCGCCCGTCTGAAAGGAAAACTATCGCTCAACTTCGGAATTCAGGATAAGTCGGGGGAGAGGTGTGCCCAAAATCGCTAAATGGCGAAGTTAGGCACCTTCAATGACTTACGAAAACTCGAGTTTTGCAAGTAGATGGGGTATCTACTTCACTCAGGTAGACCGTATATATTGTGGTTGACGCCGTCAGCCTTGGCGAAGCACTTCACCATCGACTTGTATGGAGCCGGTCCCAGTGCTACGGCTTGCTCGGCGAGGCCCAGGAAGAGCTTTCCTCGACTACGCGAGTTCCGTCGATTGAAACGAAACGTGAACTCGTCCAGGTAGTAATCCAGGTGCTCCCGGCTGACCGCACCTTGGTGCGTGCCCAGCAGCCAGCGCTTCATCAGAGACGCCACCAGATGGACTCGCGGCAGCAACTCCGACGCTGATTCCTTTTGTCCCTTCAGGAATGTGATGCGGTGACGGTAGCCCTTGCCTTTCAGGGGATCGTATCCGATCCAGCCGTCGGTGTGAACCACACTGCCGGGTTCAATAGTTTCCTCGACAAACGGCATCAGACTCTCGGCCGACGCATCGGGGAGGCGTCGCATGCGAATGCGCCCAACCCCGTCTCCATCTTCTTGCGCGGCAATCACAATCAGCGCCTTGCTCTCAGTTTGCCGTCCCCGAACGCCCTCCTCTTCGCTGCCCCAGTACGTCTCGTCCACTTCCACCCGCCCCGAGAGGCGATCCCGCCCCGATCGTACCATGGCACGCCGCAATTTATGCAGCCAAGTCCACGCAGTGTGGTAACTCCCCAAGCCCAGCACCCGCTGGAGTCCGATGGCGCTGGCACCGTTCTTCTGGGTCGTGACTGCCCACATCGCCCGAAACCAAACCGTGAGCGGCTTGCGTGTGTCCTGGAAGATTGTCCCGGCCGTCAGCGAGCTCTGATATCCGCAACCCGAACACTCCAGCAGAAGCCCACGCACCGGCCAGCCCTTCCGCCCTCCACAACGCGAACAGAGAAAGCCATCCGGCCACCGCAGCCGCACCAAATATTCACGGCAGGCTGTTTCTGTAGAGAAGCGCGCCTCAAATTCGGCCAGATTTCGCGGATAATCCTCCACGGCAGACCATACTACATCTTGGGGTCACCTGAGTCAAGTAGATACCCCATCTGGTGTTGTTAGCATGTGATCTGTCCGGTTCAATTAGCACATGATTTGTCCGCCTGACGCGGATGGGACGCTGAAGGGGTGAACCCAGAACAGACGGTCTTATCCGCAGAACTGGAGCGGATGATGAAAGTGCAAGAGGTGATTTTGAAAGCCCTGGCCGGGAGCCTCAAGTGGTGGGAGGCCGCCGAGATCATTGGAGTTTCCGACCGGACCATGAGGCGGTGGCGGGAACGCTACGAGGAAGACGGCTATGACGGGCTGTACGACCATCGTAAACGGCGGCCGAGTCCGCGGCGAGTTCCGCTAAAGACGGCCAAGAAGGTGTTGCAACTCTACCGGGAGAAGTACTTCGATTTCAACGTGCGGCATTTCCACGAGAAGCTGAGCGAGGAACACGGCGTGCGGCTCCGCTATACGTGGGTGAAGATGGCGCTGCAAGGAGCCGGGCTGGTGAGCCAGCAGGGGCGGCGGGGAACGCACCGACGGAGGCGGCCGCGGCCGGGGATGCTACTGCACATCGAGGCCAGCAAGCACGCGTGGTTTGGGGACGGGCGGTACTACGATTTGATCACGATCCTGGATGACGCCACCAGCGAGATCTACTACGCCCAACTGGTGGAGGAGGAAGGGACGCGGACCCTGATGCCGGCGGTGCGGGAGGTGATCGAGCAGCAGGGCATATTCTGCGCCTTGTACAGTGATCGAGCCAGCCACTTTTTTGTGACGCCCAAGGCGGGCGGCAAGGTGGATGAGAACCAGGTAACGCAGTTGGGACGAGCGCTCCAAGAGCTGAGGATCAAGATGATTCCGGCGTATTCGCCACAGGCGCGCGGGCGTATGGAACGCAACTACCGCACCTGGCAAGGGCGGCTGCCGCCGGAGTTGCGATTGCGCGGGATCACCACGGCGGAGGAGGCCAAGCGGTTTCTGCGGCAGGAGTATCGGGCGGAATTCAACCGGCGCTTTGCGGTGGCCGCCGCGGGTAAAGGCAGTGCGTTTGTGCGTACCCGCCGGAAGGATCTGGCGTGGGTGTTCTCGATTCAGCACGAGCGGCGGGTGAATCCGGACAACACGATTGCCCTGGATAACCGCATTCTGCAAATCGAAAAGAGCCGTTGGCGGAATACTCTGGCGGGCTGCCATGTGCGGGTGTACGAGCTTCTAGATGGAACTGTGGAGGTGCGGTTCGGGCCCCACGAAGTGGCACGCTGGGCGCCCGACAGCCTGCCCGCGCCGAAACCGAAAGTGCGCAGCGGAGCGCGGCCGCTTGGTCACCGGAGGCTCGCTGCGTGATGAGAATAGCCTGCGGCAGCAAGGAATTGGAACACCCCCTTTCCCGTTTCCCCCTCCGGGGGAAAGCCGGGGCGGGCGGGTTCCCCCCACGCCGCAGGCACGCTGCGCGCCAGCCCAAAACGCTGGCCCGCATCGCGCTGGCGGCTCCCCCCACAAGAGGGGCTGCCGCCCCCCTTGTGCATCCCCCCGCCGGCCACCGGCGCGGATGCACTTTACGTTGCAAACCGGACATTTCACTTGCTAATAAAACCGGACAACTTGACGTGCTACCAACAGTAGATACCCCATTTTGGACAACTCCCCCTAGTGTCATGAGTCATAAATACATTGAATAATTATGTGGATGAGCGCATACTTAGGTATGCCCATCGGACGCCCCATTAAGCCGCTCAACGTGACGCCGGAGGAGAAGCAGAAGCTCGTGATGTTGGCACGTCGCCCGAAATCCTCGCAAGCCACGGCGATGCGCGCTCGGATCGTGCTCGGTGGTGACGAGGGATTGAGCAACGGAGCAGTGGCGAAGAAGCTTCACATTACCGGAGCCACGGTATGTAAATGGCGGGAACGCTTTCGAGTGAACCGCCTGGAAGGACTGCTGGACGAGCCGCGGCCGGGCGCTCCGCGGTCGATTACCAACGCGCAGGTCGAGCAGGTCATCACCAACACGCTGGAATCGATGCCGGAAAAAAGCACGCACTGGAGCACTCGGTTGATGGCTGAGAAGACAGGGCTCTCGCAGACTGCGGTTGTGCGGATCTGGCGCGCGTTCGGATTGCAGCCGCACCGCGTGGAAAACTTCAAATTCTCCAAGGACCCGCAGTTCATAGAAAAGGTGCGGGATATCGTCGGGCTCTATATGAATCCGCCGGCTCATGCCATCGTGCTGTGCGTGGATGAAAAGAGCCAAGTGCAGGCGCTCAACCGGACGCAGCCCATCCTGCCGCTGGCTCCTGGCGTGCCGGCCCGGCAATCGCACGATTACGAACGGCACGG
>JBEKYE010000360.1:0-5314 GCA_049511275.1 Bryobacteraceae bacterium
AACGCATCAAGCCGCGACAGATAGAACCCGTGGCCCTGCTCGATTCGTTCCTGCAATGCATCTCCGTGGTGATCGACGCCGTGGACCGGCTGGAAAAATAGGAGACTACCGTGAAAATCGCTCTGATCGTCATCGCCATCGTCCTGGTCATCCTGCTGGGATTCGGCGCCAAGTTCGTCAGCATCCACAATCAGCTTGCCGTTCAGCAGGAAGCCGTGAAAGCTCAGTGGGCCGACGTGGACGTGGTGCTGCAACGCCGCTCCGACCTGATCCCCAACCTGGTGAACACCGTGAAAGGCTTCGCCGCGCACGAAACCGAAGTCTATAAATCCATCGCCGACGCGCGCGCCGCCCTGATCAGTGGCCGCACGCCGCAGGATAAGATCGCCGCCAACGACCAGCTTTCCGGCGCCCTATCGCGGCTGCTGGTGGTGGCCGAAAACTATCCGCAGCTCAAGAGCAACGAGAATTTCATGAGCCTGCAGAATCAGCTGGAGGGCTCCGAGAACCGCATTGCCGTGGAACGCCGCAAATACAACGAAGCGCTTCAGACCTACAATGCCACGCTGCAATTGTTCCCCCAGAACATTGTCGCTTCCATGTCCGGCTTTACCCGCAACGACGCTTATTTCAAGACCGCTCCCGGGGCGGACCAGGCGCCCAAAGTGCAATTCTAAAGAGGCTCCATGGCGCAGCTCTTTTCCAATTACATCAACGGCGAATGGGTTTCGCGCGACCAGACTTTTGAGAATCGCAACCCCGCCAACACCAATGAACTGATCGGAAATTTCGTTAAGGGCACGGCGCAGGACATCAACGACGCCGCCGCTGCCGCCGCCGCCGCCTTGCCCGCCTGGAGCGCCATGAGCGGCCCCGCGCGCGGCAACATCCTTTTCAAAGCGGCCGACATCCTCGACAAGAAATTCGAGAACACAGCCGCCGACATGACGCGGGAGGAAGGCAAGACGCTGCCCGAAGCCAAGGGCGAAGTGCGCCGCGCCATCAATATCCTCCGCTATTTCGCCGGCGAAGGCTCGCGTATGCCCGGCATGCTGGTGCCCTCGGAGCGCGACCGCGTCCACATGTTCGCGCTGCGCAAACCCATCGGCGTGGTGGGCCTGGTGACTCCGTGGAATTTCCCCAGCGCCATCCCCGCCTGGAAACTCGCGCCGGCGCTCATCTGCGGCAACACCGTGCTCATGAAGCCGGCCTCCGCCGCGCCGCTCAGCGCGTGGCGCATCGTGGAGGCTCTCCACGAAGCCGGCATTCCCAAAGGCGTGGTCAACTTCGTGGCCGGCCCGGGCGGCGCGCTCGGCCAGGCATTAGTCAACGCCGCGCCGCTCAAGGCCGTCTCTTTCACCGGTTCCTGCGAAGTCGGGCAGTGGCTTCACCAGCAGGCCTCCGCGCGGCATCTCCGCATCCAGCTCGAAATGGGCGGCAAGAATCCCACCATCGTCCTGGCCGACGCGGACTTCCCGTCCGCCGTTGAGAACGTGGTGAACGCCGCGTTCTTTTCCACCGGCCAGAAATGCACCGCCACCAGCCGCGCCATCGTCGAGGACGCCATCTACGACCGTTTCGTAGCCGGCGTGGTGGAGCGCACCAGGAAGCTCAGAGTGGGTGACGGCATGCAGCCGGGGATCGATATCGGCCCCTGCGTCGATCAGGGCCAGATGGAAACCGACCTCCGCTACATCGAGATCGGGCGCAAAGAATGCGGCGAGCCGCTGTGCGGCGGCCGGCGTCTCACGGAAGGCGCGTTCTCGAACGGCTACTTCGTCGAGCCCACGGTCTTCGCCGGCGTCGAAGAAAGCCATACCATCGCCCGCGAAGAGATCTTCGGCCCGGTGCTGGCCATTATGCGCGCCAAGGATTTCGAAGACGCCCTGCGCATCGCCAACAACATCCCCTTTGGCCTCTCCTCGTCGATTCAAACCAGCAATCTCTCGCGCGCCTTTGAATTCATTTACCGCGCCGAAGCCGGTCTGCTCACGGTCAACCTGCCCAGCGCGGGCGTCGAGTATCAGTTGCCCTTCGGCGGCGCCAAGGATTCCAGCTTCGGCCCCAAGGAACAAGGCCCGGCTGCGCTCGAATTCTATAGCGACTACAAGACCATCTATCTGAAATATTGATATGGCGGACACCGAAGGCCTTCGAGCGCTCGCCGCGGGCCTGCACATTCCCGCTCTGCGCCGCCATATCTTCCTCTGTTGCGACCAGACCAGGCCCAAGTGTTGCTCCAAGGAGGCCGGCCTCGAATCCTGGGAGTATCTCAAGCGCCGCCTGGCCGAGCTCGGTCTCGACCTCGTCTATCGCACGAAAGCCAACTGCCTGCGCATCTGCGAGCAGGGCCCCATTGCGCTGGTCTATCCCGAAGGTGTCTGGTACCACTCCGCGACGCCGGAAGTGCTGGAGCGAATCATTCAAGAGCATCTGATTGCCGGCCGCGTAGTGGAGGAATTCGCTTTCGCCCGTGGCCCGCTCGGCGGCGCGTAACTCCGCGGAACTTTCCCGTATACTGAGTCGTACTTCTTTTCTGACATGAAAATGACCAGCGTTGTGGTGTTGACACTTGTAGCCGCGGCCGCCGCCATCGCCCAGGATCAGCCGCCGCGCGCCGAGTTCGAAGTGGCGTCGGTCAAAAAGTCCGCGACGCCCGAGCCGGGACAGTTCAACATAGGAGTGCACATCGACGGCGCCATGGTCAGTTGCACCTATCTGTCGTTAAAGAGCTACATCTCCATGGCATACCAGGTGCCCGATACCCGGATCAACGGCCCGGAATGGCTGGATTCGGAACGGTTCGACATCGTCGCCAAACTGCCAGCGGGAGGCGGCGATCAGCTTCGCGTCATGATTCAATCGCTGTTGGCCGACCGCTTCAAGCTGGTGGTGCACAAGGACAGCCGAGAGTTTCCGGTCTACGCCCTGGTGGTGGGAAAGAACGGGGCGAAGCTGAAGGAGTCGCCGGCCGATCCCGAAATCGATGGCGCCGCCGGCAGAGGCAACGTAACTGTGGATGTGGCCGGCGGCCGTGGCGGCACGGTGGTCAATCTCGGCCCGGGAGCCTACATCAGTTACGGGCTGAACAAGCTCGAAGGCAAGAGAGTGCCCATGGCCAATCTGGTGGACTCGATCTCGCGCTTCGTGGACCGCCCGGTGGTAGACATGACCAAGCTGACGGGCAAATACGACCTCACACTCGAATACTCGATTGAGGAATTGCGGAACCTGGTGAGAGCCTCGGGAACAGATCCCAGGCAGATCCCCGACATCCCGGGCATGGATCCCACCATTTCGATTTTCGGCTCGCTCGAAGCGCTCGGCCTCAAGCTGGAGCCGCGCAAAGCTCCGCTGGACGTTCTGGTAGTGGATCACATCGAGAAAACCCCGACGGAAAACTAGCGCCCCGATTCGCAGGCGGCACCGCCTGCGCCACCGAAGCCGCCTCCAGGGGCGCAGCGCTTCCTCACGACAGCAGGCGGTGCTCCTTCAACTTCCGGTACAAATTGCGCTCGCTGATACCAAGGATGCGGGCGGCGTTGCCGCGGTGGCCGTTGCTCACCTGCAGGGCGCGGCGGATGTGAGCCAGTTCCAGTTCGTCCAGCGTGGGCAGAGCCGCGCCCTCCACAATCGCCGCGCTGGCAGAGGCTGCCTGCGGCGCGCCGCGAACCGCCTCCGGCAGATGCTCGGGCAGGATCTCGGAGCCTTCGCACACCACCATGGCTGCTTCCACCGCGTGCTTGAGCTCGCGAACGTTCCCGGGCCAGGAGTGGCGGCGCAGCGTTCCCATGGCCTCCTTCCCGATGTTCTTGGAGGAAGCAAACCGCTCGTTGAGTACGCCCACGAAATGCCTGGCCAACAGCTCGACATCGCCGCCGCGTCCCCGCAGGGGCGGAATCTCCAGACTGATGGTGGTCATGCGATAGTAGAGATCCTCGCGGAACAGGCCTTTCCGGACCAGGGACCGCAGATCGCGGTTGGTAGCCGCCAGCACTCGCACATCCACGCGAATTTCACTGGTGCCGCCCACGTGGCGGAATACCGAAGTATCCAGGACTCGCAGCAAATTGGTCTGCGTGGCCTGGCTGATCTCTCCGATCTCGTCGAGAAAGATGGTGCCGCCATGGGCCACTTCAAAGAGCCCGGGTTTCGCCCGGTCGGCTCCCGTGAACGCTCCGCGCTCGTGGCCGAACAACTCGCTCTGCAGCAGGTTTTCCTGCAAGGCGGCGCAATCCACAATCACGAACGGCCGCGATTTGCGGCTGCTGCGCGCGTGAATCAGTTTGGCCAGCCGCTCTTTGCCGGAACCGGTTTCGCCGCTGATGAACACCGTGGAATCACTGGGGCCCACGCGCTCGATCAACTGGAGCAAACGCTGGAATTCCGGGCTCTCGCCGATGAACGAGCCGGCCAGATCCGGCGGCGTCAGGCCGCGCTCCAGAAGGCTGGCGCGCTGGCGCAGGGAACGCCGCTCCAGCGCCCGCTGAATCCGAATCTGCAACTCGTCCAGCGGGCAGGGCTTGATCACGTAGTCGAAGGCGCCCACGCGGATGGATTCGATGGCGGTGTCGATGGTGCCGTGCCCCGTCAGCATGATCACTTCCGCAGCGGCATTGCGCGCGCGCACGGCTTTCAGGGTTTCCAGACCGTCCATGCCGGGCAGGCGCAGATCCAGGAGAACCACTTCCGGGTCGAACCGCTCGAACTTGGCAACCGCTTCCTCGCCGGAACCGGCGGTTTCCACCTGGTGCCCCATGCGGCGGAGTTCGCCGGCCACCACGTGACGAAACGCCGCGTCGTCGTCCACCAGAAGAATGGAAGCGGTGGTCTTCATGACACGGCCTCTTCGGCGCCTGCCGGGGCCAGCGCCGGCAGCACGATCTCGAACGTGGACCCCTGGCCCGGCGCGCTCTCCACCAGAATGTCGCCGCCCCACCGGCGGACGAAATTCAGCGAGAGGAACAGGCCAAGCCCGGTGCCGTCGTGGCGTCCGCTGAAGAACGGCTCGAAAATCCGTTTACGGTTTTCCGGCGCGATGCCGCAGCCGTTGTCGGTCACCCGGATATGCACCGTCTGGTCCGCGGCTTTCGCGTCGGCTTGGATGGCAACCCGTCCGCCCGGTTTCGACGCCTGCACGGCGTTGAGCAGAAGATTGACCAGCGCGTGCTGCAGTTCGGCCTCGTCGGCGCGGGCGCGCAAATCCGTGGATATGGGGCTCACCTCGACCTTTACGGAATGCGCGCGGGCCGTGGGTTCGATCAGGCGCGCCACCGCGTTGACCGCTGTCCCCAGGTCCACGATGTCTCCCTGG
>JBEKYE010000361.1:0-5304 GCA_049511275.1 Bryobacteraceae bacterium
AGCAGTTTGTAGTTTACTGTTTTGGAGGTGGCGGGTACACCTTGCCTTTGGTTAACAGCGAGAGGCTAACTGCTGAATTCAGGAGTCAGGAGTCAGAAGTCAGTAGTGCAGCGGCGGCGGGGTATTTGGACACCCGCGGCGCCGGTCCAGGGCTCGGCTATAGCAGTGGAGATGGCGTCGAACTCCTGTTCCATCGCGCGAATGTCCTCGCTCGCGTTGGCCACTTCGCAGGTCCGCGCAAGGGCGTTCTCCTTCGCCACAGCCCCCGGAATTGAGCACGTTATCTTTCTGGCGGCCACGATGCCATCATGCCACACACCATATGCCCTTTGACGTCAACCCGCCCGCCACGGCAAGTTATAATGCAGGATTCTCTATGATCCTTCACGATGCCCTCGCTGAAGCGGCCGCAGTTTTGACCCGGGCTGCGGACTCGATCGGGCAATCGGTCATGGATGGAGCCATTGACGCCGTGGTCGGCGCGCTGGCCGGCGGCAAGCCGCTGCTGGTGTGCGGCAATGGAGGCTCCGCGGCGGATGCCATGCACATCACCGGCGAGTTGGTGGGCCGCTTCCTCGAAGAGCGGCGCGCCTTGCGAGCCATTTGCCTTTCCGATAATCCGGCCGTCCTGACCGCCTGGAGCAACGACCACTCCTTCGAAACGGTCTTCGCGCGCCAGGTGGAAGCCTACGGCGAAAAGGACGCCGTGCTGCTGGGCCTCAGCACGTCGGGTACTTCCCGCAACGTGGTGGCGGCGTTTGAGCAGGCTCGCAGCATGCGGATGCGCACCATCGCACTCACCGGCGAAGGCGGCGGCAGCCTGGCGCCGCTGGCCGATTTCCTGCTGGCCGTTCCCTCGCGGCGCACTCCGCTGGTGCAACAGGTGCATCTCTCGCTCTACCACTATCTCTGCGAGCAAGTCGAGCGGCGCATGATGGCGATATGAAGAGCGACGGCAAGGGCCGCCTCTGGTCCTGGATACTGGCCGTGCCGCTGGCCGCCGTCCTGCTCTACTACGCGCTGCGCGGCGTGGATTGGAGCGGCGTCTGGCGCACCATTGCCGGCGCGCGGTGGGGCCTGGTGGTGGTGGCCGGCGCGTTTACCTGCTGTTCGTTCTTTCTGCGCGCGCTACGCTGGCGCATCCTGTTGAACGCCGAAGCGCGGCTTTCCGTGGGCCAGGTCTTCTGCGCCAGCATGTCGGGTTACCTGGGCAACGCCTTTCTGCCGGCGCGCGCCGGCGAATTGGTACGCACCCTGATCGTCAGCAGCCGTTCCTCCTTGAGCAAGACCTACGTGTTGACCACCGCTCTGAGCGAGCGCCTCATGGACGCGATCGCGCTGGTCTTGTGGAGCTCCATCATCCTGCTGGGAGTCCATCCCAAACCGCGCTGGATGACCGACGTTTCGCGCACCACGGCCGCTGTGGCAACCCTCGGCGCGATCGCCATCGCGGTGCTGCCGCACGCCGGCAGCCTGTGCCGCAACCTCATCGGGCGAATGCCGCTGCCGCACAAACTGCGGGAGGGCCTGCTGCATCTGGTGGACCAGGTGCTGCTGGGAATGCGCGCCTTCCACAGCGTCGGGCGCTTCCTGGGATTCGTCGCGTTCACCGTGACTATCTGGCTGTCGGATGCGGCAACCACGATGATCTGCGGGCGCGGGCTGGGGCTCGAGCTATCGTTTCCCGTGGCGGTGCTGCTGCTGGCCGCCATGGGGCTCAGCAGCGCGCTCCCCTCCACGCCCGGTTATGTCGGCATCTACCAATTCGTGGCGGTCACCGTGCTGGTTCCCTTCGGCTTCAGTAAAGACGCCGCGCTGGCTTACGTCCTGGTGGCCCAGGCCATGGCCTATGTGACGGTGCTGCTGCTGGGTCTGCCCTGCGTATACGTTCTCAAGCGCCGGAGGCAACCGTGAAGCTGGAGTTTGTCTCCGCCGGCGGGCTCCGCCTGGCGGTTTGGGAGTGGCCCGGCGCGGGGCCGCCGCTGGTGTTCGCGCACGCCACCGGTTTTCACGGCCGCCTGTGGGACCACATCATCCGCGAATTCCCCGGCCGCCGCGTGCTGGCCCTGGAGTTCCGCGGCCACGGCCGCAGTTCGAAGCCCGCGCCGCCCATTCCGTGGCCCAGGTTCGCGGAAGACATCCTGGCGGTGGCCGGGCATTTCCATTTCCGCGGCGCCGTGGGCGTTGGCCACTCCATGGGTGGACACGCGCTGGCGGAGGCGGCCGCGCTGCGCCCGGACGTTTTCGCCGCCCTGGTGCTGGCGGACCCGGTGATTTTTCCGGCGCACTATTACGGCGCGCCCGGTCCCGATGTGTCGTTCATCCTGCGCCGCCGCAACCGCTGGGCTTCCTCCGCGGAAATGTTCGAGCGCTTTCGCTCCCGCCCGCCCTTCGCGGCGTGGCCGGAAGAAGTGGTGCGGAACTACTGCGACTACGCGCTCGTGCCCGATGGCGACGGCTTCGTGCTGGCCTGCCCGCCGGAGGTGGAGGCTTCCATCTACTACCAGTCGCAGGCCCCGGAGTCTGATATCGCGGCGGCCCTTGCCACCATCCGCCAGCCCGTCACCATCGTGCGGGCCGGCAAAGCGGGGCAGCCCGGAGTCTTCGATCCCTCCGCCTCGCCTACCGCGCCGGATCTGGCCGCGCGGTTGCCCAACGCGCGCGAAATCTTTCTGGCGGAGAACAGCCATTTCATTCCCATGGAAGCGCCCGGCGTCATGGTGCGGGAGATTCGCGCCGCGCTGGACAGCATGCTTGACAGCCACGCCTGCCAATAAAGTAAGATTCAAGAAGCTGCAAAACACTCACAACCAATTCCCCGGAGGGATTCATGTCTCTACGCATCAACGATACCGCTCCCGATTTCACCGCCGACACCACCCAAGGCCCCATCAGCTTTCACGATTGGATCGGCGACGGGTGGGCCATCCTTTTTTCGCACCCCAAGGATTTCACTCCCGTTTGCACCACCGAACTGGGCTACATGGCGCGCCTGGAACCGGAATTTGCCAAGCGCCACACCAAGATCATCGGGCTCAGCGTCGATCCCGTCTCCAGCCACCGCTATTGGGAGGCCGACATTGAAGAGACCCAGGGCTCCAAGGTCACCTACCCCATGATCGGCGATCCCGAACTCAAGATTGCCAAGCTCTACGACATGCTGCCGGCCGATACCGGTAACACTTCCGAAGGCCGCACCGCGGCCACCAACGCCACCGTGCGCACGGTCTTCGTGATCGGTCCCGACAAGAAGATCAAGCTCATGCTGATCTATCCGATGAGCACCGGCCGCAATTTCGACGAAGTGCTGCGCGTGCTCGATTCCATCCAGCTCACGGCCAAACACAAAGTGGCGACGCCCGTGAACTGGAAACCCGGCGAGGATGTGATCGTGGCGGGCTCGGTATCCGACGACGAGGCCCGCAAGCAATACGGCGGCTTCAAAGCCGCGAAGCCCTACCTGCGCGTGGTCCCGCAGCCGAAATAGCGCCCTGGCGCGGCTGCAGGCGCCGGCCAGGCGGGCCGGTTGCACTCAGGCGCGCCCCATGACCACCGTGTGTGGGCTCATCGGAATGGGGTGCGCGGTGACGCCTCCGAAGCCTGCCTGTTGGTACATGGCCGTGAGTTCGCTCAGCGTATAGGCGTCGCCCGCCGCGGTGGACGTCAACATGGTCATGCTGAAGGCCGCCGGCATGGGCGGGGAGACGCGGTCCTCATTGGGTACGAACTCGAGTGTGGCGGCGCGCCCGCCGGGCCGCAGGGCGCCGTGGACTTTCTGCAACAGGCCCACGCAGGCCGGCTGATCGAAGTGGTGGAGGAAGTTGGTGAGCAGCACGGCGTCATAAGGGCCGCCGAAGTCCACCTCGAAGGCGCTGCCGGGCAGCATGTCGTAGCGCTCGTGAACGCCGGCCTTGCGGGCGTTGTCCAGAGCCACGCGCAGCACGGGCGCCCAGTCGAGACCGGTGACGCGGGCCAGCGGGTTCTGTTTGGCGATTTCGATGCCGAACAGGCCGTGGCCGGCGGCGATATCCAGCACGCGCATCGGGCCCGCATGTCCCTCCAGCACAACCGCGCCCAGCGGACCAACCATGGGGGCCATCATCGGCGCCATGGTTTCCGCGAACTGGACCCATATCGGATTCTCCGGCTCCACGCTGCCGGCGCCCGGCAGGACGGTGCGCCCGGTGCGCACGATTTCAGCCAGGTGGTCGTAAGGATCTCGCATAGCCGGGTTGCTGAGGAATTGTGCGATGGAGGCCAAGGAGGAAGGGGAGCGCGGGTCAAGGAAGGCAGCGCTCGTCGGGGTGTGCCGGTAGCGCCCGTCCTCTTTCACCAGGACGCCGTAGATCGTGAGGAAATCGCACAGGATGCGGATGCCGCGTTCGGATGCCGAGCAGTGGCGGGCGATGGAGGCCACGTCTCCCGGCCCTTCACCCACGGCCCGGAAGACATCCAGATCGATCGCCGCCTTTAAAGCCGCCGTGCGCTGATGCGCCTGCAGCATTTCGAAAACCAGACCGGGAGTCAACGGACCTTCGGGGCTATTCCCACCGTGCATAATCATTCTCCTCTTCAATTAAGCCGGGATTTCTACTTCCCGCTCACCTCGTTCCACAAGAATGCCAACTCATCGGCGCTGTCTTTGATGGCCTGCGTGATAGAAACGCCTGCGCTATGGCCGCTTACCGTTAGGTAGTGCAACAGGATGGGTCGGTCGCCGGCGTTATCGGCTTGGACGAGGGCGGTCATTTTGCGCGCGTGCAAAGGATCGACGCGCGTATCGCTGTCGCCCGTATTGAACATGATGGCGGGAAACTTTGTGCCCGGTTTCACATTCTGATAGGGCGAATACTTCAGCAGGTAAGGAAACTGGTCTGGATTATCGGCTGATCCGTATTCCGTGGTCCACCACTTGCCGATGAGGAAGTCCTGGAAGCGGATCATGTCGAGCAATGGATAACCGCACCAGATGGCGCCGAACATCTCCGGGTGCTGCGTCATGGCCGCGCCCATCAACAGGCCGCCATTGGAGCGTCCGCGAATGGCAAGGCGCTGGGGAGAAGTGTACTTCTCGTCGACCAAATACTGAGCCGCGGCGAAGAAGTCGTCGAACACGTTCTGCTTGTGTTCGAACATTCCTGCCTGGTGCCACTTCTCGCCGTACTCGCCCCCGCCGCGCAGATTGGGCTGCGCGTAGAAGCCGCCCTGCTCCATCCACCAGGCATATTCAGGGTTCCACGCCGGGTTCAGGCTTATCAGGAACCCGCCGTAGCCGAACATCAGCGTGGGAGTGTTGCCATCGCG
>JBEKYE010000362.1:0-5303 GCA_049511275.1 Bryobacteraceae bacterium
TGCCTCTGATGGGCCTGGATGCGGTGCGTTTCCGCTGGTCCGCCATGCCGGTGTGGCTGCAATGCGCCGGCGGGGCGTTGATGATCTTGTCGTTTTGGATGATCAACCGCGTTTTTCAGGAAAACCCGTTTCTTCTGGCGGTGGTGAAAATCCAAAAGGAGCGCGGGCACAAAGTGATCTCCACCGGACCGTATGCCATAGTCCGCCATCCCCTCTACGCCGCCGTGCTGATCTATCTGCCGGCGAATGCCTTGCTGCTCGGCTCCTGGTACGGCCTGGCGGCCTCGCTGGTCCTTATAGGCGGCGTTGTGATTCGGACGGCCATGGAGGATCGCGAACTGCGGCGCAGTCTTGAAGGATACACAGAGTACGCTGGCCGGGTTCGATACCGGCTGATCCCGTTGGTCTGGTAAGCGGCGCTCCGGGCAGCCCTTTGTTATACTGCCGGCATGGCCAATATCGAGCACTACCCACCAGGATCTTTCTGCTGGTTCGAGCTGGGCACCACGGACCAGAACGCAGCCAAGAGCTTTTACAAATCCCTGTTCGGCTGGGACGCGGATGACATGCCGATGGGGCCGGAAGGCGTCTACAGCATGTTCACGCTGGAGGGGCGCAATGCGGGCGCCGCATACACGTTGATGACGGAAATGCGGGCGCACGGAGTTCCGCCGCACTGGGCCATCTACATCGCGGTGGAAAGCGCCGACGATGCCGCCGCCAAGTCAGTGAAGGCCGGCGGCACGGTGCTCAAAGGGCCCTTCGACGTGTTTGACGTGGGGCGGATGGCGGTGATCAAGGACCCGACTGGTGCAGTCTTCCAGGCCTGGCAGGAGAAACGGCCCCACAGCAATGGCATTTCGGGAGTGCCGGGGACTTTCTGCTGGGCCGATTTGTGCACGCGCGATGTGGAAGCGGCCACCCGGTTCTACAGCGCGGTATTCGGCTGGCAGATTACCAAGGGCGAGAACGACCCTTCCGGATACCTGCACATCAGGAACGGCGAGGCATTCATCGGCGGCATCCCACCGGCGCAGTTTCTGCCTCCCAATGTGCCGCCGCACTGGATGCTCTACTTTTACGTCACCGATGCGGACGCTTCCACCCGGAAATTGCAGGAACTCGGCGGCAAAGTGCACATGGGGCCGATGACCATGGAGAAGGTGGGACGGATGTCGGTGGTGGCCGATCCGCAGGGCGCCAGTTTCTCCCTTTTTACGCCTGCGCCGCACTAGGGAGCCGATGGACAAACCGGCCCCAACATGGTCCGGTTTTGGACGCAAACAAAGGGGTTAGTCGCCAAAGCGGACCCAACCTGGCCCACTAATGGCCGACTTCGGCTATGCGCTGGTCGCGGCGCACCATCCAGTAGAGGATTGCGCCGATGATGTGCGCGAAGACGATGATGATGATCCAGACCACCTTGTTGTTGCCGGTGTCGGGCTCGTTGGTGGCGCAGTCGATCAGCATCCAAAGCCAAAAGCCGAAGCAGAGGAGCACGAGGGGAATAACCAGGATAAAGAAAAGGCTGAGGCCGACCATAGGTTCTCCGACTCCGGTATAAACGATTTCGCGGGCCGAAGCAATGGGGCTATTGGGCTCGCCGCAGCCGGCGCGTAATGCGGACAGTCGGCAAAAAGTTCCGGGCGGCGCAGTTATGATGAAAGGAATGGGGCAAATCCTGGATGGAAATC
Organism: Bryobacteraceae bacterium; assembly: GCA_049511275.1. Lineage (GTDB taxonomy): Bacteria > Acidobacteriota > Terriglobia > Bryobacterales > Bryobacteraceae > PALSA-129. The sequence continues at coordinate 1,695 of JBEKYE010000362.1, forward strand.
GCGTTCGCGATGAGATTAAGGGCGAATTGAAGCCGCGCGTGGAGGCGCTGGCGGCGGCCGGCCGGCCGCCGGGCCTGGCGGTGGTGCTGGCGGGAAACAACCCGGCATCGGAGATTTACGTTCGCAACAAGATCAAAGCCTGCCACGACTTGGGAATCTATTCGGAAAGCATCACGCCAGCCGGTACGGTGTCGACGGACGAGATGCTGGAGGTGGTTCGCGGATTGAACGGGCGCGCGGATATCGACGGCATCCTGGTGCAGCTTCCGCTGCCGCGGCAGGTGGACACCAAGCGGATTCTGCTGGCGGTCGATCCGGCCAAAGACGTGGATGGGTTTCATCCGTGCAACGTGGGGAGGCTGGTGGCGGGGTTGCCGGGGCCGCGGGCGTGCACGCCGGCGGGGATTCTGGAGCTGCTCAAGCGATACGGGATCGAAATTGCGGGGAAACGCGCGGTGGTGGTGGGGCGTAGCGACATCGTGGGGAAGCCGGTGGCGTTTCTGCTGTTGCACAAGCACGCCACGGTAACCATCTGCCATTCGAAGACTCGGGACCTGGCGGCGGTGTGCCGGGAAGGCGATATTCTGGTGGCGGCCATGGGGCGGCCGGCCTTGATCACGAGGGAATACATCAAGCCCGGAGCGACGGTGATCGATGTGGGGACCAACCGCATCGAAAACCGCGACGAAGCGGCGCGGATTTTCCGCCATTCCGCCGATAGAATGGGCGTGTTCGACAAACGCGGCAGTGTGCTGGTGGGCGACGTTCATCCGCTGGACGTGGCCGAAATCGCGGGAGCCTACACGCCGGTTCCCGGCGGGGTGGGGCCGCTGACCATCGCCATGCTGATGGCGAACACGGTGGCGGCGGCGGAGCGGCGGCCGGGTATATGTTGAAAGTGGGCCTCACGGGAGGGCTGGCTTGCGGCAAGACCTTCGTGGGCGAGACGCTGGCGGGGTACGGTTGCCTGCTGATCCAGGCGGATGAGTTGGGACACGCGGCGCTCCAGCCGGGCGGAGAGGCGTACGCGGGAGTGGTGCGGGAATTTGGGCGCGAGATCCTGGGCGGAGACGGGAGAATCGAGCGGCAGGCGCTGGCGGCGCTGGTGTTCGGAGCGCCGGAGCGCCTGGAGCGGCTGAACAGCCTGGTGCATCCGGCGGTGATGCGCCGGGAAGACGAGTTGATGGCGGAGTTCCGGGCGCGCGAGGAGCGGGGAATCGCGGTGGTGGAAGCGGCCATCCTGATCGAGACGGGAAGCTACAAGCGTTATGATCGAATCATACTGGTGGCTTGCCGGGAAGAGCAGCAGGTGGAGCGGGCGATGCGCCGGGAAGGCGCCCGGGAGGCCGATGTGAGGGCCCGCCTGAGCCGGCAGATGCCGCTCGAAGAGAAACGGAAGTATGCCGATTTCGTCATAGATACGTCGGGGGATAAAGAGGATACCGTGCGGCAAACCAGGGCCGCCTATGAAGCTTTACGGAGAATGGAATGAAGAGGATTCTGCGACCTATGGTCTGGGCCACCGTGATGGTGGCGGCATTTGTGTACATCACTTCGGTCGAGCACTGGGATTTCGCGGGAGTGCGTTCGGCGGGGCGCTTGTGGAGCGAGCCGGCGTCGGCGGCTTCGGGATACGCGGCCGATGAGCAGAACAACATCGACATCTACAAGAATTGCCGGGACGCCACGGTGAACATCACGTCGCGCGTGTATCGGGAAGACTGGTTCTTCCAGATTTACCCGCAGGACGGCACGGGCTCGGGCTTCATCATCAACCCGGAAGGGGAGATCCTGACGAACAACCACGTGGTACAGGGAGCCAGCCAACTGACGGTGAAGCTCGCGGACCACAAGGAATACAAGGCCAAGGTGCTGGGGCGCGATCCGGGGAGCGACCTGGCGTTGATCAGGATCGACGCAGGGAAAAAACTGCCGGCGCTGCGGTTGGGAGATTCGGACAGCGTGGTCGTGGGGCAGAAGGTGCTGGCCATCGGGAACCCGTTCGGGTTTGAAGGGACGCTGACTACGGGGATCGTGAGCTCGCTCGACCGGAGCATCCGGACGGAGGACAGCCGGGTGCCGCTCGAAGGGATGATCCAGACGGATGCGGCCATCAACCCGGGCAATAGCGGCGGGCCGCTGCTGGATTCGCACGGGAACGTGATCGGGATCAACACGGCGATCCTGGGTAATCAGGGAAACGTGGGGATCGGGTTTGCGATGCCGATCAGCCGGGCCAAGGCGATGCTGGACCAATTCCAGAAGAACGGGCGCATTTCGCAGCCGACGCTGGGGATCCGGACGGTGTTTATCGCCGGAGATCTGGCGGAGGAATTGCACCTGCCGGCGACCGGCGGGTTGTTGATTCAAAGCGTGGAAGACGGTTCACCGGCGCGCGATGCGGGTTTGCGCGGACCGCAGAGCGTGGTGATTGCGGGGAATTACCGGCTGGGCGTGGGCGGCGATTTCATTACGGCGGTGGAAGGCCAGAAAGTGGAGAGTAATGACACGCTGCAGCGAGTGATGAACCGCAAGCGCGGCGGCGACATGCTGGAGCTGACGGTGTATCGCAACGGCAGACATGAAACGCTGAAGGTGCGTTTGGGCGAAGCGCCGACGGTGCTCTAGCGAAGAGTCGTGGGGCGGACGCCCTCGTCCTCGGCCGGCCCCCCGGCCGGCTTTTCGCGAGTGGCAATCACTTGATTCTTCAAGCGAACAGCGGTCCGGGGAGACGCACAGACCAGGGGGGGTCTGCCCCACTCATCCTGCGGCATTCGCGATATTGGGAAACGAAACCCCCTTGGCTATACTCCCACCCCGCGTCGCGGCCGCTCGCGGCGGACATAGCCGGAGGTGTCCTGGTTGGGCTCGCCGTCACACTCGATGGCGATCGTGGTGACCGGATCGTCGGGGGCCTTCTCGGGCAGGCCGGTGAAGCGCACGCGGAAATCGTCCTGGTCGAACTTCACGTCTTTGCCTCCGTTCAACAGGCGCGCGGACTTCACTTTGTTGCGCAGACCACCCAGCGATACCGTCGAGCCGGGCCAGAAGTGTACGTGCATGAAGAGCGTATTCGCCTGGCGCGAGAAGCCGGCGAATTCGGAAGCGTGCGGCTGGCACTTGTCCGATTGATAGATGGTGGATCCGTTATGCTCCATCCACTTGCCCACGGCGGTGAGGATGCGGACGGATTCTTCGGGGATGGAGCCATCGGCCTTGGGGCCGATGTTGAGGAGGTAATTCCCGGTGTCGTGGGAACAAGTCACCAGGTTGCGCACGATGGTCTTGGGCGTCTTCCAATTGTCGTCGGCCTTCTGATAACCCCAACTGCCGTTCATGGTCATGCAGGATTCCCAGGCGCGCGTGGAAGCGCGGATGGTCTGCTCGGGGGTGGTGAAATCGCCGGGCAAGCCGTTGCGGTCGTTGACGATGATCTCGGGCTGCAGCTTGAAGACCATCTCGTTCATTTTTTCGGATTCCCATTCCTGGGCGTTGAGCGGCCAGTTGACGTCGTACCACAGAATATCGACTTTGCCGTAATTGGTGAGCAACTCGCGAACGTGGCCGTGGATGTAATCGACGAAGCGGCGGCGCGCGGGCTCGTCGATC
>JBEKYE010000363.1:0-5276 GCA_049511275.1 Bryobacteraceae bacterium
CCGCAACCCAAATGGGTGCTTGGAAGCCCGCTCCACGAGGGCTATGAAATTTCCGCGTGCTGTGGAGAATTTGAAGAGGCGTAATGCAGGCAAGTGCATACTCGCCACTCTGCTTGCCGCAAGCTCATCCGCCCCCGGAATCAATTGTACCGTCGCCGGCTTCGTCTTCGATTTTGCTTCCTTTGTTGTCGATGCGCTGGCCAACCGTGCCGCGAACATCGACTTGTTCTTCGGTGGACTTGTGATCGGAAGATTTTCCGGGATCGTGCTTGACTACCGTTGCGGCGGGCTTTGGTGGCGCCATGGCTGCCTCCACTGTGCTGCTTGAGTATGGCGGCCCGGTGGAAGCGAAGTCAATAGCGGAAGCCCAACTCTTCTTTAAACGCTTCGAGCGAGTTGTACACAATGGGACAATAGCAGGCGCGGTCGACGAATTGCCACATGCGGCTGGCAATCGAGCCGGAGCCGCGCACCATGTGCGGGAAGCGCCGGCAGAGATCGGGGCGCGCGTCATACACGGTGCAGGCGTTGCCATCCAGGAAGACGCAGCCGGCCTCTTTGGTGTGGCGCAGAATCCGGCCTTGGTCTTCTTCATCGCCTTCGGCGGTGTAATCCGCCACAAAGCGGGCCGCGGACACGCGCAGGTAGCGGGCCAGACGTTCGACGTCCCGCTCCGTGACGGTGACGGTCAAGACCCGGCAGCAGTTGGCGCACTGGGTGCAATCGATCTGGTCTTCGATACCTTGCGCGATGCGGCGGAGAATGCGGTCGGAGTGGTCGTGCGCCTTCATGAAGCGGCGGAACTTGAGATTCTCGTCGCGCTTCTTCTCACCGAGGAGGCGGATCTGCACGAGGTCGGTGAGCATGATCCCAGTGTAGACGAGCGTGAGAGCGGATAGAATCGAACGCAAGAGGTGCCGGCGTATGGTCGAACGGCGGAGTTTTCTGAAGACGGCAGTGAGCGCGCTGGCGGCGGGCAGGGTGCGGGCCATGACGGAGCAGCGGGCGCCGCTCCATGAAGAGGCCACCATCGCCGATCTGGCACAGGTCTCCGCGCGCGAGGCCGCGGAGTATTACCTGGCGCGCATCCGCGAAGTGGACCGCGGGCTGCGCTCGGTGATCGAACTCAACCCGGACGCGCTGGCGGTGGCGGAGCAACTGGACCACACACCGCGACGCGGGCCCATGCACGGCGTGCCGGTGCTGATCAAGGACAACATCGACACGGCGGACCGCATGCAGACCACCGCCGGTTCGCTGGCCCTGGTGGGAGCGGCCAGGCCGCGGGATGCGGGCGTGGTGGAGCGGTTGCGCGCCGCGGGCGCGGTGATTCTGGGGAAGACCAACTTGAGCGAGTGGGCGAATTTCCGGTCGCCGCATTCGGTGAGCGGATGGAGCGGACGCGGCGGGCAGACGCGGAACCCTTACGCGCTCGACCGGAACCCGTGCGGGTCGAGCTCGGGATCGGGCGCGGCGGTGGCGGCGAATCTCTGCATGGTGGCGGTGGGCACGGAAACGGACGGGTCCGTGGTATGCCCGTCGTCCATGAACGGCATCGTGGGGATCAAGCCGACGGTGGGACTGGTGAGCGGCCGCGGCATCATCCCCATCGCGCATAGCCAGGACACGGCCGGCCCCATGGCGCGCACCGTGCGCGATGCGGCGATTCTGCTGGGTGCGATGACGGAGAACGAGCACGCCGCGCCGGACTATACAAAGTTTCTCGATGCCAACGGACTGCGCGGCGCGCGGCTGGGCGTGGCCCGCAAGTTTTTCGATATCTCGCCGGACGTGACGCGGCTGATGGAGAATTGCCTGGCGGAGATGAAGCAGTTGGGGGCGGAGATTGTGGACCCGGCGGACCTGCCGTCGCATGGCAAGTACGAGGCCACCGAGAATACCGTGCTGCAATACGAGTTCCAGAACGACCTCAATGCCTATTTGCAGGCGCGGGGCACGGGCCTGACGCTGGAGAAGCTGATCGCGTTTAACCAGGCGCACCGCGGCGAGGAGATGCCGTGGTTCGAACAGGAAGTCTTTGAGGAATCGCAAAAGCGCGGGCCGCTGACGGACCTGGTCTACCGCAAAGCGTTAGCTGCGAACCATCGCCTGGCGCGCTCCGAAGGGATCGACGAAGTGATCCGCGTGCACGGCGTGGATGCGATTGTGGCGCCCACGGCGGGTCCGGCGTGGCTCATCGACCCGGTAACCGGAGATCACGACACGGGGGGCTGCTCTTCGCCGGCGGCGGTGGCGGGATATCCGCACATCACCGTGCCGGCCGGGTTCGTGCACGGGCTGCCGGTGGGGATTTCGTTCTTCGGCGCGGCCTGGAAAGAGCCGGTATTGATCCGCCTGGCGTACGCGTTCGAGCAGGCCAGCAAGGCCAGGAAGCCGCCGCGGCTGTTGCAGACGGTGGAGGGATGAGCGGTTGGTGAGGTGGTGGGACAGACGATCGCCCTTTGTCGTCTGTCGGCAGCCGTGCGATAGCGGGGAATGACAGACCACGAAAAGCGATGGTCTGTCCCACCTCACCTATATCCGCTTGGCAACGACCAGCGTGATGTCGTCGGCCTGCGGGGCGCCGGCGGCGAAATCGGACAGATCGCGAGCCACGGCTTCGACGATGGCGGTCGCGGGGGCCTCGCGGTAGCGCTTGAGCACATCGATGAAACGGTCTTCGCCATATTCATCGTAGGCGCCGTTGTTGGCTTCGGTGACGCCGTCGCTGTAGAGCACCAGCATATCGCCCGGATCGAGATGCACGCGCTGCTCGCCATAGGAGGCAACCGGCAGGATGCCGAGAACCGGGCCGCCGCCTTCCAGCATCTGGGCTTCGCCCGAGGCGCGCACCAGGATGGGCGGGTTGTGGCCGGCGTTGGCGAAGGTCAGTTCGCCGCTGGCGGTGTCGAGCACGCAGAAAAAGAAAGTGATGAAGCGGTTGCTCGGGCACTGCGCGCAGGTGGCCTTGTTGAGGCGCGTCATGAAAGCGGCCAGGCTGCCGGGGTCTTCCGCCAGCACCTGCACGCGGGCGTGCAGCGCCATCATCATCAGCGACGCCGGCAGGCCCTTGCCGGAGACGTCGCCGAGCGCCATGGCGACGCGGCCATCGGGGTAAGGGAAGAAATCGTAGTAATCGCCGCCGACCGTGCGGCAGGCGGCGTTGAAGCCCGCGAGATCGGTGCCTGCCACTTCGGGAGCCTGGGCGGGAAGCATGCCGCGTTGGATCTCGGCGGCCTGCGAGAGGTCGCGCTGCATGATCCGTTCGGTCTGCTCGATTTCGGCCAGGCGGACGTTTTCGGCGCGGATGGCGGCGATGTGACCCATAACGGAGAGCAGGTTGAGGTCGTCCTTGGTGAATTCGCGGAGCACGAAGGGCGAATCCACGTAGATCAGACCGATGATGCGCTCCTTGGTTTGCAGCGGCACGGCCATCATGGTGTGGACCTTCTGCTCCACGATGCTCATGCGGCCCTTGAACGCGTCATCGAGCTGCGCGTCGCGAACCAGGATGGAGGTCTTGTCGTGGAGGACGCGGTCGCGCACGCCGCTGGAGATGCGGAAGCCCTCGCCCTTGTGCGCCTTGGGCACCAGAGTGTCGTTTTCCAGGATGAGGACCACGCCGCGCTGCGCGTTGACGGCCTGGATGGCGAGATCCAGGATGACGGGGAAAAGTTCGGAGAGCGGGCGATTTTCGGAGAGCTCCTGGCCGGCGCGGATGAGCGCCTGCATGGGAGCGGAAGCGCGCGCGCCGGTACCGCGATCCACCTGGATGGTCTGGTTGGCCGAAAGCGCGCCTTCCAGGCTGGTGACCACGGTGGAAGTGGAAGGCGATCTGTTTTCGTCGCCTTCGAAAACCACCACTCCGGAAGCGGCGTTTTCCGCCTGCGGGCAGTAGACGATGACCAGGTGGCCGGCGGTAACACGGTCGCCGGGCTTGAGGATCAGTTGGGCCTTCAGCGGGATGTTGTTGACGAAGGTGCCGTTCTTGCTGCCGAGGTCCTTCACGGTCCAATCTTCGCCCTGCAGTTCGAAAGCGAAATGCTGGCGGGAGAGCCCGGCGTCCTCCGGGAAAGACAATTCGGCCGCGCTGGAGCGGCCAAAGGAAATGCGTTCACCGGTGAGCGGTACGGTTTTCATCTGGCCGTCGGGACATTGGATCAGGAGTTCGCGGTGCATGAGCTGTCCTTGGGGACTGCGTCGAATCCTAACATTATATGCCCAGCCGTGCGGACGAGCGAAGGATGGCCGGATAGTATCATTGGAGGATGCGAATCTCGATGCTCGCCTGGCTGGCGTTTGCCGGCGCACCTGTTTATAGTCAACCCGCGGTCAAGCTGAGGGTGGACGCCACGGATGCGCCCCGGCGCCTGTTCCATGCGCAGATGACCATGGCGGTGAAGGCCGGCCCGTTGACCCTGCTCTATCCCGAATGGTTACCCGGCGAGCACGGCCCGACGGGGCCAATCGTCAACCTGGTGGGGCTCAAGATCGAGGGCGGCGGGAAGCCGGTCGCGTGGAAGCGCGACTCGGTCAACATGTACGCGTTCCACCTGGATGTGCCGGCGGGAGTGACGTCGCTCGCAGTGGCGTTCGATTTCATCTCGCCGCCGGAATCGGAGGGCTTTTCGTCGGGCGCCTCGGCTACCAGCGAACTGGCGGTGCTGAGCTGGAACCAGTTGCTGCTCTATCCGCAAGGGGCGCAGGCCGACGATCTGCAAGTCCAGGCCACGCTCAAGGTGCCTGACTCATGGCGTTACGGGACGGCCCTGCCGATCGCGCGGGAATTCGGCAACCAGATTGAATTCCAGCCGGCCTCGCTGACCACCATGGTGGATTCGCCGGTTTCGATGGGGGCGCATTACCGCACCATCGATCTGGGCACGGATGGCGGCGCTCCGCATTATCTGCACCTGGCGGCGGATAGCGACCGGGCGCTGGAAGTGAGCCCGGAGATCGTCGGCCAGTACCGGAATCTGGTGAAGGAAACGGGCGCGCTGTTCGGATCGCGGCACTATCGCGCGTACCATTTTCTCTATACGCTGAGCGATCACGTGGCGCATTTCGGACTGGAACACCACGAATCCAGCGACGACCGGTACGAAGAGCGCACGCTGATCGATCCGGATCTGCAACGCATTTCCGCGGATTTGCTGTCGCACGAGTTCGTGCATTCCTGGAACGGGAAATACCGGCGGCCGGGCGGCTTGATTTCGGGCGGCCGTGACGGCGGTTACGAAACGCCCATGCAGGGCGATTTGCTGTGGGTGTACGAA
>JBEKYE010000364.1:0-5244 GCA_049511275.1 Bryobacteraceae bacterium
GCGCGCGGCTGGCAGTTGCGCCACAGGCTCGCCGACATCCAGCAGACCCGCGAAATCGATCCCACCATCTTCAAATTGGAAGGCGGCCTGGAATCGCACTTCCTGCGCGGCGCCGCCGTCATTCTGCTGCTTGCGCTGGCGGTGCGCTTCTTCCTGGGCCGCTATGAAATGGTCTACAACGAGCACGGCACCTTTCTAGTGGGCGTGGATTACGTCGACGAATTCGTCGGGTTGCCGCTGCAGTGGCTGCTGATCGGCGCCTGTTTTGCCGCCGCGGCGTTTGTCCTGGCCGGCCGCTGGATTCTGGCCGCCTGCATGTCGCTCGCGCTGGTGATCTCCTTCGCCGCACCGCGCCTGGTTTCCGCCCTGCACGTGCGGCCTAATGAAATCTCCCTCGAAAAGCCCTACATCCAGACTCACATCCATGCCACTCTGAGCGCCTATGGCCTGGAACAGCGGGTCCACGCGATCGAATTCAACGCCCATCCCAACGCCGCCATCGACACCGCCGAGCACAAAGCGCTGCTAGACAATGTACGCCTGTGGGACTGGCAGCCTTACCACGACACCATCACGCAGCGCCAAGCCCTCCGCACTTACTACGTCTTCCACGATAGCGACGTGGACCGCTATACCATCGACGGCCAATACCGCGAGGTGCTGCTCTCGCCGCGCGAGATGGATATCTCCAACCTGGCCGACGCGCGCAATAACTGGATCAACCCGGCCTTCATTTACACGCACGGCTACGGGCTGGTTCTCTCGGAAGTGAGCAAGATGACTTCCGACGGGCTGCCGGTTCTGATGATCGAAGACGCTCCGCCCAAGATCCACACCCCCAGCCTGAAGTTGACCCGGCCGGAAATCTACTACGGCGAAATGATGCACGAGCCGGTTTTCGTCAACACCGCCGAAGCCGAGTTCAATTACCCCTCCGGGGAAAAATACGAAACGTCGCGGTATGAAGGTACCGGCGGCTTTCCCATTTCTTCCTTCTTCATGAAACTGGCCGCCGCCGTTCGGGAAGGCGAGCCCAACATTCTTCTGACCAATTACCTCACGCCCAACAGCCGCATGATGATCCGCCGCAAGGTGCGGGAGCGCGTGCAGGAGCTCGCGCCGTTCCTGGAATGGGACAAAGACCCCTACATGGTCATCACCGATGCCGGCCGGCTGGTCTGGATGATCGACGGCTACACCACATCGGAAGCCCATCCCTACTCCCGCGCCGTGGACGTCGCCGATATCGGCAGCCTCAATTACATCCGCAACGCCGTCAAGGGCACCATCGACGCCTACGACGGGGAGACCCACTTCTACGTCTTCGCGCCGGACGATCCCATCATCGACGCCTACCAGAACCTCTTCCCCGCGCTGTTTCTTCCCGCCACGCAGATGCCGGCCGATCTCCGCCGCCACGCCCGCTTCCCCGAGACGCTCTTCTCCGTGCAGGCTGAAATCTACCGCACCTACCACATGCTCGACCCGCAGTCGTTCTACAACAAAGAGGATGTCTGGGAACTGGCGCTGTACTCTTCCGGACAGGACAACAGCTCCACGCCCGTCACGCCCACTTATGTCATGGCCACTTTGCCGGGCGAAGAGCAGCCCGAGTTTCTGCTGCTGATCCCTTTTACCCCGCGCAGCAAGAACAATTTGATCGGCCTGATGGCGGCGCGCTGCGATGGCGCCCACCTGGGTGAGACGGTGGTCTACCTGCTCTCCAAGCAGGAGCTCATTCCGGGCCCCATGAACGTGGCCGCCTATATCAACCAGGATCCCAACATTTCCAAGGACCTCTCTCTGTGGAACCAGCAGGGCTCGCACGTGCTGCGCGGGCAGATTCTGGTGCTGCCGGTGGGCAACACGTTCCTCTACGTCGACCCCATTTACATCCAGGCCAACCAGGGCAGCATGCCGCAATTGAAGAAGATCGTGCTGGCCGTGGGCAGCCGCCTGATTTACGCCGATACCTACGATGACGCCCTGGCGCAGCTCTCGGGCGGCGCTCAACAGTTGATCCGCCAGGCGACCGCGCCTGCCGCGGCGGGAGCGGCCCCGGCGGCGAATGCGGCGCCGGCCGCCGACGCCCGCCTAGCTAGCGTCCGCGAGCACCTGCGCCGCTACCGTGAGTTAGCCTCGCAGGGCAAGTGGGCCGAAGCCGGTAAGGAACTCGAAGCCATCGAGGCTGCAGTGAAGCAGTAGCGGCGCAAACAGAGCCCAGCCAAACGACCGGAGAATTGAACCGCGGAGACGCTGAGGCGCAGAGAAAACGGAGATCAGCAGAATCGCGGCACGTGTGCTGAAATTCCTCGCAGGAGAGCAAGAAGCTGACCGGGTGTAATAGAGGGCGCGGAGTGGGCCTGATGCTGGTCCTGCTGGCTACGCCCGCCTGGACGCACGCCGTCAGCTTCAGCTCCGGCTCGCTCACCATCGCCGGAGCGCGCGCCCATTACGAGCTCCGCATGCCGCTTTATGAGATCTCGCACGTCGCCTCGCCCGAGCGCACGCTGCTCAGTCACGTGCGCTTTTCCGGCGCGCAACTGCTGAACGCGAGCTGCGCGGCCCACCCGGAAAGCGGCTTCTACGTTTGCGAAGCCGATTACCAGTTCGCCGCGCCGGTTGAGGCGGTGGGGGTGGAGTGTACCCTGGCCGCCGCCACCGTTCCCAACCACGTCCACCTTTTGCGCGCCGAAATGAACGGCAAGCACGACCAGGCGCTTTTCGACATCTCATTCACGCGCGCCACCCTGCGGTTCCGTCCGCCCACCGCGGCGGAGATCGCGATTTCGGAATCGGCCGCCGGCGCCATGCGTGCGCTGGGCGGCGCCGTCCAATTGCTCTTCCTTGCCGCGCTGGTGCTGGCGGCGCGCGACCGGCGCCAACTGGTGGCTCTGGCGGCCATGTTCCTGCTGGGACAGGCGGTCTCCGCGCTGGTGGCCCCGCACGCGCTGTGGCAACCGGCGCCGCGATTTGTGGAAGCTGCCGGCGCGCTCACGGTGGCCTATCTGGCCGTCGAGATTCTGCTGCTGCCGCAAGCCGGCGCGCGCTGGGCCATCGTCGGCGTGTTAGGCGCGTTCCACGGTCTCTATCTCCGCCTGTTCCTCCAGGCGACTGGCTATCATGCCGGATACGTGCTGGGCGGCGCGGCCTTCGCGGAAGTGCTGGTAATTGCGCTGCTGGGGCTGGCGCTGTGCCGGCTGCCGCGGGTGGTACACAAGCTCTTAGCCGGCGCTCTACTGGCGTTCGGCCTGGTTTGGTTCGGCCTGCGGCTGCGGGGATAGCGTCCGGACCCACGTCAGAGTTGACCCGCCTTGGCTCGGGCGCCAGCCCATCACTTGGCTGGAGGCGCTGCTTTCTTCGGCGGCTGCGTCAGCAATTCGATCGGTACGCTGTCCAAAGACGGATGCAGCGGGGGCGCACCGGTGGCTGGCTGCGCCAGGGTCGTGTCCGTGCTGGCCGGCAGGAACGGATTGCGGAAACGGATCTCCGGTACCGGCTGCCCGCCCGGTATGGGGCCGACGATTTCCGGCGTGATAATGACCAGCAACTCCGTATGGCTGCGCGTGACCGACTTGCTTTGAAACAACTTTCCCAGCAGCGGGATATCGCCGATGCCAGGCACCTTGGAGAAGCTTTCCTGGGTCTGGTTGTCCAGCAGCCCGGCGATCACGAAGCTCTGGCCGCTCAAAAGTTCCACCTCGGTCTGTACGCGCCGCGTGGATGTCCCGGGCACGGTGGTGCCGGCGACGGTGACCGAGTTGGTGTAGTCCAAAGCGCTCACTTCGGGCGAAACCTGCAAGCGGATGGTGCCGCGCGGCGTGACGACCGGCAGAAAGCCGAGGCGGATCCCATACTCTTTGAAAGCGATGGTGATGGAGTTGGTCCCGCCCCCCGGCTGCACCATGGGATAGGGAAACTCGCCGCCCGCCACAAAGTTGGCCGGCGTGCCGTTGATCACCAGAAGATTCGGTTCGGCCAGCATTTCCAGCAGGCTCTTGCTCTCCAGCGCCTGCAGGGCCGCTGCCAGATTGAGGTCTTTGCGGAACAGCAGAATATTGATGGCCTGGCTCAACGTAAAGGGCTGGGCGCCGTTCTGGCTGATGGGCGGACCGGTTCCGAGCGCGCTGGATTGGTTGAAGGCGCCGCTGAATAGGCTCAGCCCCAGGTCCATGCTGGCGGAGCGATCCACGTTGGCGAAGCGCACCTTCAACAGAATCTGCGGCTCCACGGGCGGAATCTCGACGCGCAGCAGGTTGATGGCCTTGCCCAGCGTGGAGGCCATCGCCATGATGCGGTCGGCGGAGATCACGTCCTTCACCGTGCCGCGCACAAAGGCCGTATCGTTGTCGAAGGTCACATTGACGCCCGCGTCCGGGAAATCGCGCGCGATCTGCTCCCGCACGGCGTTGAGGCGCATGGGGCTGGCCCGCACGGTGAGATCGTAGACCAGGCGGACGTCGTTTTCCTGCCAGATGATCAGCGACGTCTCACCGGGCGCCTTGCCGTTGATTTGAACTTCTCTCGGCCCAATCGCGATGGTGTCCACCAGGCTGTCATTGGCCGTCGAGAAGCGCTTGATAGTCACCGGGCTGTCGATACTCAGCGATTTGCCCACCGTGACCAGGAGGTTGCCGGCGGGTTGCGGCCGGAGGAGCCCGACACCGGCCGCCCCCAAGAGGATCCAGCGAGTTGCGCGGCGTCGCCAGCCACGTCCTTCACGTTGCATGCCGGAATCATCGGCTGGAACCCTCCACGGGTTTAGGCCCCATAAAGTTCCGCACTCCGATCGCCGATCTATTCCATGTGAATTCGACCGCCAGAATCCAAGTTCTGCTCTATACCCGGCAACCCTTTGTCGTCCGGGGCTTCGCCGCCGTCTTGCACGGCCGGCGGGATTTTGGTTTAGCAGGCTGTTGCGATAACCTGCCTCGGACCCTCGAATGCCTGCGGTCCGCCGCGCCGGACATTGTCCTGGTTCACCTGGCGTCGCGCATCAGCTTGTCGGATCTGCACGAGCTGCGTTCCGCCGCCGGCCGCAGCCAAATTGTCCTGTGGGGCCAGGGGCTGGCCGGCGAGTTCGCCTTTCAGGCGATGCAGTTGGGTATCCACGGCATTCTCCCCGCCGATACGCCGGTGGATGCTCTGCTGGCGGCGCTCCGGAATGTCCATCGGGGCGTATTGTGCTTTGAGAGAGAACTGATGGACAGCGTATTGCTCCAAAAACGCATTACCCTGACGAAG
>JBEKYE010000365.1:0-5221 GCA_049511275.1 Bryobacteraceae bacterium
CGTCTTTCTTCTCCACACACAAGGAAAACCCCGCGTGCTGGCCCTCCGCGATCTTTCCCTTGCCCGCGGGCAACTGCACCGGCTCAAGCAGCACCGGGCCGTACCCTTTGAGATTGCGCTCGATGTATTGGGTCTCATAGCGGTGCCGGCGCAGGCTCCAGACGAAGACCCGAAAGCTGTCGAAATCGTAGGTCTGCTGGCCCTGAACCGTGGTCCAAAGCCAGATATCCTTCTTCTCGCCGCCATCCTGCACCGTGCCCAGCGAAAAGTAAGATACGATGCGGTGGCCCTCGGCCCATTGCGCCACCTCGTCGGGAATGGCCATGCGGAGGCGGCGCGTCAACACCCAGCCGGACTGGCCATCCAAGGCGCGCACCAGGCTCCAGTCGTCGCTGAGGATGGGCTCTTCGGGCGTAGCCCCCTGTGGCGACGCCTCCTTCGGCAGATCGGGCTTGGAAAGATCCAGCCAGTTGTCTGGCGGCGGGGGCGGCTTGGGCGCGGGCGGCGGCGGAATTGCCGGCTCTTTTCTCGAGCGTTTCTTGGGGGCGACCGTCTGCTTCTTGGGCGGCGGGGGAACCAGCGGCGCGCGCGGCAAATCGGTTCGCGGCCTGGTGATGTGCGTGAGGACGTCCACCTTCTCATTGGCCTGCACGGTGAGAAAGCTGGGCGATTTCGCGGACGGCTGGATGTGAACGCGAAGGTCCGCATCGGCGATGGCCCTGCCTTGGGAGGGCATGCGCGCCGCCCGCGCCGCCAGGTCCTTCAGGGAGGCCATATCGGAGGCCGCCAGCAACTGCCGCTCGTCGGTCCAACCCTCGGCGCCATTGGGCGCGCGCACCTTCAGAAAGGAGCGGCGGTGCTGCAGAATCACCAGCCGGTCTCCGTGCCGCACCACGGCCACAGTGGCGGATTGGGTGGGAATATCGCTTCGCAGGTTGAGCGTGGCCGGTCCCACGAAGGCTTCGCCCAGCGGAGGTGTGGTTTGGGGAGTGCCGCGGCAGGCGAAGAGCAACACGGCCAGAGCGGCCGCAATGCCAACTTTCGTTATGGAACCCTGCTGCACACCTGCCTACTATCTTAGCAGCAGGCGCGCGAATACAATGGGCGCGTGAGGTGGTTCCTCAAGCGCCGGATAGTGCAGATCGGCGGCGCGGTGCTGGCGTGCGCCGCGCTGGTGTGGCTGATCCTGTGGGTGCTTCCCAGGCCGCACCGGCCGCTGGAGTACATGATCGCCGGCACGGCCGGCACTATCGTGTGGCTCGGCCTGGTGCTCGCCATCCTGTTGCGCAGTTCGCGCCCTGTCATACGCATCGTGCGACGAAGCGAGCGGGCCGGCTAGCTGTGGCGCGCGGCAAATTCTGCGGGCCATCACATGGCGGCGCAGACCGTACGGCACGGCTGGCACGAGCAGGCGTTATACAAAATGCGGCGCACCTCGGGCTCATAAAACGGCTGCGCGAGCAAGTCATACCCGCCCAGATTGAGGACTTCGGCCCAGAAGCGGGCATCGGCCTGCGGATCGGTCACGATCACCTTGATCTCGCCCACGTGTTCGCGGGCCAGATGCAGGGCATCCAGCCAGTCTCCATCGGGCAAAATCGCTTCCGTAAGAATGATCTGATAGTCACCCTGCCGAAGCTGGTTGCGCGCCTGCTCGAGCGTTCCCACCTGTTCCATAACAATCGGGAGCGCCTGCAACATGGGCGCGAGGCGGCGGGCATCGTCTGGATGCCCGGAAACGAACAAGATCCGGGATCTCATGGAGCCGCACTCTTTCCTACTGTTCTTTCTTAATTTTGATATTACTCCCGCTTTGATAAACAGAAGATGACAGGCGGGTGGCTCTTTGGGGCCCTCTTAGTGTTGCGGCGCACCTTTGTCGGGCTTCATCACCGCTACGTAGCCCAGGTTGCGATAGAGCTGGTTGTGATCCAGGCCGAAACCCACCACAAAGCGGTCGGGAATCTCGAAGCAGCGGTAATCCACCTGAGCCTGCACGATGCGCCGCGAGTTGCGGTCCAGAAATGTGCACACGGCCAGCGAATTCGGCCCGCGCCCCGCCAGCGCCTGCAGCAGATAGCGCAGCGTGAAGCCGGTGTCGACGATGTCTTCCACCAGCAGAACATCTTCGCCCTCGATGCTCTCATCCAGGTCCTTGGCGATGCGCACCAGACCGGGAGCGCCGCTCTTGTTGGAGAAGCTGGAAATGGCCAGGAAATCGATTTTCAGCGGAACCTCGATGCGCCGCGCCAAGGCGGTCAGGAAGAACACCGACCCCTTGAGGACGCCCACCAGCTTCAAGGTCTTGCCCTGGTAATCGCGCGAAATGCGGGCCGCGACTTCGCGAATCCGCTCCTCGATCTGTTCCTCGGTGAACAGAACGCGCTCCACTCCCGGCAGCGTGGCCGCGCTCATGCCTGCACCTGCCGTTCCGCCAAGCCGTACTTGAAGATCAGGTTCTCAAAATCCTTCTGGTAGAAGACCTGGATGTTCAGGCGCGGGTACAGCTCGCGCAGCAGCCGCACTTTGCGGTTCTTGCGCGTCACATGGGATTGTTTCATGGTGGTCAGTTCCACGTAGAGATCGAATTCCGGCAAATAAAAATCGGGGGTGAATGATTCCAGAACCACGCCGTCGGTGCCGTACTGCACCGGAAAACTGCGCGGCTCGTACTCCCACGCGATGCGGTAAAAATCCAGCAGGTTGGCGAACATCTCCTCGCTCTGATGCGCGAAGCCCTTCTTGCGGAGGGTCACGTGGTCCGGCGGAACCATCCCGAAGCGCGCCAGCTTGAGGCGCATCTGAAACTGGAGCTGCGCCTCGGCGGCGGCCGCCAGGTAACCGCGCTCCTTCAGCCCCGTGGCGCCTATGGCGGTTTCGATCAATTCGGCCATCTGCTCGGAGGTCAGGGATTCGGCGTTCAGCACCAGGTCGAAAAGGTCGGCGGTGGCGCGCGTCTTGCCGAACTTGGCTTTGCGGCTGGTGCGTTCCTCGGCCTCCAGTTGCAGCAGCAATTGGCGGGCGGCGGCGCGCTCCATGTGGTTGTCGAGCATCAGATTGCCGATGCGCACGCTTTCCGGCGCCACCACGTGCACGCGCAGCATGCCCGCGAAATGGCGCGCCTGCAACTCGCCGCCGACGGCGCAATACACCAGGTGCGCCTCGGTGGCGGCCCGCGCCAGAATCGACGTCACCAGGCTGGGATAGGCCTTGTCGGGAATCCGCACATCCGCGCCAAATTCCCTTTCAATGAGAACGCGGAGCCGCGACTGCGTCAGCAGCTCGAAACCCAGCCGCTGCGCGCTGATGCGCGCCAGCTCCTCGAACCGGCAGCCGGGATGGCCCGAAACCGCGATCAGCGCCATGTCACAAGCTCATCATAACGCGCCCCGCGTGGCCCCGAAGCCGGGGTGCGCCCCTCCGGACGGACCATTTCCCCCAGCCGATCGACGATCCCGGCGGCGCTGGCGATTAGTGAGGCGATTCGGTGCAAGGCAGCAAATCCGCGTAAACAAAGCCATCGACGTGGCGGATCTCGCCGGACTCCACGCGCAGCGGCGAGCGAAACATCGGGCCGTCATAGGCAAAGGTATGAAACTCGCCGTTTTCGCCGCACGGGTCGACGGCGGCCGGCAGATCATCGAGCAAAGCGAGGTCGAATTCGCGGCCGGCGAAACTCGCGTCGAGGACCTTCGAATCCACGCAGGAGATCCGCGCCCGCAATCCCGCCGCGATCATCTCGCGCGCGAGCGAAGCCGTAGGCAGTTCCCAAAGCGGGAACATCGGCTGGAGACCCGTACCGGCCAACTGGCGTTCGCGGTATTGCCGCACGTCGCGCAGATACAGATCTCCGAAAGCTATCGCGTCAAAGCCTTCCGCCACGGCCCTGGCGCAGGCCGCGGCCATACGCGATTCGTAATCCTGGTTGGTGCAAGGCCACGGCAGCGGGACCACCCATAGCGGAAGCCCGGCCGATTCCGCCTGCGCCTCAAGCAGCCGCCGCCGCACGCCGTGCATGGCCACGCGGTCCGCGCTCTGGTTAATGGTGGTGAGCAGGGCGGCCACGGGAATGCCCTGTTGCCGCAGCCGGCCGAGCGCCCAGGCGCTGTCCTTGCCGGAGCTCCACGCCAGCAATGTTTTCACGCTACGCGGTCTGCGCCGCCACGCGCTCAGACCGCACCACCGTGCGGCTCAGCACCGCGTGCAGCCCGAAGAAGACGGCCGCAAAGAGCAGGTCCGAAACCAGCGTGTTGCGGAAGAACGGAATGGCCGCGATGTAGCATGCGATCAACCCGGCCGGGGTGTGGCTATAAGCGCCGGCGGGAGCCAGCCACGTCCCGAAGTTGGAGAGCAGGAAGAATTGCACGCTTCCGACGAGGGCCGCTCCGCCAATCCACTTGGGACTCTCCGTGCCGCGGAGCCGCGAGCCAATCCAGACGTTGATCAGGAAGCTGGCATAGACGAACGGGGTTGCGAAGGAGTAGCCACCCCGAAACGGGTCCGTCACCGCCATTAATGCGATCGGCAACAGGTAAGCCTGCCATCCCCGCAGGCGCGCGCCGGCAAAGAGGCTCAAAGCCCCTACGGGCGCGAAATTCAGGTTTTGCGCGAATCGCGCCAAACCACCCAGAACTGTCAGGCCGATGGCCAACGGCCTTGCCGAATTCTCTTGCATCGATTTCTCCTTATCCTTAGATTATCCATCAGACCGCCCCGAGGCTGCCTGATTAGGTTCCCACAAAGTCTCCGGCGCCCCGGCCACGTGACTGGCCCAGCGGCTCCACACGAACATGGCATCGCCCAGCCGGTTCAAGTATCGAAGCGTCTCCGGAGGAATATTCTCCGCCCGGGCGAGCGCGACCGCGGCCCGCTCGGCGCGGCGGCACACCGTCCGGCAGACGTGCAACTCCCCGTTCAGCCGGCTTCCGCCCGGCAGCACGAAGGAGCGCAACGGCGGCAGTTCTTCGTTCATGCGGTCCATCTCGGTTTCCAGTTGCGCCACTTCCGTTTCGGTGACGCGCGCCTGCTTGGGATGCACGTCCTGCGGCAGGGTCGCCAGGATCGACCCCAAATTAAAGAGCTCGTGCTGCACGCGCAGCAGGATGGCCCCCAGCACCGCGAAGCGGGGTTCGCCCGCCGCCATCTCCGCGACGGTCGAGCGCGCCACGCCCACGAAGGAGTTCAACTCGTCCACCGTGCCATAGGCCTGGATGCGCGCGCC
>JBEKYE010000366.1:0-5166 GCA_049511275.1 Bryobacteraceae bacterium
ATCATCGAAGCCCGCAAAATCGAGAAATCCCACGAGCGGCCCGACGGAGGCCCCCTCCAGATCATCGCGCCCACCGATCTGTCCATCTCGCCCGGCATGATCGTCGCCCTGCTCGGTCCCTCCGGTTGCGGCAAGTCCACCCTGCTGCGCATGCTTACCGGGCTCACGCCGGTCTCCGCCGGCGAAGTGCTCTGGCACGGCAAGGCGCTGGCGGAATCCACCCCCAGCGTCGCCATCGTGTTCCAAAGCTTCGCGCTTTTTCCCTGGCTCACCGTCATTGAGAACGTGGAAGTGCCGCTCATGGCGCGCGGCATGGACCAGGCCGAACGCCGCCGCCGCGCCCTGCGCACGCTCGCCTCGGTCGGTTTGCACGGTTTCGAAACCGCCTACCCCAAGGAACTGTCCGGCGGCATGCGGCAGCGCGTGGGGTTCGCCCGCGCCCTGGCCGTGGAACCGGAAATCCTCTTCATGGACGAACCCTTCTCCTCGCTCGACGTGCTCACCGCCGAGAACCTGCGCGGCGAGCTTCTCGAGCTCTGGACCCAGAAAAAAATTCCCACTAAGAGCATTTTCGTGGTCACCCACAACATCGAGGAAGCCGTGCTGCTGGCCGACCGCGTCCTGGTCCTCGGCCGCAACCCCGCCCGCATGCGCGCCGATTTCCCCATTCCCCTGCCCCAGCCCCGCGACCGCGCCGCCGCCGAGTTCCTGCTCTACGTCGACTACATCTACAAGCTGATGACCCAGCCCGACCTGGTCACCGCCCCGCCCTCCGCCGCCGCCAAACAAGTCTGGCAGATGCTGCCGCATGCGCGCCCCGGTTCCGTGGGCGGCCTGCTCGAGCTGCTCAACGAGCGCGGCGGCAAGGAAGATCTCTATAAAATCGCCGACGAGTTGCAGATGGAGTTGGACGACCTGCTGCCCATCGTGGAAGCCGCCACCCTGCTGGGCTTTGCCCGCTCCGTGCGCGGCGATCTCGAGATCGCTCCCGAGGGCAAGCAGTTTGCGGAAGCCGGTATCGAAGAGCGCGCCACTCTGTTCCGCATCGCCGCCCTCATCCACGTGCCCCTGCTGCAGCAGATGTTGAGTGCCCTCGCCAGTAAGAGCGACCACTCCATGCCGCTCGAGTTCTTCCGCGACGTGCTGGACGAACACTTCTCCGAAGAAGAAGTGCGCCGCCAGATTGAAACCGCCCTCACCTGGGGCCGCTACGCCCGCATCTTCACTTACGATTCCGAAACCGACCGCCTGCGCGCGCACGACCACGCAGCCGAAACCCAGGCCGAAGTGCTGGAACCCTAATGGCCGGGCGCCCCGACGTAGACAACGCCACCCGCAACTCCCGCAGCATGCCCCTGTGGGGCCGCCTGCCGGCATCCACCGCCGCGTCCCTGCTGCGCGACCTGCCCATCCTCGTGGCCGTGCTGGCCGTGTTCTATGGCCTGCTGGCCCTCACGCATTACTGGACCCAGCCCGTCAACACCCAGCCGCCGCTTCATCTCACGCCTGGCGCGCTGCCGCTCTACGCCCTCTACTCGCTGGCCCGCATCCTGGTGGCCTACTTTTTGAGCCTGGTCTTCGCCATCGTTTATGGCCAGATCGCCGCGCACAACGCCCGGGCCGAGCGCATCATGATTCCGCTGCTCGACACCCTGCAATCCATCCCCGTGCTGAGCTTCCTGCCGCCCGTCATGGCAGCCATGGTGGCGCTCTTTCCCACGCGCCAGTTCGGCGTGGAGCTCGGCTCCATTCTGCTGATCTTCACCGGCCAGGTCTGGAACATGGCCTTCAGCGTCTATTCCTCCACCAAGAACATTCCGCATGAGCTGGTGGAGGCCGCCCAGGTCTTCCGCCTCAACTGGTGGCAGCGCTTCACCCAGCTTGAGATGCCCTGCTCCGCCATCGGCCTGGTATGGAATTCCATGATGTCGGTGGCCGGCGGCTGGTTTTTTCTGATGGCCTGCGAAGCCTTCGTCCTCGGCAACAGCGTGCGCCTGCCGGGGCTCGGCTCGTACCTGCAGACCGCCGCCGATAACGCCGACATGCGCTCCATCGCGTGGGGCCTCTCCACCATGATCGCCGTCATCGTGCTGATGGACCAGCTCCTGTGGCGACCCATCATCGCCTGGGCCGAGAAATTCAAGCTCGAGCAGGTGGAAGCCGCCCAGACGCCGCGCTCCCCCATCCTCGCGCTGCTGCGCCGCTCGCAGGTTCTGGCCGTTATCCGCCGCGTCGCCGTCGAGCCGGCGCGCGAACGCATCGATCTGTATTTCGCCGACAGGCAGGCCGCCGCGGGCGCCCCACACCCGCCCGGCGCGGCGCGGCGCTGGATGGTCCGCGCGGCCGGCGCCGCGGCGCTGCTCGTGGTTCTTTATGCCGTGGTGCGGATGGGCATGATGCTCTCGGCCCTTTCGCCGCCCGAAGTGGGCCGGATCTTCGTGGGCGCGGGCGCCACTTTCCTTCGCGTGCTGCTGTCTCTCGCGCTGGCCGGCCTATGGACCATCCCGGTGGGAGTCTATATCGGGCTGCGGCCCCGCCTGGCCGCGCTGTTTCAACCCATGGCGCAGATCGCCGCCTCGGTGCCCGCCACGGCGGTATTCCCCATCGTGCTGCTGGCTCTGATCCGCGCCGGCGGCGGCCTGGGCGTCGGCTCCATCTTGCTGATGCTGCTCGGCACGCAGTGGTACATCCTGTTCAACGTGATCGCCGGCGCCACCGCCATCCCCACGGACCTCAAGGAAGTCTGCTCCATCTTCCACATGAGCAACTTCGAACGCTGGCGCAGGCTCCTGCTGCCGGGTATTTTCCCCTACCTGATCACCGGTTTCGTGACCGCATCCGGCGGCGCCTGGAACGCCAGCATCGTGGCCGAATACTCCACCGTCCAGCACAAGACCTACTCGACCATCGGTCTGGGCGCCATCATCAGCCGCGCGACTGAGCACAACAACGTCGCCATGCTATTGGGCGCAACCGTAGTGATGGCCGCGCTGGTGGTGACCGTCAACCGCCTCTTCTGGCGCAGGATGTACGGCCTGGCATCCACCCGCTTTAAGCTCGAAACGTAATTCTCTGGACCTTCCGGTTTCCGCCGGGTTACGTTCCGTCCCCGGTTTCCCCAACAAGGCGGGAAGCCCCGAAGTAGGAAAGGAAGTTGGGGGAATGGGGGAATGGGGACGGACGCATTTTCTCGCGCCGGGAATCAGCGAAGACGCGCGCGAGGAGCAAAAGGGGACATCCAAGCAAAAGGGGACGCATTTATGCCTCCAGGGCGTAGTAATGCCCGCGCTGCTGGTCACCGTCCTGATGCCGTGTAATAATTGACGAAATGCAGCAGACCGTTGCCGTTCTCGGCGGAGGGGTTGCGGGTCTCAGCGCGGCGCATGAACTGGCGGAGCGTGGATTCGAGGTTCAAGTCTACGAGCGCAAGCCGGTGCTGGGCGGCAAGGCCCGTAGTATGGACGTGCCGAATTCGGCCGGGACCGGCCATAAGCCCCTTCCCGGTGAGCACGGTTTCCGGTTCTTCCCGGGTTTCTACAAGCACGTCACCGACACCATGCGCCGCACACCCTACGGCGCCCGGGGCAACACGTTCGATAATCTCAGCGTGGCGACGCGCATCCTCTTGGCAAGGGCCGGGCAGACCGAGATCACATGGCTCGCCCGTTCCCCCACCACCCTGGAAGATTTTCGGGTGTTTCTGGTTGAGCTTTTCACGCCTCTCGGTGTCCCCCTCGACGAATTGACTTTCTTCGTCGGCCAACTGTTGACTGTGGCCACAAGTTGCCCCGAGCGGCGGCTTAAGGAGTATGAAAACATCGCCTGGTGGGACTTCATTGCGGCGCCGCGCATGTCCAAAACCTATCAGGCATATCTGGGGCAGGGCCTGACGCGCTCCCTGGTCGCCATGCGGGCCGAAGAGGGCAGTACCCGGACGGTCGGCTGCACTCTACTGCAGTTGCTGTATGGGCTGATATCCCCGGACCAGGTGTTTGACCGGCTGTTGTCGGGTCCCACCAATGACGTCTGGATCTACCCTTGGGTTCTGTACCTGCAGAAACTGGGCGTGGAATTCCATCTCGGAACTCAGACTGTCGGAATCGAGACGGATGGCGCGCGAGTGACCGGCGCGCTGCTGGAGAGCGCTTCCGGGCCTTCGCGCATCACCGCGGATTTCTATATTGCGGCCATGCCGGTGGAGGTGATGACCGCGCTGCTGACCGATGATCTGAAACGGGCAGCGCCGTCGCTCGCCAACCTGGACAAGCTGACTACCCGGTGGATGAACGGAATCCAGTTCTATCTCTCCGAGGATGCGCCGCTGGTGAACGGTCATGCCATCTACCTCGACTCGCCGTGGGCCCTGACTTCCATCTCGCAGCGGCAGTTCTGGACCAATGTGGACCTGTCGCAATTCGGAAGCGGCAACGTCCGCGGAATCCTCTCGGTGGATATCTCCGAGTGGGAGGCGCCCGGAGTGGTGTATGGCAAGCCCGCGCAGGCATGCACCGCGGATGAGATCAAGGACGAGGTCTGGACACAACTCAAGCAGCATTTGAACGTTGGCGGGGCCATGCCCATCGACGACGCCAACCTGGTTGCCTGGTTT
This sequence comes from Bryobacteraceae bacterium, assembly GCA_049511275.1. GTDB lineage: Bacteria > Acidobacteriota > Terriglobia > Bryobacterales > Bryobacteraceae > PALSA-129. Next base: position 4,610 of record JBEKYE010000366.1, read on the forward strand.
CTCGATCCGGACATTCAGTTCCCCAACCCCAGCCTCGCCACCAACGCCGAGCCGCTGCTGATCAACATCGCCGGTTCGCTTCAGTATCGGCCGGAAGCCCAGGTGGAGTTGCAAAACTTATTCGTGGCTTCGGACTACGTACGCACCTATACGGATATCGCCTGCATGGAGGCAGCCAATGAAGCCGCGCGGCGGGCGGTGAATTGCCTGCTGCTGACTTCCGGTTCGAGCGCTCCACTGGCCACGCTCTGGCCGCTGGAGGAAGCGGCATTCCTCAAACCGATTCAGGAGGTTGACCGCATCCGGTTTGCGCTCGGCCAGGACCATTATCTGGCCTCAAGCACGACACCGGCTTGATTGTGGTGTTGCGCATGCCGCCCCGCCCCTTTCGCGCGAAAAACGGCCGGGGAACCTGGTCGATTCCCCGGCCTTCTTGCTATCCCTCACTCCCGGCCGGTCAGAAGTGGATGCGCAATCCGAACTCCATCTGGCGCGGCGTGTTGGACTGGCTGGTGATCCGGACGGCAAAAGGGGACGCATTTATCCGCGGGACCTAT
>JBEKYE010000367.1:0-5134 GCA_049511275.1 Bryobacteraceae bacterium
AGTTCCGCAACCAATGAAAACAGCCCTGCGCGACTGGGACTCGCGCGCGGTTGCTGCGTCGTCGGGCCGCCGGCCTGCCCGCGCGGACGACTGCGAAGCAGAGCCGCGACCGTGAGGGAGCGTTAAAGGGACTTCGGAATCAGGAGCCTAGCGCTTCTTCGGTACGGCCTCCTTCGCCATTTCGCGCTCCACGACTTCCTTCGCGCGGAACTTCGCGATGCGTTCGATCAACTTCACGGGGACGGGCCCGGAGAGCGGGAAGCGGATCGTGCTCTTGCTGACCTCGTATGGCGCAAGGTCGTCCTGGAAGGCCTCGACGACCCGATCGGTGGCGGGGTAGAGCGAGTAGTGCTGCCTCCACCCGGCGAAATAGAGCACAGCGCCACCGTGCAGTTTGTACGTGGGGATCTTGTACGAGATCACCTCCTCGACTCCAGGCACGGCCTTTCGGATGATGCCCCGCACGCGCTGGAGTGCTCCCTGCACGGCCTCGGGCTGCGAGGCGATGTACTCGTCCACGGACTTGAAGTCGGTCTTGGCCATCGTAATTCCAGTCTTCCGGCTTCGTCTTCAGCGCCCTATCGGCGCAGAGCGGGCAGCCGGGAGAACTGAGTATTATCTCACGGGGAATTCCGTCCAGGTGCCAGGACCTTTTCGATAAGGGCAACGCCCATCCGGCGCTGGCGCCACTCATTCCGGCGCGGCCACTCCCACTCGCGCGGCAGTTTTGACGAGTGTTTCCCAGTTGCCGTCCGGGATGGGAATGCCGTTTTTCAGACGCTCGGCTTCCATCCGCCATTCGGGGTCGCCGGCCACCATCACTTCGTCGTAGCCGGGGGCGGGCGGTGTGGATTTCACCAGTCCCACCAGTTTCTCCATGCGGGCCGTGAACTCCTCCACCGGCAGGAAACGGGCGACATCGATGGCGATGTACATCTGGCTGGTTCGCACCGGGCGCCCGCGGAAACGGATGCCGCTCACCTCGGTCGCGAGGGCGCCGCCGCTCAACACCGCGCAGAGGATCTCCACCATGAAGGCCAGACCGCTGCCCTTATACCCGCCCAGCGGCATCAGCATGCCGTGATAGGCATCGACGGTGTTGGTGGTGGGAACGCCCGTCGAGTCGCAGGCCCAGCCACTCGGGATTTCCGGCTGCTGGTTGATGAAGGCTTTGAAGATTTTGCCGGCGGCCACGGTGGTGGTAGCCATGTCGAGCAGCCACGGGCCGGGCACCGACATGCAGATGGGATTGGTGCCCAGGCGGCCTGCCCGGCCCTGCCACGGCGGCACGATGGACGAAGCATTGCAGAAGACGATACCGATCATGCCGGCGGCGCGCATCTTCTGCGCCCACCACGCGCAGGCTCCAAAATGGTTGGACTCGCGCGCGGTTACCACTCCCACGCCATGCTCGCCGGCGAGGCGGATGGCGTGGCCGCAGCAGGTCTCCGCTACCCACTGGCCGATCCCGTTGCGGCCATCGAAGAGCATGCACGCCCCGGACTCGGTGACCACCGCGCCGTCGGTGACGGCGTCCATTTCGCGTGCCAGAAGCTGGTCGATATAGTAGGTCAGAAGCTGGATCCCGTGTGAATCGACGCCGCGCAGGTTGGCAGCCACCAGCGAATGGGCGACAACCGAAGCCTTGCGCGCGGGAGCGCCCGCGGCGAGCAGAATGGATTCGCTGAATCGGGTGAGTGTAGCGGCGGCGATAACGCGCATGAAACGTCATCGTATCGCGAACCGCAATGCCCATGCCTTGGAGAGGTGCCTCGCTTCCCCTCGATGCCATCGCGCCCTACGTTCGGCTTGCGTTCGAGGAGACAATCATGGAGGCAGGCGACGACGCCGCTGGCTGGACCTAAGGTCGCTTCTAATCGCCATGGCAGATGTCGATCGTGCGTGCGCACGTCGTCCACTCAGCCTACTTTGTTGAAACCTGGGTGACCACCCCGTGGATCGCTTGTGGACCGAAATGTCCGGTTGCCGGTCCGGTGTACACCAGACTCATGTTCGAAAACTCGACCGTCGACCCTCCGGTGATGCAGACCTGGAGTGTCGACGGGCCCTTAGACTCAAAGGCCGCTGGGCTTCCATTCCCCGTAGTGGTAGCCGTACTGGTGACTACCACACCCGAACCAGTGGTGGCAGGGCTGTTGGCGGGGCAGACGGACGTGTCGTAGCTGACCGTGGCGTTGGTCATGCTGATATGGTGAGTGTGCGGGCTGCGCGTCGCGGGGTTTGTGGGATCCACCTGAGTGCTATCGGTAATCCCGTAGTCGGATGTCTCCATCGTCAAGTCCGCCGTAAAATTAGCCGTGCCGGTTCTTTGCACGTCCAGAGACCATACGCCGCGAATTTCCCACGTGCCGCCGGATACCGTTGAAGGCGAGTAGTCGTTGACCACACCCTTAAAGTGCACGATCCTTAAATCTTGAGCCAGCACCAGCCCAGCCCCCAGCGCCAGAGCGATGCCGAAAAATACTCGTCTGTATCGAACTTCCATGACTCCTCCTTTTGGATCTTCTTAGTCGGGACAATCAAGCTTTCACGATGCTCCTGGTGAGTAAAAGGAGCAAGTCGGGACAGGTTGAAAGTATGTTTCATACATTTGCACGTCGCTGAAAACAAGATGTATACTCGAAGCCGTGCCCATCGCGCCGACAGACCCCGAGGGCGTGCGCCGAGAGATGGAACGGGTCCTGGCGAGCCCTGGGTTCCTTCGCAATGAGCGAATGAGCCGGTTCCTCAGGTTCCTGGCCGAACGGCATCTGGAAGGCAGCGATAACCAGCTCAAGGAATCCGTAATTGCCGTCGAGGTGTTTGGGCGCAGACCGGACCACGATCCTTCGCAGGACTCCATCGTGCGCACCGAAGCCAGCCGGCTTCGCGCCCGCCTGGCTGAATATTACCTGGGCGAAGGAAGAGACGATGGAATCGTCGTCGAGGTACCGAAGGGCGGATACATACCGGTCTTTCGCTTACGGGACATGGCGTCCCAACCTGCGCCACCCGGAAGGAAAACACGCCAACGCGTCTGGCTGGTCGCTGCAGCGGTAGCCATAGGGCTGGCGACCGGCGCCATCGTCTGGGTTCAAGAGACGGAACGCTTGTGGCGAAACCCCATCGGGGAAGCGCGATTTGAGACCTTGACCGATTTCGACGGAACGGAGCACGAGGCCGCTGTCTCGCGCGACGGCAAGTTCGTGGCTTTTTTGTCGAGCCGAGAGGGACCTACCGATGTCTGGGTCACGCAACCCGGTTCGGGACACTTCCAAAACCTGACTCGCGGGAACGTTCCGGAACTTGTCAATCCCTCGGTCCGGTCTCTAGGGTTTTCGCCCGATAGCTCCCTGGTCCTGTTTTGGTCTCGCAAGCCAGCCGGCCCAAGCTGGCAGATCGGGATATGGGCGGTGCCGACGCTGGGCGGACAGGCCAGGCTCTATCTGGAAGGCGCGGCGGAGTTCGATTGGTCGCTCGACGGTTCGCGGCTCACATACCATACAGCGGCTTCCGGAGACCCGCTTTTCGTTTCGGACGGCGCGCCACATCCGCAGGGACCGCCAATCTTCACTGCACCAGCGGGCCTGCATTCTCACTTTCCATTGTGGGCGCCCGACAATCGGTTCATCTACTACGTCTACGGCTCGCTTCCGGACAAGCTGGACATCTGGCGCATTAAGCCGACTGGCGGAATGCCGGAACGGATCACGTCGCACAATGGGCGCGTGAGCTATCCAGTCTTGCTGAATCGACGTACGTTGATGTACCTCGCCGGTGATCCCGACGGTTCAGGACCGTGGCTGTACAGCATGGACGTCGAGCGCCGCATTTCTCACCGGCTCACTTTTGGTCCGGACCGGTACACGTCACTGGCCGCCGCGACAGGTGGCAGGCGCCTGGTTGTCACGCGCGCCAGTTCGAAGAGAACCCTCTGGCGATTGCGGATCAACGATTCAGGCGCCGAGGTGTCGCCCCCGGATCGCATCTCTCTGACGCCCGCTAGCGCGTTCTCTCCGCGACTGGGCCCCGATTATCTTATATGTGTCTCTTCGGCCGGCGGTAGCGAAAGCATTTGGAAGCGGGCGAACGGAGCGGACACGGAACTGTGGAGTGGCCGTGGAGCGCAAATCATTGGCGGCCCCGCCATCTCTCCCGATGGCGGACGTATCGCATTTTCGGTCCGTCAACGCTCGGAGACCCTGCTGTATGTGATGCAGGCGGACGGGACCAACGCGCGGGTGGTTGCCGATTCACTCGAGCTGCAGGGCTCTCCGGCATGGACGCCGGATGGCCGATCGATTACCTCGGCTGCGAACGATCACGGTGTACCGCACCTGTTCCAAGTACCGGTCAATGGCGGTCCCGCATCTGTCTTTCTCCGCGACTACTCGGTAGATCCGGCATGGCAGCCCTCCGGTCGCTTTGTGGTCTACTCGGGACCCGACACTGGCACGACGTTTTCAGTGAAAGCCGTGACGCCCGAGGGTGTCACGCATCCGCTTCCGGCTCTAACGAACTTGACCCGGGGCGCTCGACACCTTAAATTCCTCTCGGGAGAACGTGGACTCGCTTTCCTGCGTGGAAGTCTTGAGCACAAAGATCTTTGGATAACCGACCCGGACACCGGCGCCGAGCGGCAGTTGACCAACCTCCCCGACGATTTTGACATTCGGGACTTCGACATCTCCCCAAGCGGCCATGAAGTTGTTTTAGAGCGGGTGCAGAAGCGCTCTGACATTTTGCTCCTCGACCTTTCTGGGCAATGAGGGGCGCTGGACCATCCCGCTAAAGTGCCCGCAGTCCCACTACCCGGAAACTCCGATGCGAGCCACGACCGTGAGCGAGTGGTTTCCCGGACAAGAGCAACATCAGCCGGTCAAAGCACTGGTCCTCTGACCTGGTGGTTTAGTGCCTTTCCGTGGCCGCCACATCGTGCTTACAACTCCGATGCGAGCCACGACCGTGAGGGAGTGGTTGCCCGCAAGAGAACAACATCATGCGGTCAAGGTACTAGTGTCATGACCGCTTGAAAAATAACTTATAAAACGTGTTTTATGTAGAATGTTTTGGCCGTATGCTAGAGACATGCGAGCCTACAATCGACTGAAATTGCAGCTATCCAAGTCCGAGG
>JBEKYE010000368.1:0-5076 GCA_049511275.1 Bryobacteraceae bacterium
CCATTCACTACGCGCTGCACCATCCGGAAATTCATGCCGACAACCGCTAGACATTCACGTATGGCAGGACCGCTTGCTAACGCGCGCGGCTCGCATGCGAGCCGCGACCGTGAGGGAGCGGTCTTTGCGGAATGCGAGATGTATTAATGAAACCCTCCACCAGGAAGCCGTTGCACGAAGCTGTCCGCGAACGCCCCCTGCTGGGCGATGGCGCCATGGGAACGCAATTGATGCTGGCCGGCCTGGAGCAGGGCAATTGCGGCGAGGCCTGGAATCTCACGCACCCCGATCGCGTCCTAGCCATCCAGCGCCGCTACGCCGAAGCCGGCTCGGATTGCATCCTCACCAACACCTTCGGCGGTTCGCGCATCATGTTGAACCGGCACTCCCACGCCGACCATGTCGCGGAAATCAATCGCGCCGGAGTGGAAATCGCACGCCGCGCCTTCGACGGACGCCCCGGATTCGTCATCGGCGATATGGGTCCTTTCGGCGGCCTCCTCTCGCCCTATGGCGATTTCACCGAAGCCCAGGTGCGCGACGCTTTCCGCGAGCAGGCCACCGCCCTGGTGGATGCCGGGGCCGACGCCATCATCATCGAGACCCAGACTTCTCTCGAAGAGCTGCTGCTCGGAATCCACGCCGCCCGCGAAGCCGGCGCCGCCACCATCATCGGCTCCATGGCCTACGACGTCACGCTCGACGGATCCACCTTCCGCACCATGATGGGCATCAATCCCGAGCGCGCCGCCGTCTTCATGGAAGAACACGGCGCCCACATGGTAGCCCTGAACTGCGGCACCGGAATGGACATGCACCGCGCCCGCCACGCCGTGGAGCGCTATAAGAAGGTCACCGGCCTGCCGGTGATGGTCCAACCCAACGCCGGCCAGCCCAAGCTCATCAATATGCGCGTGGTCTACGACGAAACGCCGGAGCAGATGGTGGAAGGCGTGGTGCCGCTGCTCGAGGCCGGCGCCAACCTCATCGGCGCCTGCTGTGGCAGCACTCCGGAACACATTCGCGCCTTCCGCCACGCCATCGACCAATACCTGGATTCCTTATGAAGATCAAACTTTGCGACCTAAATCTCGCGGCTGCCGGGAAGCTCCCCGAATTCACCGCCGACAAGTCCGGCATCGGCGCGCACTACGTGGACGCCTACATCAAACCGATGAACGTCATTCTAGAAGACGGCACGGTGGTGAAATGCAAACGCCGCGGCCTGAAGATCGTCCTTTCGGCCGGCGCCAAAAAAGGCGAAGGCCTGATGCGCCGGCTCGCCAACGGCCCGGACCCCGTTGCCATGCTGCGCGCCGCCCTGGACGAAGCCGCCGCCGCGGCCGCGATCGAGCTGAGCGTGGAGGATGGCGCCATGTTCCTCAACCTCTAGAACGGAACCACCAGTATGTTCGCAAACGATCTGAATATTGAAGACCGCGTCGCCGTGGTCATCGGCGGCACCTCCGGCATCGGCCGGGCCCTGGCCGTGGGACTCGCACGGCACGGCGCGCACGTGGTGGCCACCGGCCGGCGCGAGAAAGAAGTGGAGTCCGCCGCCGCCGAAATCGAAGCTCTCGGCCGCCAAACCGTGCGCTGCGCCGCCGACGCCCGCAACCGCGAGTCCATCAACGCGCTGCGCGAAGCCGTCGTGGCCAAACTCGGCCACGCCGATATTCTGATCAACGCCGCCGGCTACACCTTCAAAGAGCCCACCGTCAGCGTGGACGAGTTCCGCTTCTCGGCGCTGATGGATACCCACCTGATGAGCGTCCTGCGCGCCTGCCAGTCGTTCCATGGGCTGCTGGCCGCGAGCGGCCACGGCCGCATCATCAACATTGCGTCGCTCGGTTCGTTCCTGGCGTTTCACCAGGTGGCCGCTTACTGCGCCGCGAAAACCGCCATCCTGTCGCTCACCCGCAGCCTCGCCTGCGAGTGGGCCGAATACGGTATCGTCGTCAACGCCATCGCGCCCGGCGTTTTCCCCACCGAGCTGAATCGAAACCTGGTGATGGGAACCGCCCGCGGCCAGGAGATTCTCATGCGCACGCCCATGAAGCGCTTCGGCTCGCCCGAAGAGCTGGTGGGGCTGGCGGTGCTGCTCTCTTCCGATGCGGTCAGCTTTCTTACCGGCCAGTGCATCGCGGTCGACGGGGGCTACCTGGCCTCCGGCGTCAATTCGTAGGAGAATCCCAGTGTCGAAATTCGGTCTGCTCTCTCTCTTAGCCGTCGCCGCGCTGCACGGCGAAACCGGCTACGATGCCTGGCTGCGATACGCCCCGCTCCAAGGCGCCGCTCTCGATCAGGTCCGTCAGGCCGTGCCCGCGGTCGTCGCGGTGCTCGACCAATCCCCGGTCGCCGCGAGCGCTCGCGCCGAACTCATCCGCGGCTTGAAAGGCATGCTGGGCCGCACGCTGCGCGCCGAATCCGCCCTTCCGGGCGAGAGCGCCATCCTGGTGGGAACCGTCGACCAGATCCGCCGCGCGGCACCGCGCCTGCTGCCCGACGTCCGCCTGGGGGCCGACGCCTTCTGGCTGAAATCCGCCGCCAATGGACCGCTTCGCTACACCATCATCACCGCCTCCAATGACCGCGGCCTGCTCTACGGCGCCTTCGCCCTGCTGCGCACAATCGCCATCGGCGAGACCATCGCCGGCCTGGACCAGCGAGAAACCCCCTACGCGCCCGTCCGCTGGCTGAATCATTGGGACAATCTGAATGGCACCATCGAGCGCGGCTACGGCGGGCGCTCCATTTTCTGGGACGGCGGCAAGGTCCGCGAGGATCTCAGCCGCGTCGGCGACTACGGCCGGCTGCTGGCGTCGCTGGGGATCAACGGCTGCTCCATCAACAATGTCAACGCGGACCTGAAGATCCTCACTGCGGAACTGGCTCCGCAGATTGCGCGCATCGCCGACGAACTCCGCCCCTGGGGCGTGCACGTGGCCATTTCCGTGGACTTCGGCAGCCCCCAGAGGATGGGCGGTCTGAGCACGTTCGATCCGCTCGACCCGGCAGTCGCCGAGTGGTGGAAGGCCCGCGCGGACGACATTTATCGCGCGGTGCCCGACCTAGCTGGATTCGTCATGAAGACCGATTCGGAAGGCCGGGTGGGCCCTTCCGCGTACGGCCGCACCCACGCCGACGCCGCCAACGCGGTGGCACGGGCGCTGAAACCGCACGGCGGCCTGCTGTTCTACCGTGGCTTCGTGTACGACAACCACATGGACTGGCGCAACCTGAAGAACGACCGCGGGCGCGCCGCCTGGGATAACTTCCACTCGCTCGACGGCAAGTTCGACGACAACGCCATCATCCAGATCAAGAACGGCCCCATCGATTTCCAGGTGCGCGAACCGGCCTCGCCGCTCTTCGGCGCGCTGGAAAAGACCAACCAGGTAGTGGAGCTGCAAATCACCCAGGAATATTTCGGGCAGGCCAAGCACAACGTCTTCCTGGTCCCCTATTGGAAGGAAACGCTGGATTTCGACATGCACGCCAAGGGCGCGGCCCCCACGCCGGTCAAGGCCCTGGTAGCCGGCAAGACTTTCGAGCGCACGTCCGGCGGCTTCGTGGGCGTGTCCAACGTCGGCCTGGACGACAACTGGTCCGGCAACCAGCTTTCCCAGGCCAACCTGTACGGCTTCGGCCGCCTGGCCTGGAATCCCGACCTGAGCTCCAAACGCATCGCCGACGAATGGACCAGACTCACTTTCGGGCTCGACCCTAAAGTGGTCGATACCATCTCCACCATGCAACTCAGCACCTGGCGCACCTACGAAAACTACACCGGACCGCTAGGCTTACAGACCCTCACGGACATCGTGGGCGATCACTACAGCGTGAACGTGGAGGCCTCCGAGCGCAACGGCTGGGGCCAGTGGCATCGGGCCGACGAAACCGGCGCCGGCATGGACCGCACCGTGGCCACCGGCACGGGATTTATTGGCCAGTACCGGCCGGAGGTCGCCAAGGTCTATGAATCGCTCGAGAGTTGCCCCGACGACCTGCTGCTCTTCCTGCACCACGTTCCCTACACCTACAAACTGCACTCCGGCAAGACCGTTATCCAGTACATTTACGATTCCCACTACGAAGGGGCGGACGCGGTGGCCGGCTATGCGCGGCAGTGGAAGGCGCTGAAGGACCTGGTGGACGAGCGGCGGTACAGCGAAATACTGACACAACTGCAATACCAGGCCGGCCAGGCGATTGTGTGGCGGGACGCGGTGAACACGTGGTTCCAGAAGGCCTCGAGGATCGACGACGCCAAAGGCAGGGTGGGGCACTACCCCGGACGCACTGAGGCAGAGTCCATGACCTTGCAGGGCTATACGGTTCGTCCCATCGCGCCGGCGCCGGAAGAAGACGCATCCGGAGGGAAAATTGTCACCTGCCCGGCAGGTGCAACGCCGTGCAGCGCCACCATGCAATTCGATGGCCCGGCCGGCTGGTACACCTTGAGCGTGGAATACTTCGACCTGGCTACCGGTGTTTCGCAGTACCGCGTGTTCGTGGGAGAGCAACTGATCGACGAGTGGTCCGCCGATCTGCGCCTGCCATCGCGGCGGATGGACGCCGGGGCCTCCACGCGGCGCGTGATGGCGGGTGTGGCGCTGCGGCCCGGCGACCAGATCCGCATTGAAGGCAAGCCCGGCGGCAACGAACCGGCGCCGCTCGACTACATCGAAATTCTGCCGGATAAGATGTAGCAGCGGGTGGGAGAGACCATAGCCCCTGGTGGTCTACCCACCCGGGGTTTCAGCTAGAACGGGTGAATCGCGGCGAACCTTGAGCGAACCGTTTTCTCTATTCGAATCGAAACTTGTGTATAATCCACAAATGCAAGGAATACCCTGGAGCACAATTGCGCTCGGCTCGCTGTTGCTCATCTCGGTCTACTCAAAAGGAGGACAGGAAGTGCAATCTCCGCAACCTGAAAAGTCGAAGCCGTCCGTCAAAATGGAGCAGCGCGGGCGCATCCTTGGAATCGGCGGTGTCTTCTTCAAATCCGCTAATCGTGATCAGATGCGCGAATGGTATTCGAAGCATCTTGGACTCGCTGACAAAGGCCAA
>JBEKYE010000369.1:0-5055 GCA_049511275.1 Bryobacteraceae bacterium
ATTGTGGAGCTGATCGGCCGCGGCGGCATGGGCGAAGTTTATCGCGCGCGCGATTCGCGCCTGAAACGCGACGTCGCCATCAAGGTACTGCCCGCCGGACTGGCCCGCGATCCCGACCGCATCGCCCGCTTCGAACGGGAGGCGCGCGCGGCCGGCGCGCTCAACCATCCCAATATCGTCGCGGTTTACGAGATCGGCCGTGAGGACGATACGTATTGGATCGCCACGGAACTGGTGGCCGGGGAGCCGCTCGCGAGCGCGATCGAACCCGGCCCGCTTGCCCTACAAAAAGCCCTCGAAATCGCCACACAAATCGCCGAGGGACTCACCGCGGCGCACGCGGCCGGCATTGTGCATCGCGATCTGAAGCCCGCCAACATCATGGTCACGCGCGACGGCCGGGTCAAGATCCTGGATTTCGGGTTGGCGCTGCGTCAGCGCAGTTCGCAGGATTCCACCACAATGCACATAACCGACGAAGGCACCGTCCTGGGCACCGCCGGTTACATGTCGCCCGAGCAGGTACGCGGCGAGACGGTGGACCAACGTTCAGACTTGTTCAGCTTCGGTGTGATCCTCTATGAGATGCTCGGCGGCAAACGGGCCTTCGCCGGCGCTTCCTCGGTGGAGGTGATGAATGGCATCCTGAAGGAAGATCCGCCGGAATTGCCGGCCACCGTGCCGCCGGCGATCGATCGCATCGTGCGCCGCTGCCTGCAGAAGGACCGGGAGCGGCGATTCCAGACGGCCGCGGATCTCGGTTGGGCGCTTCAGACTCCGTCTCCGTCCCAGCCGCCTGCAAAGGCCACGCGGCGTCGGACCCGGTTGACAAGGGCCGCAGTCGTGGCGGCGATTTGCGCGGCCATCGCGATTGCCGCCTACTTATTCGAGGCGCATTCGCGGCCTAGCGGGATCGCCGCCGGTACGACTCTTCGACGCCTGACGCTGGATAAGGGACTCACCACCGACGCGGCAATCTCCGCCGACGGTAAATTCGTCGCCTATGCCAGCGATCGTGCGGATGCCGGCAATCTCGATATTTGGGTGCAGCAGGTTGCGGGCGGCGGCGCGGTGCGCCTCACCGACAACCCGGCCGACGATGACGACCCGTCGATATCGCCAGATGGCTCGCAGGTGGCATTCCGATCGGACCGGGACGGCGGAGGCATCTATCTTGTGCCGGTACTTGGGGGCGGCGCTCGCCTCCTGATCCCCAAGGGCAACCATCCCCGCTTCTCTCCGGATGGGCAAATGCTGATGTACTCGATTGGCGTCATGCAGGAAAGCGGCAACACCGGTGAGTTGTTCGTTCAACGGCTATCCGGGGGAGCCCCAACTCCGATCGCCTCCGAGTGCTCAGTGTTCCCGTTCTCCCCCGTATGGTCTCCGGATAGCCGCCGCATCATCTTTACCGCCGACTGCAAGGGCAAGGATGGAGAGGGCTGGGTCGCCACAACGGATGGCCGGTTCTCGCCTGGCGCACTTGAGGAGCCTGTCATCGATCAGTGGCTGACAAATCCGCCGCGCCTACTGGTGCCTTTCGATCGCTCGGGCATCTTCGACGAAGGTTCTATCCGCACCCTCCCGATATCGGAAGACGGGACAAAGGTCACCGGACCGGCGGAACGATTGACCTTCGGCACCGGCTCCGAACGCCATGCGTCCGCGGGCCACGGGTTCGTAGTGGTGTCTGCCTTCACTGGTGAAGACCATGTCTGGGGTATTCCTATCGATGCCGGCGGCCACTCGAACGGCCCTCCCAGACAGTTGACCTCAGGTTCCACTCACGAAGATCTGAACTACCTGTCGAGAGATGGCCGGAAGCTTCTTTTCACTTCTTGGCGGCCCGAACTCCGGCTATACCTGGCGGATCTTAGAACCGGTAAGGAACAGGAAGTTCCCACGGGGGACGCGACAGGGTCGTGGTTGTACTCAGTCCTCAGTCCTGACAACACCAGGCTAGTGTTTCAAAGCTGCTGCGAGAGCGCTAGCACTTCCCTTTACGAAGGGTCAGTAGCGGGAGGCTTCCCGAAGCAGATCTTGCCTGGATTATGGAGAGTCTGGGACTGGTCCCCGAACGGCCGCACGCTGTTCTCCAATTCCGGGCCCGCAGTCGACGAGGTGGATATGAACTCCCTTTCCAAGACGACGTTCCTTCAGGATCCGGAAGACGGGGTATGGAACGCTCATTTTTCCCCGGATGGGCGCTGGGTCACTTTCAATGTGACGAACAAGGGTAATAATACGTCTCACGTCTATGCCGTACCGTTTCGCAAAGGGCTCGTGCCCCGGAGCGAATGGATTCCGATCGCCAACAGTGGCTGGGACGACAAGCCGCATTTCTCCGCCAACGGAAAGTTGATCGTGTTCTCGTCGGACCGTGACGGATTCCGCTGCATTTGGGCACAGCCCGTGGGACCAGATATGCGTCCCACCGGAGATGCGTTCGCAGTTTATCATTCCCACGAGCGGAGGAAGTCGCTCCGGAATCTGGACATCGAGACATTCGATCTGGCGGTGGGGCCGGATATGGTGGTGTTCAACCAGGAGGAACGAACCGGCAACATTTGGGTCCTGGAGCCGGCGAAGAAGGAAGCGCACTGATGCAGGCCGAGAGGTGGAAGAAGATCGAGGAGTTGTACCAGGCCGCGCTGGCGCTTCCTCCGGAGAAGCCAAGTGAATGGCGAGGATGCTTCCAAGGCCGTGGTACACTGGCGCATCTTGACGGCGCCCGCAAAACCTCCCACTTTGGAACGGCCCATCGGCCTGCTGCAGGCCACCGCGATGGTGGCGGGCATCATCATCGGCGCATCCATCTTTGTGCAGCCCTCGGAAATCAACCGGCACGTGCCGAGCGTGGGGGGCGTTCTCTCGGTGTGGGTGGCGGCCGGCATCCTGACGCTGTTCGGGGCGCTGGTGTGCGCGGAGCTCTCTTCGGCCTTTCCGCGAACCGGCGGCGTCTACGTTTTTCTGAAGGAGACGCTTTCGCCGGGCTGCGGATTCCTGTGGGGATGGGCGATGTTCTGGAGCGCGCACTCGGGGATCATCGCCGCGTCGTCGGTGATTTTAGCTCGTTACGTGGCGTATTTCGTGCCGATGGGAGAATGGGGAATCCGCGCCACGGCGGTGGGGGGAATCCTGCTGCTGTCCTTCGTCAACTACCTGGGCGTGCGGCAAGGCAGCATGTTGCAGACGGTGGTGACGGTGGCGAAGGTGGCCGTGATTGCGGTGCTGCTGGCGATGGTGCTGATGGTGGGACCGGCGGCGCGTGCGGCTGGCACTACGGGCGCGGCGGCGCCGGTGACCTTCCGCGAATTCGTGTTGGGGGTGAGCGCGGCCCTGTTCGCTTACGGGGGCTGGCACATGGTGACGTACACGGCCGGCGAGACGCGCGACCCCCGGAAGACCATTCCGCGGGCGCTGCTGATCGGGTGCCTGGTGGTGACGGTCTGTTACGTGGCGTTGAACGCGGCCTACCTGTACCTGCTGCCGCTCGCGCAGGTGACGGCTTCGAAGCGGGTGGCGGCGGATGCGGCCATGGCCATGGCGGGCGCGCGAGGGGCGGCGGCGATCTCGGCGCTGGTGATCCTTTCGGCAACCGGCGTGTTGAACGGCGTGATTCTGGCGGGGCCGCGCACCTATTTCGCGATGGCCGACGAGGGGCTGGCGTTCGCCTGGATGGGCAGGATTGATCCGCGCTTTCATACGCCGTCGCTGGCCATCGCGCTGCAAGCCGTGTGGTCGTGCGCGCTGGTCGGGACCATGACCTATGGGGCGCTTTTCAAGCGGGTGGTCTACACGGAGTGGCTGTTCTTTGCGCTGATGGCCGTGGGCTTGTACCGGTTGCGGGCGCGGCCGGGATACCAGCCCGTGTTTCGCATGTGGGGATACGCGTGGGTACCGGCGCTGTTCGCGTTGGCGTCGGTGGTGGTGGCGGCCATCCAGATTGCGGCCGACCCGCTGCAGGCCGGCACGGGGTTATTGATCGTCGTGTTAGGATTGCCTGTCTACGCCCTCTGGAAGCGAAGGAAGCATGCCAATCGTCGATTTTCATAACCATTACTATCCGCCGGCCTATCTGGATGCGCTGCGCTCGGGTTCGAGCGCGGTGGAAGTTACCATCGATCAGGACGGCAACCCGCGCATCTATTACCCGGGCGATTACAATATCGCGGTGCCGGGCCATCGCGACATCGATTACCGCGAGCAGGTGCTGAGGGAGCACGGCGTGGACACCCAGGTGCTGACCCTGACCACGCCCGGCACGCACGTGGAGGCTCCAGCCACGGCCGCGAGGTTTGCCTCGCTGGTGAATGACGCCTTCGCGGAAGTGGCGCGCACCAAGCCAGGCCGCTTCACGGCGCTGGCGACTCTGCCGCTCAACGACGTGTCGGCGTCGGTGAAGGAACTCGAGCGCGCGTGCACGCAACTGGGTTTTCGCGGTGCCATGTTGTTCAGCAACGTGAATGGAAGCGGCCTCAACGAAGAGCAGTTCCTGCCGCTGTATGAGGCGGCCAACCATTTGGGCGCGGTGCTCTACATCCATCCGACGCATCCGGTGGGCGTGGAAGCGATGACCGATTTCTGGCTGATGCCGCTGGTGGGATTCCTGATGGACACGACGCTGGCGGCCGCGAAAATCGTCTTCAGCGGCATTCCCGAGCGTTTTCCGAAAATCCGTTGGGCGCTGTGCCACCTGGGCGGCGCCATTCCTTACCTGGCCGAGCGGCTGGATCGCGGATTCGAAGCCTTCAGCGAGTGCCGCGCGAATATTCCCCGCAAGCCCAGTGAGTATCTGCGCGAGTTTTATTACGACGCGGTGAACTTCAATCCCGCGGCCATCCAACTGGCCATTGGCTTTGCCGGCGTGGACCACATTCTGGCGGGGAGCGATTACCCGCACCAGATCGGCAGCATTCCAAAAATGATCGAGACCATTCGGGGCCTCGATCTTCCGGAAGCGGATCGTGCCGCGATCTTTGGGGGGAATGCCGTCAGACTGCTGGGGATGTAGGTTGCAGGTCCAGCCCGGAGGGCGCTAGAAAACAGCCCATG
>JBEKYE010000370.1:0-5051 GCA_049511275.1 Bryobacteraceae bacterium
TTTCCTTCGACCCGCGCATCGCCAATTCCGAAGGGGCCTCCTTCGACTCCTACCTCAGCCGCCACGTTTTCGCCAACTCGCGCGGCTTCGCGGGCGAATACCGCAGCAGCTACTGTTCCATCGCGACCGCCCCGGTGGCCCGCGACGGCGAGAGCATGGAGCGCGATTCCTGGGACACCAGCTCGCGCCGCTTCGCTGCGCTCGAGGCGCCCGAGGAAGTGGGCCGCATAGCCGCCGCGCGCGCGTTGCGCCGCCTCAACGCACGCAAGGTGGATACCCAGAAGGTCCCCGTGGTGTTTGAACCGCGCGCGGCCCGCAGCCTGCTCGACCACATCTGCGACGCCGTCCATGGCATGGCGATTTACCGGCACGAGTCGTTTCTCGCCGGGAAACTGGGGGAGAAGGTGGCGAGCGAAAACTTGACCATCGTGGACGACGCCACCATTCCGGGCCTGTTCGGCAGTTCGCCCTTTGACGACGAAGGCGTCCCCTCGCGCCGCACCATGGTGATCGAGCGCGGCGTGCTCCGGAGTTACCTGCTGAACACTTACGCCGCGCGCAAGCTGGGGATGAAGACCACCGGCAACGCCTCGCGCGGGCTGGCCGGCAACGCCGGCATCGGGCACGGCAACTTTTTCGCGGAAAAAGGCGTCCAAACCCCGGAGCAGATGATTGCGGGAATTGCCAGCGGGTTTTACGTGACCGAGCTGATCGGTTTCGGCGTCAACATCGTCACCGGCGACTACTCGCGCGGCGCGGCCGGGCTTTGGATCCACCATGGCGAACTGGCCTACGCCGTCTCCGAAGTCACCATTGCCGGCAACCTGCGGGACATGCTGCTGGGCATCGAAGCGATTGGCTCCGACCTGGAGTTTCGCGGCTCCATGGCCGCGCCTACAATCAAGATGGGAGAAATGACCGTTGGCGGAAAGTAGAGCAGCCACTCAAGAAAAAAAGCCCCTGGCCATACCGCCGATGATGCTGGTCATCGTTTTAGTGGCCTTGGTTGGTCTCGCGGGCTTCTGGTATCTGGATCGCGCATCCCGGCAACCGCCGCCCGGACCGCCCCCGCTCACCGGGCCGGCCAGAGAATACGTCAGGTTTCTCAAGTTCGTGGCCGCCGACGGGCAGACCGCCGAATCCCCCGTGATGGAGGCCCACGAAAGCTACCTCAAACAATCCGTGGTGGAGATTACCGGTAACCTCCTGAACGCTGGCGACCGCGTGCTCCGCTCGGTCGAGATCAATTGCATTTTTTATGATCCCTACGGCCAGGTGATTCTGCGGGAACGTGTTCCGGTGATCACCAGGAAGATGGGAGGAGTGGCGCCGCGCGAGTTCCGGTCGTTCCGCCTGGCCTTCGACAGCGTTCCCGAAAGCTGGAACCAGATGATGCCGCAGATGGTGATTGCCGGCATCGACTTCCGGTAGCCGGCATTCCTCAACCAGTGGTACAGGCCATCGGTTTTTGTGGTCTGTCGGCGCGCCCGCCGGCGGACGACACAACCCGATCGTCTGCCCTGCTACTGCTTCTGTCTCTTCAGCGTCATATCGCCGCCCAGGTCCATGCCGCCGTCGTTGGTGGTGGTGAGTACGATCTCGTCGCCTTTGATGGTCCCTTTGCTCGTGAACTTCACTACGCTGCCGCCCATGTCCACCTGCAGCCAGAAGGAGATTTTGTCGCCTTCCACCTTGCCCTCCTGAATTTCGATGGGGTCGGTCGGCCCGGTCACGGTTCCAGTCAACTTCTGTCCGTCCTGCTTGAATGTGTAGGTGAGCGCGAAGTCGCCATTGGGACTGGAAATGTTGCCTGTCCAGACACCGGTCACATCGGCCGCCCATGCCGCGAGCCCCGTCAGAACCAGGAGAACGGCGCAAGTCAAGAGAGTGCTTCTTTGCATGCAAGTATTGTACCCTTCGTCATCCTGGTACGCTAGTCTGGAGTTATGTGGAAAGGCGTTGGCCATGCCTGGCGGCGACTCGGGTTTGTCGAGAAAGCCTTTCTGGTGGCGCTGGTGCTCTGGCTGGCGCTGTATTTTTCCGGCATTTCGTCCCTGGCCGAATCTCTGGTGGGGCTGACGGCTTTCTTCCTGGGCATCGCGGTGTTGTTTCGGGTGGCGCGCCGCGGTATGCGCAAGGCCATCTGGCGGCTCCGCAACCGGCTCATCGCGGCCTATTTGTTCATCGCCGTGGTTCCTGTCGTCCTGATCCTGACGCTGGCGGGGTTTGCGGGATGGGCGGTCATCGGGCAGATGGCGGTCTACCTGGTCAACACGGAGCTGACACATCGCGAGCATGCCCTGTTGAACCAGGCGGAGGCTCAGGCCAGCTTACCCTCCAGAGATCCGTCCACTTCGACCAGTCGCATGGCCTTCCTGACGCGCCGGGCCTTCCCTAATTTCGAGATGCTGGTCACGGGCGATCACGAGTTACGAGTTCCTCCCGAGTCGACCCTGAACCACCCGTCTTCCGACTGGAAACAAGCATCCGGCTTGATCCTCAGGCAGCAGGGAAAGAGCCTGCGGCTGTACGCCTGGGCACACGTCCCAACGAACAGCGAGCACGTCCCGCCCAGTGTCGAGGAGGTCACGGTGATGGCGCCCATCACGCAGGATCTGCTCAGCAGCCTGGTGAGCGGACTGGGGGACGTCAATTATGTGCCCCTGCACGAATCCAGCCTGGTGGTAGTGCCCGGGCAAACCCACAAATCGCATATCCCCGCGGCGCGCAATAGCCTGGATTTTCCGCTCACCGGTTTCTACCCCCTTGAGATCCCCACCTGGGAATCCCCGAATGCCAGGCGCCAACTCGTCCTGACGGTCAGCACGCGCATTTCGGCGGTCCTCGGCACGGTCTTCCAGCAGGTCAACTGGGCGGAGACCGCGTTGTACGGCTTCCTCGTGGTGGGAATTCTTTTCTTCATCGTGGAAATGGCTTCGCTGGTCGCGGGGGTTCAACTCAGCCGCTCGATTACCGGAGCCGTGCACGAGATTTACGCGGGTACCTTGCACGTCAAGGACGGCGATTTCTCCTATCGCATCCCGGTGAAGGGCAACGACCAGCTCGCCGAACTCGGCAGCTCCTTCAATACCATGACGGAAAACCTGGGGCGCCTCATCATCGTGGCCAAGGAAAAGGAGCGGCTGGAATCGGAGCTGGCCATCGCCCGCGAAGTGCAGAACCAGCTCTTCCCCAAGGATGTCCCTTTCACCAAGACCCTGGAGCTGAAGGGCGTCTGCCATCCCGCCCGCATGGTATCCGGCGATTACTACGACTTCATGGCGCTGCCCAACGACTCGCTGGCCTTTGCCATCGGCGACGTGGCCGGCAAGGGCATCTCGGCCGCCCTGCTGATGGCCACCATTCAATCCACCATGCGCACCCAGCTCTCCGGCTCCAACGGCGCCTGGCAGCACCATTCCCCGGCCTACATGGTGGCCAATCTCAATCGCCTGCTCTTCGCCACTACCGCGCCCGAAAAATATGCCACGTTCTACTTCGCCATGTACAACGAAGCTCAGCATGCGCTGACTTACACCAACGCCGGCCATCTCTCCCCCATGCTGCTGCGCGACGGCACCCTGAGCCTGCTGGAACCCACCGGCACGGTGGTGGGGGCTTTCGCCGCCGCGACGTATGAAGAGAAGACCGTCAGCCTGGAGCACGGCGATATGCTGGTGGCGTACACCGACGGCATCGTGGAGCCCGAAAACGCCTACGGAGAGATGTTCGGTGAGGAACGATTGCAGGAACTGCTCATCAAATACGCGCGCACCGATTCGTCGGAAATCATCGCGCGCGCCATGGAAGCCGTGGTCCAGTGGACCGGCGAGGGAGAATTGCAGGACGATATGACCATGGTGGTGGCGCGCCGCATATGAAAGTTCTCACTGCCGCCGAGATGCGCGAAGTGGACCGCCGCACGGTGGAGGCCGGCATTCCCGGCATCGTGCTGATGGAGAACGCCGCCCATCGCGTGGTGGAGTTCCTGGCCGAGCGCTTCGCGCCGCTTGCCGCCCAGCGCATCGCGATTCTCTGCGGCAAAGGCAACAACGGCGGCGACGGCCTGGCGATCGCCCGCCAGATCTTCACCCGTTTCCATACGCGGGCGCTGCACGTTGTGCTGCTGGCCGCGCCCGGGGAATTGCAGGGAGACGCCGCGGCCAATTGCCGCATGCTGCAAGCCTGCGGCTGCCCGCTCGAACGCGAGGTTTCCGGGGAGGCGCGCACTGCCACGTTGGTGGTGGACGCGCTGCTGGGCACGGGCATCGCTGGCCCCGCCGCCGGCCGCATGCTGGAGGCTATCCGCGAAATCAACGGCGGCTTCCCGCTGGCCAAGGTGGTAGCGGTCGATATCCCCTCCGGCATGCCCGCCGATTCCGGCGAGCCCGCCGGCGAGTGCGCTCGCGCCGATGCCACCGTGACGTTCACCGCGCCCAAAATCGCGCACGTTCTGCCGCCGAATTGCAACCACGTGGGCGAGTTGCGGGTGGGCGCGATCGGCAGCCCGCCTTCGTTCTACCAGGACGCCTGGCGAGCGCTGCTGGAACCCTCCATGTTTCGCGACCTGCTGGCCCCGCGCCCGCGCGCCGGTTTCAAGGGAACTTTCGGCCACGTGCTGGTGGTAGCCGGATCGCGCGGCAAAGCCGGCGCCGCCGCCATGGCCGGCCTGGGCGCGTTGCGCGCCGGCGCCGGGCTCGTCACGGTGGCTTCGGCCGCCAGCGTCATCGCCGAAATCTCTTCTCACGCGCCCGAATTGATGACCGAGCCGCTCGCCGAAACCTCCATTGGCTCCATCGCTCTCAACGCCCGCCTGGAGCCGCTGGCCGAAGGAAAAACCGTGATCGCCATGGGACCGGGCCTGGGCCGTCACCCCGACATCGACATCCTGGTGGCCTCCGCCATCGAACGCTTCCCACAACCCATGGTGCTCGACGCGGATGCCCTGACAGGCCAGATCGCCGCTGGCGGGGGCAACGGCCAGAGCCGCGTCCGCGTGCTCACTCCCCATCCCGGCGAAATGGCCCGGATCACCGGTGTTTCCACCGCGG
>JBEKYE010000371.1:0-5030 GCA_049511275.1 Bryobacteraceae bacterium
GACAATCGCCGCAAGAATCGCGGCCGGGATGGCGAACGGCAGGTGGGAAGCCACCGCCAGGCCCAAGCAAACACCAGCCCGGCGGAGGTTCTTCGGGACGGCCTCGAGAGCCCAGGCCGCCAGAGCCAGCGCCAATCCGAGCCCGCTCGAGGTGGAGAAGCATTGCCATGCCAGGGGCGCGGCGGCCAGCGCCACCACCAGCACGGAACGCCGGCACAAGCGCCAGATGGCCCAAAGATATAATCCACCGGCCAGCAACGACGGCAGCCGGATGGAAAACTCGGAGACGCGGAACAAGCCGACGCTCCGCTTTTCCAGCAAGGTATAGAGAACGTCCGGGTTGCGGCCGGGCTGGTGAAGGGTTTCGCGCATCGGGGGGCGCACGAACCGGTCGTAGGCTAAGGCCTCCGCCGAAGTGACCGGCCGCACGGCGGCGAGCCAGGCTTCGCCCGCGAACACGGCGATCAGTGCCGCCAGTGACAGCTTTGTCGATCGTTTCATCGGTGCGCCATTGGTTGCAGACATTTTCTTGCGTGGCGACAGACCGCTTGCTTACGCGCGCGGCTCGCATACCTAACCTGCATTTCTCGCGGCAAGTGTGAGAAATGCGCACTAGTCGATCTGGTAGAAAGTGGTTGCATTTGCCTCTGCCAGCGGCCGGATGCCCCAGGACTTCGGATCGCTCTTCATACCGGCCGCCAGAGGGTCGGAGTCGTTGATCCACAGATAGCCAATACCCAGCGCATTGACTTCCCCGGTGGCGTGGCGCCGCAGCAGTTGGCTTACCTGTTCGCCGAGCGAAGATTCGTACCCTACAATGATGTCGCGGTCGAAATAAGCCGCCGGCCGTCCGGCAAAGGAAAAGATCAATCCTCCCGGCGGCACGGCCTGCTCGATGGCCGGCTTCAGAGCATAGTCGCCGATATGAGCCGCGATATAACTGGATTCCGGTTCCAGGCGCAGCGCGGCACGCACGGGCAGGCCGCGGATGCGCCAGGCGTTCGGATCGCAGTAGATACCGAGGACGCCCGGCCAGGAAATCACGGCGTGGAACATCGCCAGCAGCGGCAGCACTCCCCAGGAATTCGCCAGCGCCAGCCCCATCGCCAGGGCAACGAATGGAAGCGACGGGATGAGGAAGCGGACCTCGGTATTGAACCATGCCGGGATGGCGAACACTGCGCCGGCCAGCAACAGGCGGCGGCCTTGAGGGTGGCGCAGAGCCAACAGCGAAATCGGCGCCAAAAGGAAGACGGGGCCAAGAAAACCAGGCACAAGGCCGCCGATTACTGTGAGTTGCAATGGAATATCAAAGTATGACTTCACCTGGGGGTAGTGCGCCAGCCCTGAGAGGTAGGCAGCCTCCATGCGATCCGTCCAGTAGGGATTGGGAAACCAATGGTTCAGAAACGGGGCGACCGGATTGCCCAGCCAGAACCAGTTGCGTAAGACCCAGGGGGCGATCAGGATAGCGGCCCCAAGTAAAAGCACGGGCACCCGCCGGGCCGCGCGACGCGACCAAACGAACCCCATCGCGAACGGCAACGCCAGCACCGCGGTGTATTTCAGCGCATAGCAGAAGCCACATAATAAGCCGATTAAAAACAGTAAATTAATTGGCTTTTTCTCATCCCATACCTGAAGCAAGTAAAATACTGCAAAAAGCAAGGTTGCAACGCTGACATCGACGTACGCCGAAGATCCCGCGATGCCCACAACCGGGCAGGCAAAAGTCAGGATGGCGGCAAAGGCAGCCGCGCGCGGAAAGCCGAACCGGCGGCCGTAACAAACCATCAGCAACGGCAGCGCAGCCTGGAAAGCCACCTCCACCAGCGCGGCGGCGGAGTGTCTTCCGAAGCTGAAGGCAACCAGGAACAACATCTCCATGCCTTGCGAGAGCGAGGCGTAGATGCTGTGGAAGTCCCAGGCGAATCCGGCGTGGCGCGCGTAGCGGGCCACGTTGCCGAGATGATAACCGCTGCCATCGGGGCTGACCTCCGGCGCCAGCGCACGAATCAAGTAGCAGAAGAAGAAGGCCAGGAACACGGCGCCGAACAGCCCGCGCCATAATGCCGGCATCTCAGGAAGGGCCGCACGCCCGGGCTGTTTCCTCCCTTGCCAGACGGCGCAGGCGATGGCCGCCGCTCCCAGGAAGGCGAATGCGACCGGGCGCGCCTGATGCACCAGGCACAGGAAGAACACGCCCAGACTGAGACACGCCGATCCGGATACGAACGCGAATAGCGCGGCTTCGGCCCGGAAAAACGGCAGCCGCAAACAGCCCAACAGCAAGAAGCCGAGGGCCATCGAGACCGCGACCGTGAAGCCAGCGCCGAAGATCGCGGTTACCGGGGTGGATGCCATGTAATATGCTTACTACTGTAACGGATGAACGGGCTTCTCGAAGACCTACGCCATGGCCTGAGGGCGCTGGCGAAAAATCGCGGCTTCACGGCGGTCGCCGTGTTTTCCCTGGCCTTGGGAATCGGCGCCAACACCACGGTTTTCACCCTGGTCCACGCCGTCCTGATGCGGCCGTTGCCGGTTGCCTCGCCGGCGCGCCTGGTGGAAGTCTACACCCTGGACGCGCGCAATCCCGGCAACTGGGGCTGCTCCTTTCCGAATTATCAGGAATATCGCAGCCACACCCAAACCCTCTCTTCCCTGATGCTGTATACCGGCGTAGGCCTCAACCTCACCGGCGGCGCGGAGCCGCGTCTGGTGATGGGACAGATCGCCACGGCGAATTATTTTTCCACCCTGGGGGTGCAGCCGGTGGTGGGCCGGGGGTTCCTGCCGGAGGAAGATTCGAGCCCCGGCGCCTACGCGGTAGCGGTGATCAGCTACCGGTTCTGGCAGCGTGAGTACGCGGGCGACGCCAACGTCACTTCGCGCACCGTGGGGCTGAACGGCCGGGCCTACTCCATCGTGGGCGTGGCGCCAAGAGGCTTCGAAGGAATCGATACCCTGACGGCTACCGAAATCTGGCTGCCGCTGATGATGTACCCGCAGGTGTTCCCGGCGCCGGGCCTGGTGAATCAGCGGAGAGCCCTTTTATTCTCGATGGTCGGCAGGCTGAAGCCCGGAGCTGGCATGGCGCAGGCCGAAGGCGATCTGGACAGCATCGCGCAGGACCTGGCGCAGCGCTTCCCGAAGGACAACCAGGGCCGCCGCGTCTCCCTGACACCGGTGACCGAGGCAGCTATTCCACCGTCGAACCGGCATCAGATCACCGACGCCAGTCTGCTGTTGCTCATCGTGTCCGGGGTAGTGGCCTTCATCGCGTGCGGCAACGTAGCCAGCCTTCTGATGTCGCGGGCGGCCGCGCGCAGCAAAGAGATCACGGTGCGGCTGGCGCTGGGCGCAAGCCGTCTCAGGCTGATCCGCCAACTGCTGACCGAAAGCCTCCTGCTGGCGGTGGTGGGCGGCGCCGCAGGCCTGCTGCTGGCGGTGTGGGGGCGAGACGTGCTGTGGTCGCTGAGGCCGCCCATGTTCCGTTTCGCGGCGATCGACCTGGCGCTCGATCGCACCGTGCTGGCCTACACGCTGGCGCTCTCGGTATTGACGGGCATACTGTTCGGGCTGGCGCCGGCGTTGCGCGCCACGCGCAGCGACCTGGCGAGCGATCTCAAGGAGCGAACCGGCAAAGTGGTTTCTCCCGGCGGGCCGTGGAGCGCCCGCGCGCTGCTGGTCATGGGGCAGGTGGCCTTCTCACTGGTGGCGCTGGTGGGGGCCGGACTGTTCGTAGGCAGCCTGCGCAATGCCGATCGCTTCGAGCCCGGCTTCGATGCGGCGCACCTGGGGATCGTGGTCTTCAACCTGGCCGACCAGGGCTACAACGAAGCCCGCGGCCGCGATTTCGAGCAGCGCGCCTTGCAACGCGTGGCCGCCGTGCCCGGCGTGGTAAGCGCCACGCTGGCGAAGGACTGGCCTTTCCACGTTTCGCTTTCCCGCACCATGGAGCTGGACGGCCAGGAGGCCGGCGCCGGCCGGATCATTCTGGCCGGTTTCACATGGCCCGGGTACTTCCAGAGCGTGGGGACTTCCCTGCTCCGCGGCCGCGATTTCAGCCTCCAGGACGGCCCCACCGGCCCGAGCGTGGCGATTGTCAATGAAGCCGCCGCCAATTTTTATTGGCCGGGCGAAGATCCCGTGGGCAAACGCGTGCGCTTCTTCGGCGACAACCAGCCCGCCGAAGTGATTGGCGTGGCGGCCAACGCCAACTACCAGTCGCTGGGCGAAAAGGCGCAACCGTTCGTCTACCTCTCACTGGCGCAACACTACTTCCCCACCGCAGTGGTCTACTTCCGCACGGCAGGCGATCCCGACGCCGTGCTGGGCACGGTACGGCGCCAGGTGCAAAACCTGGACCGGAATCTGTTGCTGCAAGCGGAGTCGATCCACTCGACCATCCAGCAGTCGGTGTGGGCGCAGCGGCTCTCGGCGGCGTTGTTGAGCCTGTTCGGAATGCTGGCGCTGGTGCTGGCTAGCATCGGCATCTATGGGGTGGTGTCGTATTCGGTGAGTCAACGCACGCGGGAATTCGGCATCCGCATGGCGCTGGGAGCGACGGCCATGGACGTGCGACTGATGCTGGTTCGGGAAGGCATCCGGCTGGTGGCGATCGGAGTGCTGGCAGGGACCGCCATCGCCCTAGTGGCTTCGCGGGCCGTGAAGAGCATGTTGTTTGCGGCCGGCACGGGCGACGCCATGACGTTTGTGCTGGTGCCGGCAATCCTGACCCTGGTGGCGTTGCTGGCGTGCTGGTTCCCGGCCAGGCGCGCCACCAGCATCGAGCCCGCGGCGGCGCTGCGCGACCAGTAGGGGCGGCACAAGCGCGGTTGGCGACAAGATGGCCCCGGGGTAAGACGCCCTTGTCTGAGCCGGTCGAATCTTGCAGCGGACAAGACTAACGTCTTCGGAGGCGCTAAGCAGTTTCACCTATTCTCGATCGTGAACTGAGCCTTGGCCGCGAGGGACTTGGCTTCGTCGGAGGTTATGGTCCAACCGGGCGGACGTCTCTGGCCGGT
>JBEKYE010000372.1:0-5011 GCA_049511275.1 Bryobacteraceae bacterium
CGCTGGGATCGGACACCGGCGGCTCCATCCGGCAGCCGGCCTCGTTCTGCGGAGTGGTGGGGGTAACGCCGACGTACGGGCGCGTGTCGCGCTACGGCTTGACGGCGTTTGCCAGTTCGCTCGACCATATCGGGCCGCTGGCGCGCTCGGTGAAGGAGGCGGCCACGGTTCTGGGAGTGATTGCCGGGCGCGACGCTCGCGATGCCACTTCGGCGGCCGCGCCGGTTCCGGATTATACGGCCGGGCTCGACGGCAACGTAAAAGGGTTGAAGCTTGGGCTGCCCCGCGAGTATCTAAAAGAATTGACAAGCGAAACGGGCGAGCTGATCTACGCCGCCGTGGACGATTTGAAAAGACTGGGATGCGAGATCCGGGAGATCAGCCTGCCGGCGACGGATTACGCCATCGCCTGCTATTACATTCTGGCGACCGCGGAAGCCAGCTCGAACCTGGCAAGATACGATGGCGTGCGATACACGTTCCGTTCCGCACAAACCGAGACGCTTGCGGAGATGTATCGAAACACACGCGGCGAAGGGTTTGGCGCGGAGTGCAAGCGCCGGATCATGCTGGGGACCTACGTGCTCAGTGCAGGTTATTATGATGCGTATTACTTGAAGGCGCAGAAAGTGCGGGCGCTGATTGCCCGCGATTTTGCGAATGCCTTTCAGGAGGTGGATGCGATTGTGGCTCCGGTTTCTCCGTACCCGGCCTTCCGGCTGGGGGAGAAAATTGCCGATCCGATCGCCATGTACCTCTCGGACATATACACGATTACCGGCGATCTGGCGGGCATTCCGTGCATGAGCGTGCCGTGCGGAAAAACCGCGGCGGGTTTGCCGGTGGGGATGCAGATTTTGACCCGGCATTTCGACGAGCCCACCATGTTCCGGCTCGCGGATGCCTTCGAGGCCCTGGGCAGGGCGGTCTAGCGCTTCTGGCGCAGCCGCTTTGCTCCATGCAGTACAAAGCAGTTTAATCACTTGAGGAGATAGGAGATCAATATGCCGTTCACACTTCCGCCGTTGCCTTATGCGCCCGATGCGCTGGAGCCCCACATTGACAAGATGACCATGGAGATCCACCACGGCAAGCACCACGCCGCGTACGTAACCAACCTGAACAAGGCGCTCGAAGCGGCGCCCGACCTTGCCGGCAAGAGCGTCGAGGAACTGCTGGCCAACCATTGCGCCATTGTGCCGGAGGCCATTCGAACCGCGGTGCGCAATAACGGAGGCGGCCACATCAACCACTCGATGTTCTGGGCGATCATGGGGCCGGGAGCCGGCGGAGCGCCGGTGGGCAACGTGAGCCAGGCCATCATTGGGACATTCGGCAGCTTCGACGCGTTCAAGGAGAAGGTTAACGCCGCGGGCGCCACACGCTTCGGCTCCGGCTGGGCGTGGCTGGTGAAGGCCGGCGGCAAGCTGGAGGTTTATTCCACGGCGAACCAGGACAGCCCGGTGATGGAAGGCAAGTTTCCAGTGATGGGCCTGGACGTGTGGGAACACGCCTACTACCTGAAATACCAGAATCGCCGCCCGGATTACATGGCCGCGTGGTGGAACGTGGTGAACTGGGCGGAAGTGGAAAAGCGCTTCAACTCGCACAAGTAGGGCTTTTCAGGGCCGCGATTGTGGGGCAGGCCCCCTGGTCTGCAACCGGCCCCCCGGCCGGCTTTTCGCGAGTGGCAAGCACTCGATTCTTCGAGCGAGCAGCGGGTCCAGGGGGACCCGCGCAGACCTGGGGTCTGCTCCACAAGCCGGCGCTTTTCGTCACTGTGTTTTGCGGGCCTCTATAATTATTCCTGTGCGCATCTTCGACCTGATTGTCATCGGCTCCGGCCCGGCGGGCCAGCGTGCGGCCATTCAGGCCGCAAAGTGTGGCCGCAAGGTGGTGGTGATCGAGCGGCGCGAGATCGTCGGCGGCGCCTGCATCAACACCGGCACCATCCCGAGCAAGACCATGCGAGAGGCGGTGATGCACCTCTCCGGCTTCCAATACCAGGGCATCTACGGCGTCAGTTACCACGTGAAGGAAAACATCACCATGGCCGACCTGGGCTTCCGGGTCAACCAGGTGATCAAGACCGAAGTGGATGTGACGCAGTCACAGCTTGCGCGCAACGGCGTGGAAGTGATGTTCGGGCGCGGCAGCTTTCTCGACGCGACGCATATTCGCGTGGAGAGCTCCGGCGGGCAAAGCGACATCGCGGCGCCCCGTATCATCATCGCCACCGGCACCAAGCCGGCCGCATCGTCCACGGTGCCGGTAAACGGGCGCAACATCGTGAACAGCGACCAGATTCTCCAAATGCCGGAGATTCCGAAGACGCTGATTGTGGTGGGCGGCGGCGTGGTGGGGGTGGAGTATGCCTGCATGTTCGCGATTCTGGGCGTGCGCGTCATCCTGGTGGAGAAGCGCCCGCGCCTGCTGGAATTCGCGGACAACGAGATGGTGGAGGCGCTTTCGTACCACTTGCGGGACCATCGCGTCACCATGCGGCTCAACGAGGAAGTGGCCAGCGTGCAGGAAACCCCGGAAGGCGGCGTGGCGGCCAACTTGAAGAGCAACAAGCGCATCAGCGGCGATGCGCTGCTCTATGCCGTGGGGCGGCAGGGCAACGTGGACGAATTGAACCTGGCGGCGGCCGGCCTGGAAGCCGACAGCCGGGGCCGCATCACCGTGGATGCGGAGTTCCTCACGAAGGTCCCGGGGATTTACGCCGCCGGCGACGTGATCGGATTCCCCAGCCTGGCGTCGGTTTCCATGGAACAGGGGCGCATGGCGGCGGCGCACGCGTTCGGACTGAAGATCGAGTCGAACCCGGCCACGTATCCGTATGGCATCTACACCATCCCGGAAATTTCGTTCACCGGCAAGACGGAAGAGCAACTGACGGATGAAGACGTGCCCTACGAAGTGGGTCTGGCATATTATCGCGAGACGGCGCGCGGGCAGATCCGCGGCGATACCACCGGGCGCCTGAAGATTATTTTCCACCGCGAGACGCATGAGATCCTGGGCGTGCACATCATCGGTGAAGAGGCATCGGAGCTGGTGCACATCGGCCAGGCCGTGATGATCCTCAAGGGCACGGTGGATTACTTCGTGAATACGGTCTTCAACTATCCCACGCTGGCCGAATGCTACAAGCAGGCGGCTTTCAACGGCCTCAACAAACTGAAGTAACGATCAGCGCCCAGTTGCCTTTTTGGCGCACGTCGCGCGCGGGGGGCAAGGCGGCCTTCACCGGTTCCACTTCGGCGAGCTCGAAACCGCTCGCCAGCAGCAGGCCTCCTTTTCGCAGGACGCGCACCAGGTCGGGGGCGATCCGCACGATGGTCTCGGGGTTGATGTTGGCCACCACCAGATCCATCGAAGCCGTCGCAACGGCGTTCACCGAACCGACGAAACCATCGCCCGCAATTTCCACCGCGACGGGATCGGTATCGCAGGCGTAGACCCTGGCCACGCCCAGCAGCCTCGCCGCTTTCGCCAGGATACCGGAGCCGGTGCCGACATCGAGCACCGTGATGCCGGGCTTGACGAATTCCTCCAGGGCTTCCATGGCGAGGCGCGTGGTTTCGTGGACCCCGGTGCCGAACGCCATGCCGGGGTTCACGGCGATGCGAAAGCGGCCGGGCGGAGCCGGATCGTCGCGCCACTCGGGCACGAGAAAAAACCGCCGGCCCACTTTCATGGGTTGCAGAAGGTCGCGGGCCGATTGCACCCAGTCGCGCTCCTCTTCGATGCGCATGGGAGCGCCGGGGAAGAGCAACTGCAATTCGCCCGCATCGACCGAGTCCTCGAAAAACGCCCGGACGCGCGCCACGCCCAGTTCGACGATGCCGGCGCAGCCGTGCTCCCACAACTCGGCGACGAGGAGATCGCGGTCGTCCGGATCGCATTCGATTTCCAGAGAAAACATTGTTATCGTGGAACTTTCAATATGAAGCTACAAGGTATTTTCCCACCAATTGCAACGCCGTTCGACCACAACGGCGACATTTATGCCACGAAAGTGCAGCACAACGTCGAGAAGTGGAACCGCACCTCGCTGGCCGGGTACGTGGTGATGGGCTCGACCGGCGAGAGCGTGATGTTGACCACCGAGGAGAAGTTTGCGGTTTGGGAAATGGTGGCCAAGTACGCCGCGCCGGAGAAGCTGCTTATCGCCGGCACCGGGATGGAGAGCGTGCGCGAGACCGTGGCGCTGACCAACCGCGCCGCGGAGATGGGCTACAAAGCCGCCATGGTGCGGACGCCGCACTATTACAAGAACATGCTGAATCGCGCCGACGCGCAGATGTTGTACTATCGCGCGGTGGCGGACCAGTCGAAGCTGCCGCTCATCATTTATAACTGGCCGCAGGCCACCGGCGTGGATATTCCGGTGGAAGCCGTGGTGGCGCTTTCCGAGCATCCCAACGTGATCGCCATCAAGGAAAGTTCCGGCAGCATGGAAAAAGTGATGCAGTTGATCCGCGAGGTGAAGCACGGTTTCCAGGTTCTGGTGGGTTCGGCGCCGACGCTGTGGCCGTCGTTGCTGATGGGCGCCTGCGGGGCGATTCTGGCCTACGCCAACGCCGCGCCGTATTCGACCATCGCCATCTGGGAGGCCTATCGCACGCGCGAAGACGCGGCCGGACTGGACTGGCAAAACCGCATCGGGCGGGCTTCCACGCTGGTGACGGTGAAATACGGGATTCCGGGACTGAAGTACGCGATGGATTTGAATGGCTACTACGGCGGGCCGCCGCGGCTGCCGTTAAGCACGCCGACCGAAGCGGCGAAGCGCGAGATCGAAGAGGCGTTTAAGGACTTGAAGGGGTAACTCGGCGCGTAATCCGGCGCAGCATCCCGGCGCATTCCTCCACGCGGAACAGGTAAGTCGCGCCGAAATAGACCACGCCATACAAGCACAGGATGGAGGCGCCGTACACCATGGGGTGTCGCGTGCCGATGGCCAGCTTGAGAGCCCAGGCCGCAGCGGCGGCGACGGCGGCCG
>JBEKYE010000373.1:0-4998 GCA_049511275.1 Bryobacteraceae bacterium
CGGAGTTCGGCGATGACGGAAATCTCCACCACTTCTTCCGACTTGTAGACGCGCTTGTGACCGTCCTGGCGCGGGGAGACGACGTTGCGTTCGTCCCACCATTGCAACTGACGCAGGGTGACGCCGCAAATCCGTGCGACGTCGGTACTGTTGTAACCCTGCTCCTCCGGTGAAGCCGCCGGTTTTGGTTTCCTGGCTTTAAACATTTTGAGCTAGTTCCGTTTCCGCAAAGATAATAGTGCCATCTAAAGGATTGTACATGGGACTGCGCCGGTGTCAATAGGGTCACCCGAACCACCAGGCCGCACCCAAAAACAATCGTCCGGCCGGCGAGCGCCCTCCGATCACGATAACACGTACCATCGGTTTCCATAAACCCATATGGTACAAACAGGCCGCCAATTTCATTGTGCGGCCACTGACGGAATAGTAGCATTGAAATCGGAAGCCGTCGCGCCGGAAAAGCGGCGCGCGCAGCGGTAATCGTGAGTGATGTGGGCGTGAAGGAACTGGAGTTTCTCAGCAGCAGTCCGGCGCAAGGCGAACTGCTGGCGGACCGTCTGGCGCGGGGGGGGCTCGCGCCGGAAGAAGCGCTGCAATGCGCCATCGACATCGGCGCGGCCCTAAACCGGGCGCACAGCCGCGGCGAGATCCACGGGAGCCTTTCGCCGCACGCCATCCTGCTGACGGGCGCGGGTGCGCGGGTCTTTGCACCCGTGAAAGCCGATGAGCGGGCGGCGGCCTATCGTTCTCCGGAGCAGGTGGCGGGCGCGGCGCCGGATTGGCGCAGCGACATCTTCGCGTACGGAGCGATCCTTTACGAGATGGCGGGGGGACGGCGTGCCTTTCCGGGTTCGGGAGCTGAACTGAAAGCGGCCATTGCGGAGAAGCCGGCAGCGCCATTGATGGCGAAGACTCCGGTGCTGGCGGCCATGGAGGGCGTGGTTGCCGGATGTCTCGAGAAAGATCCGGCGCGGCGGCGGCAGCGCATCCAAAACGCGGTCATCGAATTGAAGCTGGCGGGCCGCGCGATGGCGCGGGTCGGCGACCCACCGGCGCGGGCGCGGACTGCCCGTCCGGCAGCGGCCGTGCGGGACTCGCTCGGCCGCTTGAGCGCGACCGGCACCGCCCTCGGTCGCGGCGGGAGGCAGCGAGTGGTGGCGGCGCCCCTGGAAACCCCGCCGCGGACAGCCACTCCGGTGCGCAGCCGCCTGGCCGCCATCCTGATCGTGGGGGCATTCCTGGCGGTGGTAGCTGCCGCGGCGGTGACAGCCGTGATTTACCTGCGTCCCAAGCCAGCGCCAAGCTACACGTTCCCGGTGACGCCGCCGGAGCACACCACGTACCGCATGCCGTCGCTTTCTCCAGACGGCTTGAACCTGACGCTTTCGGCGATCGGCAAAGAGGGCAAGCTGGTGCTATGGCTGCGCCGGCTGGATGCCATGCACCCGGTGGTGATTCCGGGAACCGAAGGGGGCGTGGCGCCGTTCTGGTCGCCCGACAGCCAGAACATTGCTTTTTTTGCGGACCAGTCCTTAAAGAGGATCAGGATCGGCGGCGGCGCGGCGCAAACCATTTGCGCGGCGCAAACCATGCCCGGAGGCGGCACGTGGAATCGGGACGGCGTGATTCTGTTTGCGCCTGGACAGGGGGACACGCTTTACCAGGTGTCGGCAAGCGGTGGAACCCCGCAACCGGTTCTCAAGCTGAATGAGGCCAGATTCGAGCGAGCGCACTTGTGGCCGCAATTCCTGCCGGATGGCAAGCACTTCGTGTTCTTCGTACTGACCGATCTGGACGAAACCACCGGGGTCTACACCGGCGAGCTCGGTTCGCCGGTGTACAACCAATTATTCCGCTCCGCAACCAACGCGGTGTATTCGGCCGTGGGCGGCCCGGACTCCAAGAAGGGCTATCTGTTATCCATACGCGACCGCAGCCTCGTCGGCCAGGCCTTCAATTCGTCGAAGCTGGCGGTGGAAGGCGACGCCGTCACGCTGGCCGAGGACGTGGGAGCGGTGCGGAGCCTGTCGCTGGCGCCCATTTCGGTGTCGAGCAACGGGATTCTGGTTTATCAGAGCCTCGGCCAGCCCACCCGGCAAATGGTGTGGATGGATCGCACAGGCAGAACCCTGTTCGCCGCCAGCGAAGGCGGCCATTGGGGACCGCCCCGGATCTCTCCGGACGGTACCCGGGCGGTGGTCGGCAAGCCGGGACCGGAAGGCGGAAATGCCGACCTTTGGATTCTGGAGCCCTCGGGCAAAGCCACGCAGTTCACCGACACTCCCGCGCACGAAGGCGCTCCGGTCTGGTCGCCGGATGGCTCGCGCATCGCGTACGTCAGCAATCCGGATGGCAACTACGATCTTTATACGAAGACGCTCAGCGGTGGTAAGGCCGAACCGCTGTTTAAGAGCCCGTATCCGAAGTACCCGTCGGATTGGAGCCGCGACGGCAAGTACCTGCTGCTGACGACAATAAGTCCGGGCACACACAGCGACGTCTGGTGCCTCGCGCTCAACGAACACCGGGCCGCGCCGGTGCTTGACACGATTTATAACGAATCGTCCGCCACGTTCTCTCCGGATGGAAAATGGCTGGCTTACCAGTCCGATGAGACGATGCGGAATGAAGTCTACGTGCAGCCATTTGAGGGATTGACCGATGGCACCAAGCGCCGCTGGAAGGTCTCGACCAGCGGCGGCGCAATGGTCCGCTGGCGGGCGGACGGGCAGGAACTGTTCTATATAACCGCCAGCGGCCGCATGATGGCAGTGGCACTCCACCCGCAGGGCGGCGAGTTCGCCTTCGACGAGCCCAAAGTCCTGTTCCAGACGCGACCGATTCCGGGAGAATGGAATCTGTACGATGTCTCGCCGGACGGCCAAACCTTCCTGCTGAACGTGCCTCTGGAGTGGTCCAACGCCTCGCCCCTCACGGTGGACACCGGCTGGGTGACAAGGATGCGGTAAGGCCGGCGCTGGTGTGCTTGCGTACCTTTTGCACCCCCTGCAATCCTTACATTCCGGAGGGCGCTGCTGGAGCCGAAGGCGGCGGACACCGGCGATGAAGGCAATGGGCTTAACACAACGGCCCTGCGATTGCTACAATGCTGGCGAGGTTCATGAGACATATGCGAGCTTTGCTAGCGACCACGTGCATTCTGGCGAGCACCCTGCTCTGCGGTGGTTGTGCCACCAAGAAGTACGTACAGAATACAACCGCCCCCATCCAGGCTAAGGTGGATCAGGTGGGCCAGCAGACTACCCAAAACGGCCAACAGATCGAGGACACCCGCAACCAGGTGAAGCAGGTTGACGACAAGGCGACGCGCGGCATCAGCGCGGCGCAGGAACGCGCAGCCAGTGCAGACCAGCATGCTGCGGCCGCCGATCAACATGCCGGAGCCGCCGATCAACACGCCGCTACAGCGGACCAGCATGCCGGTGACGCCCTGAACAAGGCCAACCAGGTGGGAAGTGGCCTGGACAGGGTGCGGAATGCTGTGGCCAACATCGACGATTACAAATTGCAGAACACCATTAGCGTGCAATTCGGGCTCGCCAAGTTTGTGCTGGGCAAGGAAGCCGAAAGCGACCTCGACAAGTTCGCCGAATCGATCAAGAGCAACAAGCGTTTGCAGATCACGGTGGAAGGGTTCACTGACAGCACCGGCCCCAAGGACTACAACGAAGCGCTGAGCAAGAAACGGGCCGACGCCGTGGTGCAATACCTGGTGGCCAGGCACGACATTCCGGTGTACCAGATTCACGTCATTGGACTGGGCGATGCCAAGCCCGTGGACGACGCCAAGACCAGAGCGGCGCGTGCCAAGAACCGGCGGGTGGAAGTGACGGCTTATACCGCCGATGCCGTGACCGGGTCGTTGAGCGGAACGGGCAACCCCCAGTAAGAGATTCCTCGAGCGCACCTCCTCGACTGACCAGGGAGCCGCGGCAATGTCCGCCGGCTCCCTTTCTTTCGCTGCGCCCCTGATATCCCTGGGGATATGGGAGTCGAGTCTTCTGATTTCTGACTTCTGCCTTCTGATCCTCGACTCCTGACTTGTCTAGTTATTTTTGGGAAGGGCGCCGGGCAACCGGAGACGGCCGGAACGTCCGCCACCAGACGTAGAGGCAGGCGAGGTCCGCCAGCATGGTGACGATGGAGCCAGCCAGTTGAACAGAATCCATCTGCTGGGCGATGGAAAGGTTGCTGATGGCGTAGCCGATGGCTTCGCCGGCAAACTGCATACCGAGCGCGCCGCTGATCAGCAGCAGGCGGCGATCGCCGCGGCGCGACGAGATCAGCGTCATCCAGAGCCCCAGGTCGAGAATGGCCGAGCCGAAATTCAGATCGCGGGTCCAGGGAGTCATCCAGTAGCCGAAGAACTTCATCGACGGCCGATGGTGCAACGCGAAAGATATTCCGGCGAAGAGCAGGGCTCCGGCAATCAGGCCCGCCCGCACCAGGCGGCGCGAGCGGACTTGAGTGGCCGCCCGATCAATGAGGCTGATGACGACAGCGAGGATGAATGCCCGGAGAATGACCTCGTTGGTCCAGTAGATATAGGCGAAGTGCTTCCATACTTCGAGATCTTGCGGGTGGAAGACGTGGCTCAGGTTGGCCGGGATTTCGACGAGCGTGGTGACCAGATTGGCGGTGGCGTAAGCGAAGACAAAAGGGAAGCGCCGGTATTCGCCGCGCAGGAGCGCGGCCACCAACAGGAATTCCAGGGGAACTCCGACCAGCCAGCCGCACACTTGGATTGCGAACTCGGCAGTCATGACCCACCATTCTATGACGGAACGGTAGCTCTGAACCTGCGTACCGACGCAGGCCGGCGAATCATATTATCTGCAGGCGTGAGCGCGAGCAGTATCGTTCCTGGCCTAAACGATTCCAGCCCACGGAGCGGGCGGCATGGTCGGCCCATGAGCGATGCGCTCGCCAGCCCACGGAGCGGGCGGCATGGTCGGCCCATGAGCGATGCGCTCG
>JBEKYE010000374.1:0-4990 GCA_049511275.1 Bryobacteraceae bacterium
GCACTCACCCCCGGCATGCCCCGCCATGAAGTTCCCGAAGGCTGCGACCTGGTCATCGTGCTGGGCGGCGACGGCACCCTGCTCTCCGCCGCCCGCGCCATCGGCCGCCGCGAAATCCCCCTCTTCCCGGTCAACCTCGGCGGCCTCGGCTTCCTCACCGCTATCACCATCGACGAACTCTTTCCCGAGTTGGAACGCGCTTTCCGCGGCGAGCATCGCGTCGCCAAACGCCGCCTCTTGAACACCGAAGTCCAGCGCGGCAACCAGGTGGTCTCTTCCTATGACGCCCTGAATGACGCCGTACTCAGCAAGTTCGACATCGCCCGCATGATCGATCTGGACGTTTACGTGGACTCGCAATTCATGTGCACCTACAAAGCCGACGGCCTCATCATCTCCACGCCCACCGGCTCCACGGCGTATTCGCTCTCCGCCGGCGGCCCGATCATTTTTCCTTCCGTCCCCGCCATCTGCCTCACCCCCATCTGCCCCCACATGCTCACCAACCGGCCCGTGATCGTGCCCGAAACCAGCATCATTCGCGTCATCTCGCGCGGCCCGGATAACAGCGTGTTCCTCACCATCGACGGCCAGGTGGGCACGCCCATCCGCCAGGACGACACGCTGGTCTGCCACAGCACGCAATACAGCCTGCACCTCATCCGCCCGCCGCGACAGATGTTCTTCGACGTGCTGCGCCAGAAGCTCAAATGGGGAGAAAGATGAAACGCCCTTCGCTCACTGCCTGGATCTTCATCGGCATGGCCGCCGGCGTGGCCGTGGGCGCCGCCGCGCCGGGCTTCGCCCAGCACCTGGAACCCGTCAGCCACATTTTCCTGCGCCTCATCCGCTCCATCATTGCGCCGCTGATTTTCGCCACCCTGGTCTTCGGCATCGCCGGCTCGGGGGACCTCAAACAGATGGGCCGCATCGGCCTTAAGGCCATCATCTATTTTGAAATCGTCACTACTCTGGCGTTGTTTCTCGGCCTGGCCATCGTCAACCTGGCGCGCCCCGGCGAGGGTATTCCCATCGCCCGCACCGCAGCGGAAGCCGCCGCCCCGGCGGCGCAGAGCGCCTTCAAGCTGGAAAATATTGTCCCCACCAGCATCTTCGACGCGCTGGCGCGCAACGACGCGCTTCAGATCGTGGTCTTCGCCTTCCTGTTCGGCGCCGCCTGTGCCGCCATCGGCGCCAAGGCCGATCCTGTCGTCAAATTCTGTGGCTCGCTGGCCGAAGTGATGTTCCGCTTCACCAGGTACGTCATGTATCTCGCGCCGCTGGGCGTGGGCGCCGCCATTGCCGTCACCATCGGCAGCAAGGGCACCGGTGTGCTGTTCGGCCTCGGCAAGCTGATCCTCGCGATGTACGTCTCCGCCATCCTTTGTATTCTCCTGGTGCTTCTGCCCGGGCTGCTGCTCTTCCGCATCCCCCTGGGCAAGTTCTACCGCGCCGTGCGTGAGCCATTCCTCATCGGATTTTCCACCGCCTCGAGCGAGGCCGCTCTGCCGCTGGCGCTCGAGAACATGGAACAATTCGGCGTGCCCAAGCAGATTGTCGGGTTTGTGATCCCCACCGGCTACAGTTTCAACCTGGTGGGAAGCGCGCTGTATCTCTCGCTGGCCGCCATCTTCGTGGCGCAAGCCGGCGGCGAGCACCTCACGATCGGCAAGCAACTGGCCATCATGCTGACCCTGATGCTCACCAGCAAAGGCGTGGCCGGCGTGCCTCGCGCTGCGCTGGTAGTTCTGGCCGGCACGCTGGCCACGTTTCAGTTACCCATGGAAGGCATAGCCGTTCTGCTCGGGGTGGACGCCGTCCTCGACATGGCCCGCACCGGCATCAACGTCCTGGGCAACTGCCTGGCCAGCGCCGTGGTGGCGCGCTGGGAAGGCTACAAGCTGTAGGCGGACGGCACCGGTCCCTCAACGTCGCGGCTCGCATCGCTACTTCTTTGCCAGGGCCGCTTGTACACGGCTGTGATGACGGCCATAGGAGAAGTACACCACCAGCCCGATAGCCAGCCAGACGAACAGGCGGGTCCAGTTGAGCCAGCCTAACTTGTACATCATGTATCCATTGAACAGAACACCCAGAATCGGCACGAGCGGAACCAGCGGCGTGCGGAACGGACGGGGCTGGTCCGGGTCGGTATGCCGCAGGAAGACTATCGCTACACAGACGATCACAAACGCCAGCAGGGTGCCGATGTTGACCATCTTCCCGATGTCTTCAATGGGCGTCAGGCTACCCACGACGGCCGCTACGGAGCCCACCAGGATGGTATTCTTCCACGGGGTGCGGAAGCGGGGGTGGATGTCGGCGAAGAATTTCCTGGGCAGCAAGCCGTCGTTCGCCATAGCGTACAAGACCCGCGTCTGTCCCAGCAGCATGACCAACATCACGCTGGTCAGGCCGGCTAATGCGCCGAGAGTGATGATGTGCGATGCGGTGGTCAGCCCGCGGTCCAAGAAGGCGCGCGCGATGGGCGCTTCCACGTTGACGTTCCGCCAGGGGACCATACCGGTGAGCACGGCCGCCACGGAGATGTAGAGCGCCGTGCAGATCAGCAACGAAAGTATGATGCCGATGGGTAAATCGCGTTTGGGGTTCTTGGCCTCCTGCGCGGTGGTGGAAACCGCGTCAAATCCGATATACGCGAAGAAGATGTACGCGGCGCCGGCGCCGATTCCCGAAAGGCCCATGGGCGCGAACGAAGACCAGCTATGACCCCAGTTGCCGGGGTTTACATACATGGCGCCCAGGCCGATGACAAACAAAACCACCGATACCTTCACCACCACGATGGTGGCATTGAATCGCGCGCTCTCTTTGATGCCAATAGTGAGGATGGCGGTGATGACGAGGGCGATCAGGAAGGCCGGAAGGTTGAATCCGATTTCGGTTCCGAACAGAGTGGGTGCGTTCAGCAGCGCATGCGCCCGCGCCGCTAGGTCCGCCGAGTGTGCCGCCATGATGGCCCCAACCTTGTTCAAGAATTCCTGCGAGCCCGGCACCAGCGAAGTATCGGTCTGGGCGATCTGCCGTGCGATCATAATCTCCGCGGTGTGCAGGCCGGTCCAATGATCGTAGGCGAGCCATAGCGGAATCTTGATGTGCAGAGTGTCGAGCAGTTCAATGAAGTGGTTGGACCATCCCGACGACACGGTGCTCGCGCCCATGGCGTATTCCAGGGTCAGGTCCCAGCCGATGATCCAGGCGAACAACTCACCCAGCGTGGCGTAGGCATAGGTGTACGCGCTGCCCGCCAGGGGAATCATGGCCGCAAACTCCGCGTAGCAAAGGCCGGCGAACGCGCAGCCCAATCCCGAGAGTACGAAGGACAACATCAGGCCGGGGCCGGCGTAGTGCGCCCCGAGTCCAGCCATGACGAAAATCCCCGCGCCAATGATGGCGCCTACCCCCAGGGCGGTCAGTTGAAAAACCCCCAGGGTGCGTTTCAGACTGTGCTCACCGGATTCGCCGGCTTCCATCGTGAGCATGCTGAGTGGCTTTCGGATCAGTAAATTGGCCATGGTGTCGGTAAAGTTATAGCGTGCAGTATAACATGACCCCGCGGATGATTCGCCCGGTGGCGCCCGCGCTGGATTGAGCCAGGAGCCAGAACGCGCCAGGCGCTGTTCCATTCCGGCTCCTGACTTCTAACCCGCTATTTCACCGTGAGCGTCACCAAATTCGAAGCCATCCCGCTCGGATTCGTAACCCTCACGTTCAGCGTTTTCGCTCCCACGCTCGTCACCACCGAGACCTTAATCTGGCTGCTGCTCAGGAACGTCACCTGGCTGCCCGTATAGTTGGCGGCGCCCACCAGCACCGCGAGGCCCGCGCCCGATTGGAAATTGGAGCCGTTGATGGTCAAGATCTGCGCCGTGTTGGCGCCCGTCATCTGGCTCGGGTTGAGCGATGTGAGGAAAGGCGCCGGCGGCGCGTTCACCTGGACGTTCACGCTGCCGGAAACCTGCCCGTCGGGGTTCTTCACCGTCACCGCGAAGGCCCGCGTCGTCAGCCCCACGACGAGATCCACCCGGATTCCGGTCGCCGTCACACTCATCAATTGCGAACCCGTCAGCGTGGTCGAGCCGATCTGTAGCGTCAGTCCCGATTGGAAGCCGGTCCCCGTGATTGTCAATACCTGTCCGTTGTTGGAGCCTGTCATGGGGTTCGGGCTCAACGCGCTGATTGCCGGAGGCGGCCCGGTCACCTGCAAGGTGGCCGTGTTGGAAGCCGGCCCCGTGATATTGATCGCCTCGATCGCCAGGTTTTGCGCCGCCGTCCCCACCGTCACGTTCAGCACTACCTTCGTGCCGCTCACCGAAGTGAGCTGCGACGGGCCGTATGTCACCGTCCCTACCTTGATACTCAGTCCGGCCACGAAACCCGTGCCGTTGATCGTCAGCGCCTGGGCCGTATTCGACCCCTTCATCGGGTTGGGGCTCAGAGACGTGATGCCGGGGCCCACCTGCGCGCCGCCCCAGCCACGCGCCAGAGCGTACGCATCCACCGAACCCAACCCGGTAGCCGGATCGTAGCCCGGGCCTGCGCTGTATCCCGTCATCTTTCCCACATTGGTCGCCGGCAGTCCGGCCGAGCAACCGGCCGTCCCTCCAGCGCATGGCACTGCATTGCTGCCCGCCGTGATGTCGTGATACGCAGCCGGTGTGCTTGCCGCCAGGCTGTACAGCTTGGCGTTGGGGTTGCCGTTGCGCGCCCCGGTGTATTGATCGAGGATGGCCATGATCCCCGCGAACGACGGCGTCGATGCCGACGTCCCGCCCACCTGGTACAGCCCGCCTTCCTGTTCGATCAGGTAGCCGTCGTGGCCCGCCGCCGTCAGCGACACGTCCGGCACCAGCCGGAACGTCCCGGCCGTCACGCCCGCGCCCGTCTGCCAGGCCGGCTTGGGCCACTGGTTGCTGGCTCCTCCTCCGGCCGCATACAGATTGTTGCCGGTCGCGCCCACTCCCGAATA
>JBEKYE010000375.1:0-4977 GCA_049511275.1 Bryobacteraceae bacterium
CATGGAAATAAGTCTTCACGCATTACCAGGATACTCGCTGAGGACATGGCGTTACGATCCGGCCCTCGGTGGCAAGCTAAAAGCATGCCGCGCCGGCCGGGCTACGCCCAGGCTGCACCGAGTGACCCTGGGTGCGCAGGATGCCATCCTGCCCCACAACGGTTATCCCCAGAGCTCGTTGACGGGCAAATACGGCACCGGTCCGGTGGTCGGAACATACTCGAAGCCGCGTCCCAACGGGTCGTCGTGCCGGACGCTGGTCCAATCGATTCCCAGCGCGGAGTAAATGGTGGCCTCGATATCCTCTGGGTACACGTAGCGGTTTTGCGACCAGCCGTAAACGGCGGTGTCGGAGCCGTCGGCGTTGGTCTGGCCCACCACCGTGCCACCCTTGATGCCGCCGCCCGCAAAAAAGGCGAACTGCTGCACCAGGTGATCGCGGCCCGCCGCCGCGGTGAGCGGCCCCACGGTCCGGCCGAACTCTCCCACCATCACGATCAGCGTGCTGTCGAACAGACCGTTGGTCTTGAGATCGGAGATCAGGCTGGATACCGCCGTGTCCAGCAGTTTGCCCTTGGCCGGAAGATTGGCGGCGCTGTAGATATTCTGGTGCATATCCCAGCCGTCGTTGGAAGTGATCTGGATGAAACGCGTGCCCTGGTTGGCCTTCAACACCTGGCTGGCCACCAGCATGGCGTTGCCGGTACTGCTTGATCCGTAACGCACGCTGTCCGCCGCCGCGAAGCTGAATGCCTGCGTCACGACCGGGTTGTACATCATGCCGTTGGCGGCCGCGTAGAAATCCTGGTAATCGTCCATCGGCTGCCCATAAGGCGAATTCACACGCAGGCCGCCGTCGAGAGACTCCATTTCGTTATAGCGGTTATTAAAGCGCGACTGCCCGTCCGGATTGGTGGTATAAGTGATGCCGGTCGCGCTCGGCACAACTTTGAATGGCGCGTAAGTCGCCGCCAGATAGCCGTTCCCCACTCCGCTAGGGGAATTGAGCCCCACGAACGTTGGAAACACTTGTCCCGGTTGCCGCTGGGGATCCTTCTCGATGGCCACGATGCTGCCGATGTTCGGCGCGATATTGCCCAGCGCGGCCGACGGATTGCGGCCGATCTGCGTCCAGGTCTGCGCCAGCGAGTGCACCAGGGCATGCGACTGCATCGACCGGATGAGCGCGAAATCCTGCACCTGCGCCGCCAGGCCGGGCATCAGGCCCGCCGGAAAGAGAATCCCGTTGATGGTGGTGGGGGCAAAGCTTGTGGGCGTGACGCCATTGATGAACTTCAGATCGAAGGTGTCGGTGTGGCTGGGCGCGCCGGCCAGCAGAATAAAGATGCAGTTCTTGGCCGTATTCTGAGTGGTGGCTCCGGAATTCGTGACTACCGCCTGGGCTTTGGCGTACTTTTGGGCTAAAAACGTCGCGGTAACTCCGGCGCCGGCCAACTGGAAAAAGCCCCGGCGCGTCCAGTGCGGGCGGTTAAAGAACGTCTTATTGTTATATCCGTGCTTCTTGCAGTAACAATTGAATTTTTCCTGTTCGGTCATGGCGTCCTCCTCCGCTAGTAATTGAAAACGAAATCGACCTTGTTATACAACGACCACACCAGGTCCTGCACCGCCTGGGAGCGGTTACTGGCACTCGTGAGCGCCGAGGTCGACTTAGTCATCTCATCGCCGGTGGGGTACCGTGAGAGGATAGCCAGATACAGCGTGTTGATGAGGGCGGTATTGCTCAGGGTCAGGTTGGTGGCAATGAGCTGGCTGGGCGCGGAGCCCGCGTACTGAATGCGCGCCTCCACAAACGGGTTGTTCATGAGGTTGAGCGCCTGCAGAATGGAGCCGTCTTCCTTGCGCGGCTGGTCGTCGCGGTTGCCGCGCAGGAAACTGTCCAGAAGGTTGCTGGCATTGCCGTCCGAAGTGGGTGCGTTGATCACGTCGGGCAACTGCATGGCGTAACTGATCTTGGTGGGGTAATACCCGCCCTGGTCGGTGTAGCCCGTCATCGTATAACTGGGGAAGGTGCCGCTCGATTGCGCGACCGCGTCGTGGACTTCCTCGCTCCATAGGCGCCGCACATTTTTGCGGGCGAAGAGAGGCTCCCACGCGACGTTCCACTGGCCGTTATAACGGCTGGAGAGCTGGTAAGTCTGCGAATTCACGATCTCGCGCATCAGCGCCTTCATACTGTATCCGTTCTGAATGAAGTGCGTGGCGAGCGCGTTCAGGAGGTTGGCGTCGGATGGCTGCAGCGTCCACGGCGCCGGCGGTGGATTGCTGGGGTCGAGCCGGGCCGGGTCGAATGTGTCCGGCGGGTCCACGATCCCCATGCCGAAAAACTGCGCCCAGATGAAATTCACCGCGGCGCGGGCGAACTGAAAATCATTGGTGATGTCGCTGGCCAGCGCCGCCCGGTATCCCGTGCCCGCGGTTGGCGTGGATCCATTGAAGATATACTGCGGCGGCACATAGTAACATGGTTGGCCCGACTTGCATCCGGCAGGCGCCACGCGGGCCGGCCGGTTACCCGTGGTGGTGTTCAACGTGTAATCCACGGTATAACCCTTGGGGTTGTCCTGCAGCGTCCAGTAACTCGGGTTGTTGTTGGAGTCCTTGGTTTGCGCCGCCTGAGTATGGGAAAGGAACGAGGAGAGTTGCCAAGCCTGGTAACGGACCGTGCCGGAAGCCCACAGGCTCAGGGTGTCCAGATGGCCGCGGCCGTTGTGGCACAACAGGCAATTCACGTGCGCAATGCCCATAAACGTGTCGAACACGTTGGCCGTCATCTGGTCCATGGCATCCTGGCTGGGACCGGTGCCGATGAAGCCACCCACCAGAAAGTTGGCGGGGCCATCTTGAAACGTGTTGGTGGAGGCGATCGAAATCAATTGCGAA
This sequence comes from Bryobacteraceae bacterium, assembly GCA_049511275.1. Classification (GTDB taxonomy): domain Bacteria; phylum Acidobacteriota; class Terriglobia; order Bryobacterales; family Bryobacteraceae; genus PALSA-129. The sequence continues at coordinate 2,905 of JBEKYE010000375.1, forward strand.
GCCATCTGGTTATACGGCACGCTGTTGACGAGGGAATTGTGGATCCACAGGTAGAAAGCGTTGCGTCCCGAAGCCAGCCGGTTCACCCCGCTGGTGTTCTTGGTGACCGTATTCTGGAACAGGTCGCCGAAGTACATGGTCCACTTGTCCACCCACTCCGGTTTGGCCAGCAGTTCCTCGATCAGCGCCGCACGCTTGGTGGGCGTGGTGTCGGCCACGAAGCTGAGGACTCGCGCCGGATCCGGGATGCGCCCCGTCAGGTCCAGCGTGACGCGGCGGATGAATTCCCAGTCCGTGGTCATGGGCGCGGGGGTGATGCCGTTGGCTTTCCAATCCGCCTGGAGGTAGGAGTCGATCGAGCCTGCCTGGTGCGTCAGACCGAAGGTCGAGGTGGAACTGCCGGGCGGCGGCGAGGCCACCATGCTGCCCACGTGGCTGGTCAACTCGCTCAAGGCGCGGCCGTGCCGCGAAACCGAAGTTCCGCCATTCAACCCGGTGTACGCAAATTTATCGCGGTCCGGACCGAAGAAGCTGCAATTGGCGTCGACCAGGGTCATCTGGCCGGTAGGGGAAACCCCTGGCCCATCCTGTGCTTTGATGATCAATGCCCCACAGAAGATCAGGAGACCGCCGATCGCAAGAACCGGCACCCAGCGAGGCGTATTCATTCTCACCCTCCTCAGACGCTGTCGTCATTATAAGCCTTCCAACACGGGCAATCGGCAAGAGTTCCACTTTTTTGGATAATTTGGATAATACCTGTCCGCGCCGGGACTAAATTGGGCCGGCAGGGTTTACCATCTCGATATGGGAAATCGGCGGGGATTCGTTTGGGTAATGCTTTCGATGCTGGCTGTGGCGATGCCGGCATCTGCACAAACCCTTAGTAATCAATCGTTAAGCGGGAAATACTTCTTCCGCCACGTATCATTGGGACTGGACGGATCGGGCAACCTTACCGATCCCCGCAGCCTGCTTGGCACCATGACCTTCGATGGGAATGGTAACTATTCGTACAGCGGCCAGCAGGTGGTCGGAGTTGCGGCCGCCGCCTCCCAAACGGGGTCGGGGAAGTACGCGGTGGACCCGGCGGGCTTCGTTTCGCTAGACAGCCCCCTGCGCAACGGCGCCAAAATCAACGCCCGCTTCGGCCCGTCCATCGTGGTGGGCTCATCCACGGAGTCCTCCGACAATACTTACGATCTGTTCGCCGCCATCCAGGCACCCACAGCTTCCGTGGCCGGCACGCTACCTGGACCTTACTGGGCTGTCTCCCTGGAACTGCCCGGCGGCGCCTACGCCAACGCGCGCAGCACGCAGTTCAACCTCAGTTCGACCGTGCAGGGGCAGTTCTCGAGCGTCACGGTGGGCGGCCACGCCGCCAATCTCTCGAGCGGCCTTCCCACTACCCAGCAGGTGAACAACGCGACCTACACCATGGGTTCCGACGGAACCGGCAGTTTCTCCTTCGGCGCGGCTTCCAATGCCCAACTCCTCAGCGGCAGCCGGACGGTCTACATTTCGGCCGACGGCAACATTCTGCTGGGCGGCAACACGGCCGCCGGATCCCACGATTTTCTTTTCGCCGTGAAGTCGCTCTCCGGCGCCACCAACACCACCTGGAACGCCGACTATTTCAGCGCCGGCCTGCGCGTGGATCCCAACGATCCGGGCCAACCCGTGGCGCTCGGTTACGCCGCCGCAACTTCCGCGCGCGGTCTCACCTACCTCACCTGGACGAAGCGTTTCAAACAGGTGGGCGCCGGGGCGTACGACTTTAGCGGAACCAACAGCTACTCCCTCACCGCGGATGGCTCCGGTACCGCCGACCTCAGTTCCGTCGCGCTGGGCGCCGGCGGCAAGGCATTCAATGGCGTGGTGCTTAGCTCCAGCGACCCGGGCTTCGAGATCTTCTTCGGCGTGCAGATGGCCGCGGTCTCCGGTTCCGGCGTCTTCCTCAATCCGCAACGCGTCCTGAATGGCGCCAGCTACGCGCCCGCCGGCAATCCGATCGCACCCGGCGAATTCGTGTCGCTTTTCGGCACAGGCATGGCCTCCAGCGCGAAGGTGGTC
>JBEKYE010000376.1:0-4976 GCA_049511275.1 Bryobacteraceae bacterium
ATGCGCTCGTGCCCATCCCTGCCCACGGCCGCCAGGTGTTCGAACAGCGCGTCGATGTCCCCTCGCCTGCGCTCTGGTCCATCGAACAACCTGACCTCTACCGTCTCGAAACCACCGTCGAGTCAGCCGCCGCCATCGCGTTCGACACCTACACCACTCCCTTCGGCATCCGTTCGGTTCGCTTCGATGTCAACAACGGCTTCTTTCTCAATGAGAAGCCAGTCAAGATTAAAGGAACGTGTAACCACCAGGACCATGCCGGAGTGGGCGCCGCGCTGCCCGACCGCATCCAGTCTTACCGAATCGAACGGCTGAAGGAAATGGGCTCGAATGCCTGTCGCACGTCGCATAATCCGCCGACGCCAGAACTGGTGGATGCCTGCGACCGCCTCGGCATGCTCATGATGTGTGAAACCCGCCTGATGGATTCCACTCCCGAGGGACTGAGCCAGCTCGAACGCATGATCCGCTGCCACCGCAACCACCCCTCCATCGTCATCTGGTCGCTTGGCAACGAGGAGCCGGAACAGGGCAACGAGCGCGGAGCGCGCATCGAAACCACCATGAAGCGCCTCGTCAAGAGTCTGGACGATTCCCGCCCGTGCACCCAGGCCATGAACGGCGGCTATGGGGGCAAGGGCGCGTCCAACGTGGTCGATGTTCAAGGCTTTAATTACAATGAGCCGCGTATCGACCAATTTCATAAGGACTACCCAAACTTGCCGATGGTGGGCTCCGAGACCGCATCGACGGTTTCCACGCGCGGCATCTACGCCAACGATACGGACAAAGGATACGTGCAGGCCTACGATACCGAGAAGCCCAACTGGGCGTCCACGGCCGAAGTCTGGTGGAAGTTCTACGACGCGCGCCCGTTCCTGGCGGGCGGCTTCGCCTGGACCGGATTCGATTACCGCGGCGAGCCCACGCCCTACGGCTGGCCGTGCATCAACTCCCATTTCGGCATCATGGATATGTGCGGTTTCCCCAAGGACAACTTTTACTATTACCAGGCATGGTGGGGATCGAAACCGATGCTGCATCTCTTCCCGCATTGGAACTGGCCGGGCAAAGAAGGCCGGGAGATCGAAGTCTGGGTCCACTCCAATCTACAGCGAGTGGAACTGTTTCTGAACGGCAAGAGTCTGGGCGGACAGGATGTGGTGCGCGACACGCACTTGATGTGGAAAGTGAAATATGAGCCTGGAATAATTGAAGCCAAAGGATTTAATGCCGGCAAGCAACTGCTCTCCGAGAAGCGCGAAACGCCCGGCCCGGCGGCGCGCATCGTGCTTCGTCCCGACCGCGGCCGCATTTCCGCCGATGGCGAAGACGTGTCCATGGTGACCGTGGAAATTGTCGATGCGCAGGGCCGTCCGGTCTCGACAGCCGGCAACGAAGTGGCCTTCCAGGTGGCCGGCAAGGGCAAGCTGATCGGGGTCGGCAACGGTGACCCTAGCTGCCACGAACCGGACAAGGCAACCAGTCGCAGCGCGTTTAATGGACTGGCGATGGCGATTGTGCAGTCCGTGAAGGAGGCCGGTGAAATTCGCGTGACGGCCAGTTCGCCCGGTCTCGAGTCCGCAACCGCTACCATCAATGCGGTGCCCGTGACTCTGCGCCCAGCCGCAGTCTAGCGCAACGGCGGAATTCCGCCGATATGATGATCGGACCCGTTACTTGGACGCTGATTGTGGTACAAAGGAAGCAGGGGTGATGAGGGTTCTTCCTGCATTACCCGGTCGTACGTTAATATGAGAGCGCTTGCGTGGCTGTTGTCGTTCAGTCTGCTTGCTCCGGCCGGTAAGGTAATCAATTTCGACACTTTCCCGCTGGGCAAGACTCCGCCTGGTTGGACGGTCCCGATGACCGACACCGGCGCAGCCCCGCGCTGGGAAATCGTCAAAGATCGAACCGTTCCCACACAGCCTCACGTGCTGGCCCAGGTTTCCACCGGCGGCAATAGTGCGCGCTCCCCGCTGGCGATTTTCGATGGGGCCAACCTGCGCGACGCCGATGTGAGCGTGCGCATCAAACCCGTCTCCGGCTACGAAGGACAGGCCGGAGGGGTGGTCTGGCGGTATCGCGATGCCAACAACTACTATCTGGCGCGCGCCAACGCGCTGGAAAACGATGTCGCGGTATACAAGGTGGAAAACGGCCACCGCATCCCGCTGATGGCGGGCGTCAAGCATCCCATTCCGGCCAATGCCTGGTGCATCTTAAAGGTTTCGGCTCGCGGCAGCAGGTTCCAGGTCTTTCTCGACCACCGGCGGATTCTCGAAGGCCAGGACACCACCTTCACCGGCCCCGGCAAAGTCGGCCTGTGGACGCTGGGCGATTCCGTCACCTACTTCGACGATTTTCGAGTGTACCCGAAGTAGCCAATATCCCTATCCGCCTTTTCCTCAATTCCGAATTTCGGCTGCACCTGATCGGTAAGGCTTGAGACAGCAGAGGCCTTCGTGAGAATTTGCCTGGACGCCTGCTCCCTGAATCTCTTGGCGGCTGGCCACAGCCAGCCCCGCCACGTGGGACCGCCTCCGGGCCGCTCGCGAGCCCGCTTTCCAGCGGACGCAACGGGGCAGAGCCCGGCCGGAGCCGTCTGACAGACGGCTCCGGCGAGATTGCCCGCCCCACGGGCCGCATGGCCGCAACCAATGCGGGGTAACGCCAGGCGTCGACACAAGTGTCGACGCGGCACGCATGAGCGCGCGCCACGGGGCGCAATGAAATCTTCCCACCGGTCCAAAAAACTGAGTTGCGGCAATACCCTATGCCACCAGTTTCTCCTTCAGGAAAGGGGCGTATTTCTGGTCTGATCCGGCAATGTGGCCCGTCAGCCAGTCTCGCAGGAAAATCATCAGTCCGACGGTTATGGCCGTCGTACCCGCATTGTATTCGGCCTGAAACTGCTGCACCTTTTGAGTGAGCTCCTCGTGCTGCGCCTTATGGGCCGCCAGGTTGGAGTAATCGTGGAGCTGCATCAGCCGCTCTTCGTGCGCGAAATGGACCATGGTGTATTGCACCAGCCGGTCTAGAATCCGGGAGAGCACGGACTTGCCTTGGCCCGCCGCCATGGCGGTGCGCAGTTCTTCCGCGAGGCGAAACAGAGTTTGGTGCTGGGCGTCGATGCTGCCGATCTGAACGCTATAGCTGGTGTTCCATTCAAACATGCATAGCAAATCGGCGGAACAGTCGCGGAACTTTAGCCCGGCCCTGGAAACTACTCGGTGCCGTTCTTTTTGCGCTCGGGAACACCCAGCTCTTTGAGCAGGCCCGTGGCTTTGTAGACCGTATCGAGCGCCTCGCTGATGCCCTGCGACGCCACGTGCACGGCGCGCGCCAGATCGTCGGTGTACATATAGGTGGACGGCAGGGCTTCCAGGTTGGCGTCGAAGACCATGCCCACCAGTTCGCCGTTCCGGTTCACGGTGGGGCTGCCGGAATTGCCGGCGGAAATGTCGCAGGTGCTCACGAAGTCGAAGGGCGCGATCAGGTCGAGCCGGGCCTTGGCGTCCATCCACCGCTGCGGCAGTTTGAAGGGCTCCTTCGGACCCGCCAGGTGAAAGAGGCCGCCGAAAGTGGTGGCGAAAACCACGGACGCTTCGGTGCGGTCGTGATAGGCCTTCACTGCGCCGAAGGTCACGCGCGGCGTGGAGGTGGCGTCGGGGTAATCCGCCGGGCCCCAGATGCGGAAACGGTATTGCGCAATCTTCTCGGCTGCCGAGGCCGCCAGCGCCTCGATGGTTTCCTTGTGTTTCTTGAGCAGCTTGCGGGCCGGCTCATCCAGCGCGCGGACCAGCCGCAGCATGCCGTCGTCGGATTGCATGGCGGCTGCTTTGTCGCCGGCCAGCCGTTTTCGTTCCGCCACGTCTTTCAGCTTGCTCGTGGTCACGAACTCCGCGGCCATTTGCGCCGGCGTCTTGGAGCCCAGGATGGCTTTCAGGGGAACCTCTCTTTCCCCGAGCGCTTTGAGCTCTTCCAGATACTGAGTGAGCAGCGCCGTCTCCAGGGCGTCGTCGATGGGCGCGGGGGAATAAAGCGCCAGTTCCAGCGAGCCGAGCGCGGTGTCGCGGTATTCCGGCAGGCGCTGTTCGTTGGGCTTGGCGCGCTCCTGGCTCAACCGCAGCACCTGGCGAGCGATGCGGAAAAGCGTCGAGCCTTGCGCGGCCGGCTGTTCCAGAATCTGGTAAGGCTTCTCGAACGGCGTCCAGGTCTTGTGAGCGGCGGCCACTTCGTCCCACACCTTGCCGCCTTCGGTTCCCAGCTTGGGATCGTGCTCCACCGCGTTGCGCAGGCGCTTCTCGAAATTCACTTTGCGGATCAGCAGGCGCTCGTCGCGCAGCCCGATCAGCAGGCCGGCGGTGGATTTGTAATTCAGCCCGAGGGTGGATAGCGCCCCTTCCGCGATGCGCCGGCTCTCGTCGGTCTTGGGCGTGAAATTGCGCAGCATGTCGATGCGCGCCGCCAGCCGCTGGGCCCGCAGCGGCATTTCCGTATCCCGGTAGAAGGTCAGTTGCGCGCTGGTGTCCAACCGCGAAGTGGCCGCGGGGTTTCCGGCCACGAAGAGCAGGTCGGTGTCCTTGACGCCCTCGGCGCTCCATTTCAGGAAGTGCGGGGTGGCGGCCGGCCTGCCGTTCTCATAGGCGCGCAGAAAAGCGATGTCCAGCTCGTACCGCTGATAGGTGAAGGTGGCGGCGTCGCCGCCGAAAAAGGCCATCGCGCGTTCCGGCGCGAACACCAGCCGCAGATCGGTGTAGTTCTTGTAGCGGTAAAGGTGGTATCGTTCGCCCGAAGAGAGCGCCACCACCGTGCAGGCGTCCCCGGTTTTTTCCGCGCAGGCCTTTTCCACCCGCGCAATCGCGGCGTTGCGTTTGGCCAGCGTGTCGGCGGCGGCTTTTTCGGTCACCATCACTGGCTTGGCGTTCTTGGGCGCTTCCTTCACCGGCTCTTTGATCTGGCTGGTGACGTCT
>JBEKYE010000377.1:0-4933 GCA_049511275.1 Bryobacteraceae bacterium
GCGAAACACAACAGTTGTGGCATCGCTCGTCTGCCGCCTATTGCGAGAGGCCGCTCGCCGACGCTCGCGGTTCCGTGCTGAATAGGAGTACGGTCGCGGCTCGCTTTGGGGCCACCACCGGGAGCGATTACGCAAAAGGCACCCAACCAGCCGGTCAAAAAATGCTAGCCCCTGTTTTTCGCCCGGTCCACCAGCTTCTTCAAATCCAGTAAGTGCTGTGGTTTGTATCCTCTTTTCGACCATCGCGACCGCGGTTCGAATTCCACCCCAACGAAGTACCCGATCTCCCGATAGACGCAATAGCGGACTTCACCGGCGAATTCCTGGTTGGGGCAACTCCAATTGAGCATCACTCCCAACGGCACAGCCGATTCGAATTGCAGGCACGCCCCACAGGCCGAAATATCCTCCAGCAATGCGGTTGCCGTGCGCTTCCTGCCGATCTTGTCCATCCAGGACACTGCCACCATATCGGCACACAACATGCGAACTTCCGATCGCCTATCCTCCATACAAACGCATATCGGCGTAACTGCCCGAGATCTTTATACTGGTCATCGTCATCACTTCCGGTCGCATCAACGAAAGCTTTTATGCCATGGTAATGTGCTTTTCGGTTCACTATCAGCCGCTCCTCGGCGACTGAATGAACTTACCAGGGCTGGCTAACTGGCGTCACGCACTCTTGCCGAAAACTCACGATACAGTTCACTGTCTAGTTCAAGAACGCAGCCTCAACGGCTACGTGATCTATTACCAAAAAGTCCGTGACGCCCTCGCGGCGCTGGAGACTGATGCCATAGCCCCGTAGGAGGTTCCGAATTTCCGAAAGGTTCCAGGCGGGCTTACCATGATCCGGTGTCCACAGGTCCTCGGGATCAACCTTTGTGGTGAAATCGAGACCAAAACCCCGCGTGGTCAAGCCTGTCTCATCAATTATCGGGACACCATAATATCTGTACAAGATTTGAGCTCGTAAATTAAAATTGATGTTCGTGCATGTTGTCTGAAGTTCGTCCTTGTTCAAACCGGGTTTCTGGTTACAGAATTGAACGTCAGAGGGCATTCCCAAACCCAGTTGACGACCAGACGACACGTAAGCGAGCGGAACCGGATCGTGAGGCGCTGGTAACTTCTTCAGGAGTTCCTGGGAGGCAACGGTAAGGAAGTCAGCTTTGATGGGCTTTTTCTCCAGGTGATACTGCACCCCCATCTGCCCCTGAAGGAAGCGGGCCAGCATGTCGTTCATCTGCTGACGGGTGGCTGGCTCAGACAACTTCGCCGTAATAACGTACTCCGGGGGGCCAGCCTTTTCGAACTGAAAATCGGACAAATTGAGAGCTTCGGCCACGAGTCTTGGCACGGAGTCGCTACAGTTATACTGTAGTCTGCCAGGGCCAAGGTAGCATCCAAAGAGCGAGACCACCCCAAGGGGAGGGATGTTGCGATCATTACGGTGGTCATAACGCTTCACCACAGCGGCCTCGAACCGCTGTTCAGGATCAGAGGCCCTGGGCTGCGCGACCGGAGCCAGCACCAGAACGGTAAAAACAACATCGGGATGCAAACGAATTTCATCCTCAAGTATTCTCAGCTAAACAAGTTATCCGGAATTTCCGTTTTGGACTTCCACGTCCCATTCACTATAACTTTATTGGTTGCGCCAGCGCTAACTCGTGGCATAATCGAAACCAGGCATGAGAAATGCTCTCGCGCTGCTCGTAACCGTTCTGTTTTTATCGGGTTGCGCGCATAAGAAATATACGCGGCAGCTCCCGTCGCCGCCCGCCTCGCCGTCGTCGCCCACCGTCGGCGCGCCGGCGTCGCGGCCTGCCGTGCCCTCCCCACCACCGCCAGCCACTGCGCCGGCTACCGCGCCCGTTCCCGCGCCCGGCTACCGCGAAACCGGAGTCGCGAGCTGGTACGGCCATCCCTATCACGGCCGTCCCGCAGCGGATGGCGAAATTTACGACATGGAACAGATGGTCGCCGCCCACCGCACCCTCCCCTTCGACACCTGGGTGCGCGTCTACGACCTCGATAATAACAAGGACGTCGAAGTCCGCATTATCGACCGCGGCCCCTTCATTGATGGACGAATCATCGATCTCTCGCACGCCGCCGCGCAGGCCATCGCCCTGATCGGGCCGGGCATCGCCAACGTGCGGCTCGAAGTCATCCATACGCCCGATAACGTGCCGCCGGCCGTCTTCGCCGTCCAGATTGGCGCGTTCCGCGACCCCCAAAGCGCCGAGCGCGTCCGCGCCCAAATGGCCGCCCGCTACGGCACCGCCCGCCTTGTGGAACGTGCTGAAAAGCCCGGCGTCTGGCGGGTCATGGTCGGCGCCGAGCCCACTCCCGATGCCGCCCGCGCCCTTTCCTCCCGAATCCGCAAGGAATCTGGTGAGAGGAATGCCTTCGTCGTCCGACTAGATTCCGAGTAGAATCTTCATGCATCGTTCCGCGCCGTCGCCGGCGTTCGGATTGGTAGGCCGGTCGCCGGAGATCGGCGCGGTCCGCCGGCTCATCGAAAAGGCTTCGCGCAACCGCCTGCCCGTGCTGCTGCTGGGCGAAAGCGGCACCGGCAAAGAAGTAGTGGCGCGCGCCATCCACCAGGCCAGCCCGCGCGGCCAGTTCGTCCCCATCGATTGCGGCTCGCTTGTGGGGACGCTGGTTGAGAGCGATCTGTTCGGCCACGTCAAGGGCGCCTTCAGCGGCGCCGTCGAGAACAAAAAGGGCCTGGTCGAAGTGGCCGCCGGCGGCACCGCCTTCTTCGACGAAATCGGCGATCTCCCGCTCGAAATGCAGGTCAAGCTCCTGCGCCTCCTGCAGGAGCGCGAGTTCCGCGCCGTGGGCGCGCTGGAGTGGCGCAAGATCGACCTCCGCTTCATCGCCGCCACCCATCGCACGCTCCGCGCCGAAGTGGCCGCCGGCCGTTTCCGCGAAGATCTTTTCTACCGCCTCAACGTCTTCATTATTCATTTGCCGCCGCTGCGCGACCGCAAAGAAGACATTCCGCTGCTGGTGGAACATTTTCTGGACGGCGACGGCTTCTCGCCCAGCCCGGAAATCCTGGCAACCCTCCAATCCTACGATTGGCCCGGCAACGTGCGCGAGCTGAAGCATTGCCTGGACCGCATGGCCGCCCTGCAATCGGAAGGCGTGGTGCAGAGCGCCGACATGCCCTCGGCGCTGCAATGTCACCTGGCGGCATCCAGCTTGCGGCAACTTTCCGCCGCCATCGCATCTGGAGATGCCGCCGGGACCGCCGCAGAGATGCCGCAAATCTCACTGGCCCCCAAATCGCCCGTCATCTCGCTGCCCGAATCCGAGCGGCAGGCCATCTCGGGCGCGCTCGCCGCCACCCAGGGCGACCGCACCAGGGCCGCGCGCCTGCTCAGCATCGGCCGCACCACTTTGTATCGAAAGATGAAAGAATACGGATTCGATTGAGAATCGCACTCGACGCAACATATAGCATCGGCGAGGCGCTTTCCGGGGTCGGGCTGTATTCCCGCGAGATCCTGCTCGGGGCGGCCGCGGCGCATCCGGAAGTGCGCTTCGATTTCTGCTACCGGCCGCACCGCTACTTCCGCTCCTGGTCGGAGGAACTGCCCCCCAACGCACGGCGCCGCCTGTTGGCCGAACCGTGGGGCCCGCGCTCGGCCGGCTTGTTCCACGGCCTCAACCAGCGCCTGCCGCGCCTCGCCATGCGCCGCGCCGTGGCCACCTTCCACGACCTGTTCGTGATGACCGGCGAGTACTCCACGCCCGAGTTCCGGCTGCGCTTCACCGCCCAGGCTCGCGAGGCCGCCGCGCGCGCCGATCTCGTCATCGCCGTCTCCGAATTCACCAAGAGCCAGGTGGTTTCGCTGCTCGGCGTCGAACCCTCCAAAGTCCGCGTGGTGCACCACGGCGTGCGCGGGCCGGCCTATCCGCCGGCCGCGCGAGCTAAGGTCATCCTCAACGTGGGCGCCATTCAAAAACGCAAGAACATCGCCCGCCTGGTGGAAGCTTTTGAGAGCGTCGATCCCTCCTGGAAACTGGTGCTGGCCGGATCTTGCGGCTACGGCTCGGCGGAGATCCTGGCGCGCATTGAGCGCAGCCCGGCGCGCGGCCGCATCAGCGTGCCCGGCTACGTTTCGCCCGCGGATCTCGCCGCCCATTACGCCGCGGCCGGGATTTTCGCTTTCCCCTCTCTCGACGAAGGCTTCGGCATGCCGGTGCTGGAGGCCATGGCGGCCGGCGCGGCCGTGCTGACGTCCCGCACATCGGCGCTGCCGGAGGTGGCTGGCGACGCCGCCCTTCTGGTGGATCCCACCGACACCGCCGCCATCGCCCAGGCGCTACGCGACTTGACGGACAGGGAGGACTTGCGCCGAGACTGGGCGCTGCGCGGGACGGCGCGGGCGCGGCTCTTCACCTGGGAAAAAGCCGTTCGCGAGACCTGGGATGTCTACCGGGAACTCTTAGCCTGAACCGCGCGAGGGCGGTCAGCGGCTTTCGTCATCCACTGCGATTTTGAGAGCTCGCAGGAAACGATGATCCTGAGTGGTGAGCTTGATTTTGCCGGTGGCCTCGAAAGTCCGCTTGGGCTCTTCTTCGGTCACCTCCAACTCCTCGTCCTCACCCTCGCCGCTTTCGTTGTTCTCGTCGCGGCGGTTGAAACCGATGGTCGCCTCCAAAACCAGAAACACGTCATACCCGGCCTTCTTGATCTCGCCGATCGCCTCCGCGATCCGGTCGGACTCGGATAGGGAATCGTTAATCGCGTTCCCTAATTCCTGCATCAGGCGCTTCAATGGTTCTTCCACGGAGTACTCCCTCTTACACCAGTGGATGCGCCGGACCCGATCGGCGTTCCACCCGACGGGCGGGCATCCACCCGTTTCGATTGTAGTGGACCCAAACCCGGTTCACAAGCGGAACCATC
>JBEKYE010000378.1:0-9033 GCA_049511275.1 Bryobacteraceae bacterium
CTGCTTCCGGTCGAGCCACGCCTGCGCGGTCGCGCGGAAGCGCTCGCGCGTCCGCGGCGAAGCGATGTCGCCCGAGTCCGCCTGGAGGCGCGCCACCACGCGCAACACGTTGCCATCCACCACCGCGCGAGGCAGGCCGAAGGCGATGCTGGCGATGGCCGCGGCGGTGTAATCGCCCACGCCGGGGAGCGCGCGGATGGCCTCATACTCGCGTGGAAAGCCGCCCGCCTCCGCCACTTGCCGGGCGGCGCGGCGCAGGTTGCGAGCGCGCGAGTAATATCCCAGGCCGCTCCACAGCGCCAGCACTTCTTCTTCGGAGGCCGCCGACAGGGCTCGCGCGGTGGGAAAGCGCTCCAGGAAGCGTTGGTAGTAAGGGACCACGGCGCGCGCCCGGGTCTGTTGCAGCATGATCTCCGAAACCCAGATGCGGTAGGGGTCCGAAGTGCGCCGCCACGGTAAGTCGCGGTGGCCTTTCCGGTACCAGTCGAGGAGCAGGCGGGCGAGCTTCACTCGATGACGCGCAGCCATTCGGCGACCACCGCAAAATCCCGCGGTTCCACATCCCAGGCTTCGTACCGGGGGTTCAGCGGCTCGAGGCGAATGCGCTCGTGCCGCCACTGGTCTTCCCCGCTGTGAGTTTTCCGGCTGGTGTACTTCTTGACGGTGTAGCGCGCGGTTTCATCGGTGACGCCGGAACGCTGGATCAGCAGAATCTTGCCCTGGCGGGATCCGGCCGGGTGCAGCCGGAACAGGTTCAGGCTGCCATCGGGGATGCGCGGCTCCATGGAATGGCCCACCACGTGGGCCACGAAGAGATCCGGCGAGAGCCGCATGCCTTCGGGCGCGGGTACCCAATCTTCCGCCGCCGATTCCATCTCTTCGCCCAGGCTGCCCGCCGCCGCCCGCAAGCTGTAGAGCGGCAGGTGCGTCTGAAACGGCTGGACCGCGACTTTTTCCACGTGCTCGCTGAAGAGGCGCTCCAGCACGCGCGAGAAGGCGTCCACGTCCACGCTGCAGCGCTCGCTCACGCGCAGCGCGTTGGAGAGCGAATCCTCGAGCCACGCGAGAAAAGCCTCCGCTCCCCTTTCCGCGGAGCGCGCGCGAATGTCCTGTTCGAGGGCTTCGAGCACTTCGGCGTCTTCCGGCGCGGCGATGCTCTCATAGCGTTGCCGCAGGCGCACCCAGGCGCGGTCCGCCGCGGGGTCCACCAGTAGCACGCCGATGGTCTGGACGGGCCGTGCAGGCAGCGCGGCCTGGAGGAGCACGTAGGTGCCCTTCCGCCGCGCCGAGATGGGAGTGACGCTTGCCGGCAAAATCGGGGTCCGATCTTTATCCTATTCTACCTATCGGCCAAAACCAACAGAATCTCAACGCGGAGGCGCTGAGACGCGGAGAAAACCCGCAAAAGAAAGAACTTCCGTTCTTCTCGATTTTCTCCGCTCCTCAGCGCCTTCCGCGTTGAAGGTTTTGATTTCAGAATCGTTTTATCCTAATAGATAGGAGGCGTGACATGGATTCCTTCGCCCGCGTTCTTTTACCGGTGGATTTTTCCGAACGCTCCGCCGGCGCGGTCCACTGTGCCCGCTCGCTGGCTTGCCACTTTGGCTCCGAGCTCACTCTGCTGCATGTACTGGTGCCGCCGCAATACGAGTTCGGGGCCGTGGATGTCGCCGGGTCCATGCTGGCCGAACTGTGCCGCGACCGCGCCCAGCAGGCCACCCTGGAACTGGGCACCTTTATGGCCGCGGAGCTCGACGGCCTCAACGTCCGCCGCGCCGTGCTGGAAGGCGACCCCGCCACCACCATTGTCGAGTATGCCCACCGCGAGCAGACCGGCCTGATCATCATGCCCACCCACGGGTATGGCCCGTTCCGCCGCTATATTCTGGGTTCCAATACGGCCAAGGTTTTGCACGACGCCGATTGCCCGGTGTGGACCGGCACGCACCTCTCCGAGACTCCCGCCGTGGCGGCTGCGCCCTTCCACCACGTGATGTGCGCCGTCGATCTGGGCGCGCAAAGCGGCAAAGCCCTGGCCTGGGCGGCGCACTTCGCGAAGGAGTTCGACGCGCGCCTCACGCTGTTCCACGTGACCGCCTGCGACCCGCAACTCCGGTCGTCCGCGGGAGACGCCCTGAACGGCCTGCGCAGCCAGGTGGGCGCCTCGGCGGCCGAACTGGACGTCGAAACCGGCGAGCCCTCCCGCCAGATCTGCGCCGCCGCCAAACGTCTCGAAGCGGATGTGCTGGTGATCGGCCGGGGCTCGGCCGCCGGCGTGTTCGGCCGCCTGCGGACCAACGCGTACGCCATTATCCGGGAATCGCCTTGCCCGGTGATCAGCGTATAGGCCGTAACCTTCGGTACGATCGTTTTCAACGCGGAGACGCGGAGAAGACCAAGGGATCGGGCGGAACTTTTGTCGAGATTCTTGGTTCTCTCGCGTTTTCTCCGCGCCCCGGCGCCTCCGCGTTTAATTCGGAGCCCCCAGTGGATACGGAATCGACGGACGACCTATAGGCCACTCGTGTTAAATTGCTGGGAGTGCCGTCTCGCACCCTGAACCAGGTTCTCGAAGAAGCCGCGCGCCGTTTTGGCGATCGCACCGCGTTGCGCCAGCCGGCCGGCGACGGTTACCTGACGCTCTCCTGGAACCAGTATTTGGAAGCGGTCCGCGAGATCTCGCTGGGCCTGCGCGCGCTGGGCATCGGCAAACGGGACGTGGTGGCGCTGAACTCGGAAACGCGCCTGGAGTTTTACCTGGCCGACCTGGGGGCCATGGCGAACGGCTCCATCGCCTCCGCGCTCTATCCCAGCTATCCGACCAAGGACCTGCTGCACAACCTGGAAGTCTCCGGCGCGCGGGCGGTTTTCGTGGAGAATCCCAAGGTCTTCGAAGCGCTGCGCTCGGCGCCGGTGCGCCACTGGATTCTGCTCACCGGCCGGGCGGAAGGAGCGCTTTCGCTGGAAGAATTGCGCGCCATGGGCCGCGCGGCGCTGAAGCGCGGGGAGGAACCGGGCGCCGCCGAACCGGCCGATGCCGCGATCCTGTACCTCACTTCCGGCGCCACCGGCGAGCCCAAGATGGCGCTGGTCACGCACCAGGCGATCTGCGCCAATATCGCCATGGGGCCGGCCGTGCTGCCGCTGGGGCCCGAGGATTCCACGCTGGCTTTCCTGCCTTCGGCCCACATCGCGCAGCGCGTGGTGGTGGAATTCCTGCCGATTCCCGCGGGCATGCCGGTGACCTTCTCCGAGAGCCTGCTGCAATTGCCCCAGGAAATTCGCACGGTGCGGCCCACCCTGCTGCTGGCGCCGCCGCGTATGTGGGAACGCATCTATTCCACGGTGTGCACGGAACTGCGCAAGCGTCCGGCGCTGGCACGCAAGGCGTTCTACGCCGCGCTGGGGCTGGGCCTGGCGGCGGCCCGCTACCGGCACCAGGGCAAACCCGTGCCGTGGCGCATCCGCGTCCCGCTGCGGGCGGCCGACCGGCTGATGTTCCAGAAGATTCGCGGCCGGTTCGGCGGCCGGCTCCGCGTGGCCGCATCCGGGGCCGCGCCGCTCAGCAAGGACCTGGCTGAATTCTATGAAGCCATCGGCATGCCGCTGGTGGAAGGCTACGGATTGACCGAAGGCGGGGTGGCCACGATGAACCCGCTGGACCGCCCCAAACCGGGCAGTATCGGCAAAGCGCTCCCCGGCGTCCAGGTGCGCTTCGCCGAAGACGGCGAACTGTTGCTGCAGAGCCCGTGCCTGTTTTCCGGCTACTGGAACGACGCCGCCACCACCGCCGAAGTGCTGCGCGACGGTTGGCTGCATACCGGCGACGTGGGGCATGCCGACGACGAAGGCTACCTCTTCATCACCGGGCGCAAGAAAGAGCTGATTGTTTCCTCCACCGGCAAGAAGATCTACCCGTCGCGGGTGGAGAGCCTGTTCAAGATGGAACCGATTGTCAGCCAGGTGCTGCTGATCGGCGACCGTCTGCCTTACCTTACCGCGCTGATCTCTTTCAACCCGGCGGCCGCGCAGGCGCTCAAGGGAATGGACGAATGGAAGGGCTGCGCAACCGCCGAGCTGGCCGCGGCGCCACCCGTGGTGGCGGAAATCCGCAAAGCCGTGAGCCACGTCAACAACCAGCTCGCGCCTTTCGAACAGGTGCGCAAGTACCGCGTGCTGGCGCGCGATTTCTCCATCGAAGCCGGCGAACTTACGGCCACCATGAAACTGCGGCGCGTGCACGCCATCGATCGAAAACTTCCAGGAAGAGATTGCCGAGCTATATGCCGGCCGGGAGTAGCCGGGCAGGCGAGCCGCAACCAATGCGGGATAACGCCAAGTGTCGACGCGGCACGCATCAGTGCGCGCGCCACGAACGAAATGAAATCTTCCGAGTGGCAATGCCTCTGATCTTGGCGCGCTATAGCGTGTACTCGGCCTTCAGCATTTCGTCCTCGGCCGAGTATTTCATGGTAAAACCGAGTTTCTCGCAGATGCGGATCACGCCCCGGTTGTCGGGCAGAATCCCGGCGGTCAGCTTGGTGAGCTTCTCCGCGGCGCCCACGGTGATCAGCCGGCCGAGCAGTTCCTTGCCTAAACCGCGGCCCTGCCATTGGTCGCTGATCAGCACGGCCACCTCGCCTTCGCGCGTGCCGAGGATCTTCACCAGGCGGCTCACGCCCAGAATCTCGTTGTCGCCGGTCTGCGGATTGCGGCGCACGGCCACCAGCGCCATTTCGCGGTCGTAGTCGATGAAGCAGATGCGGGTCAGGCGCTCGTGGGTGGTGCGCTGCTCCAGATTGATCAGATGGAAATAACGCAGGTACACGCTGCGCTCGGAAAGCGTCTCGTGGAACCGCACCATGGCCGGCTCATCCTCGGGCCGGATGGGCCGGATGGTCACCTCGGTCGAGTCCTTCAGGATCCACGGCGAGACGTAGCGGGCGGGATAGGCGCGAATGGCCGTCCTGGGGATCTGGTCGAGCTCGACCTCGGGCCCGTGCACCACCACGCGCGCGTCCAGCGCGATCAAACCGTCCGGGGAAACCAGCAGCGGGTTAATATCGATTTCCTTGATCCAGCGCTTTTCGGCCACCAGCGCGCTGAACCGCACCAGCAGCATTTCGAGCGCCAGCAGGTCCACCGGCTTGCGGCCGCGCACGCCTTTCAGGGCCTTGAAGATTTTGGTCTGCTCCATCATGCGGCGCGCCAGCGTGGTGTTCAAGGGCGGCAAGGCCAGGGCGCGGTCCTGGAAGACTTCCACCAGTTGTCCACCGGTGCCGAAAAGCAGCACCGGCCCGAACTGGGGATCCAGGCTGGAACCGATGATCAGCTCGTAGGCGTCCTTGAACTTGATCATGGGTTGGACGGTGACGCCCTGGAAGTGCTCGGCGCCGGCCTTTTCGCCGACCGACGTCTGAATCGCGCCAAAAGCCCGCTTCACGGCTTCGGGGCTGCCCAGGTTCAACTGCACGCCGCCGACATCGGTCTTATGCGTGATGGTTTCGGAATAGAGCTTCAGCACCACGGGGTAGCCGATCTCACCGGCGGCCGTCACCGCCGCTTCGGCACCGGTCGCGATGATGGTGCGGGCAATGGGGATGCCGTAAGCGCTCAGCACCTGCTTGGATTCAAACTCCGTGAGGATGGTTCGCCCCTCGCCGCGGGCCTTGCTCACGATGTCGTCCACCAGCTTGCGGTCGGGGGTCCAATCCGCCGAGTCCTCCGGCATGTCGGGCGTTTCGTACAGCGCCTTGAGGTTGTAGCTGTACTGCCACATGTAATTGAAGGCGCGCGCGGCGGTATCGGGGTAGGGGAAAGTGGGGATATTGGCGCGATTCAGGATCTCTTCGCCCGCGGCCACATCCACGCCGCCCATCCAGCTCGCCAGCACCGGCTTGCCTTCCTGCTTGGCCAGCGGTTTGAGCTGTTCGGCGATCTTGGTGGGATCGGTCATGGCTTGCGGGGTGAGGATCACCAGCATGCCGTCGCTATTGGGATCGCCGGCGGCGATCTGAAGGGCCTTGGCGTACCGTTCCGGAGAGGCGTCTCCGATGATGTCCACCGGGTTGTTGTGGCTCCAGGTGGCCGGCAGCACGGCATTGTAGGCTTCCATTGCGGCGGGAGACAGCTCGGCCAGTTCGCCGCCGCCCATGATGAGAGCGTCGGTGGCCAGCACGCCGGGGCCGCCGGCGTTGGTCACGATGGTGAGGCGCGGCCCGCGCGGGCTGGGCTGCTTGGAAAGCACTTCGGCCATGTAGAACAGGTCGGCGATGTTGTTGACGCGCAGCACGCCGCTGCGCCGGAAGGCGGCATCCAGCACTTCATCGCTGCCGGTCAACGCGCCGGTGTGGGACGCAGCGGCCTTGGCGGCGGCCGCCGAGCGGCCCGGCTTGATGACGATGATGGGCTTGTTCAGCGCCACTTCCCGCGCCGCCGAAAGGAACGAGCGTGCGTTCCCGATGGATTCCATGTAAATGACGATGGAGCGCGTTTTGGGATCGTTACCCAGGTGATAGATGAGGTCGCCCCAGCCGACGTCCACCATGGAGCCGACCGAAACGAATGCGCTGAAGCCCACCATTTCCTTGAGGCTCCAGTCGAGCACGGCCGTGCACAGCGCGCCGCTCTGGCTGATGAATCCAACCGATCCGGGGCGCGCGATGGTGGTGGCGAAGGTGGCATTGAGGCCGGTGAGCGGGCTCATCACGCCCAGGCAGTTCGGCCCGATGACACGGATGTCGGCGGCCTGCGCTTCCTCCAGCAGCCTCTGTTCCAGGGCCGCGCCTTCCGGCCCGACCTCCTTGAAGCCGGCTGAAATCACCACCGCGCCGCGAACGCCATGTTCCCCGCAGTCCTTGATGATTCCCGGAATGCTGGGCGGCGGCGTGACGATCACCGCCAGATCGACCTCCTCCGGAACATCCGCAATCGAGGGGTAGGCCTTGATCCCCAAAACGCTGGCGCGCTTGGGGTTCACCGGGTAGACTGTTCCGCCGAACGGGCTGGTCACCAGGTTCCAGAGGACCGTGCGTCCGACGCTGTCGGGGGTTTCCGTGGCGCCGATCACGGCGACCGTCTTGGGAGAGAAGAACACATCCAGCGGCTGGTTGCCGTGGCGCTTCATTTTCTTACGCGGAACTTTAGTTGCTTGCATTTTCGGTGTCTGCCTTTGACTGGAACGCGGCTTGATTGAGAGCTTCTACCACGTCCAGAACATTGAGTCCGTTCTTGCGCGCCACGGTTTCGATATCGCAGTCGTCGCACGACGGCCGGAAACGCAAGTCCTCAAATACCGGAACGGTTTCCGGGTGACGTTGCTTGACATCGCGGATGATCATGTCACGGCGGATCAACTGATCAAATCGAAACATAGTTTGCGCCTCGAAACAGTTAGGGTAGCACCTCTCCTACCAAAGGATTACCTATTCTTTTCAATGGCTTGGGTGATGCCCGCAGCCTCTCTATGGGTGAAATGCCCCAATCCAGCGCGCTTCTTGCCGGACCCAGGGCGACGACCTGCTTACGCCAGCCCGGTGATCCGTCGCCTAAGCAGGTCCAGCGCCATCTGCGTGGTGAAAACGCGGATGCGCTGGCGGTCGCCCAGGAATTGGCGGTTGACGACTAAAGCGCCGGCAGGGCCGGCAACGGCTACGTAGACCAGGCCCACGGGCTTCTGCTCGGTGCCACCGGCGGGGCCGGCGATGCCGGTGACGGCTAATGCCCAGGTGGAGCCGGTGCGGGCCCGCGCGCCAACAGCCATGGCTTCGGCGGTCTCCGGGCTGACGGCGCCGAACTCTTGAAGCGTTTCCGGGCTCACGCCGAGCAGATCCGCCTTCAAGCGGTCGGAATACGTGATGAAGCCACCGAGGAAGTAATCCGAACTGCCGGGCGTGGAGGTGAAACGCGCGCCGAGCATACCGCCGGTGCAGCTTTCGGCCACGGCCACGGTGGCCTGCTGGCTGCGCAGGAGATTGCCAACCACCACCTCGAGCGGGTCGCCGGTGCGCGAGTAGAGGCGGTCGCCGAGCAGCGCCGCGATGGGCGCGGTCACCTCGGCCAGCAGGGCTTCGGCTTCGGATTCGGTGGAGCAGCGGGCGCGCAAGTGGACTTGCAAATCGCCATTGGCGGCCAGGATGGTGGTGACTGGATTGCGGTATTCCCGGTACACCGGGGAGATGAGCTGGTCGAGATCCGATTCGGGCATTCCGGTGATGCGCAGGAACGCGGTGCGAATCACCTGGCGCGGAACCAGTCTTTGCAGGCGCGGCAGGCATTCGCGCTCGAACATGGATTTCAATTCGTGAGGCGGGCCGGGCAGCAGGATGGCGACGGAACCGGAAGCCGCCACCCACTGGCCGGGCGCCGTGCCGCGGTCGTTGGACAAGACCTCGGCGCCTTCCAGAACGAACGCCTGGCGCCGGTTGAGCTCCGACATTTTCCGTTTGGTGCGGGCGAAGCGCTGTTCGAGAGCGGCGGAGATGGCCGGATCAAAAATCAACTGGCGGCCGAGCGCCTGGGCCACGGCTTCGCGCGTGACGTCGTCTTCGGTAGGGCCGAGGCCGCCGGAGAGAATGACGACGGCCGACCGGCCCAGCGCGCTCCGGACGGCATCGGCCAGGCGGTCGCGATGGTCGCCGATGACGCACTTGAAGACCACTTCGACGCCGAGATTGTTCAATTCGCCGGTGAGGTAGAGGGAATTTGTGTCGACTCGCGCGGCGGTCAACATCTCCGAACCGACTGCGATGATCTCGGCGTCCAACGGAGCGTTCGTCAGGGCTTTCATCAGACGAGCGGCCGTCCCTTGATCCGGACGTCCACCTTATAGAGCGCGTTGGTAGTCGAGACGATCATGGAGCGGGAAGGCGTGAAGGCCAACCCCACGATACCGGGGCCGGAGAGGAACAGCTCGGCCTGGCGATCGGGTTGGATGCGGACAACGCCTTTGCGGCCGGCGAGAGAAGCGGCGACGTACAGGCGGCCCTGGTCGTCGAAGGCTATGCCTTGCGGGCGGCCGAGGCCGCGATAGAA
>JBEKYE010000379.1:0-4896 GCA_049511275.1 Bryobacteraceae bacterium
AATGTGGCGACAAACAGGCCCGCCACGAAAAGCACGAGAAAACAGAAGGCGACCTGTGCAGCGATCAGCGTATGCATCAAGCGGCGCCGCGAGCGCGGGTCTTCCCCACCTTTGAGCGCGTTGACCGGCGTGACGGCTGAGGCTCGCATGGCGGGCGCCAGACCGAACAGAAGTGACACGCCCAGGGTCAGCGCCAAACCGAATCCCAGAACGCGCCAGTCCGCCGGAAGAAACAAGCGCGCCGGATTGTCCGGCGGGTTGATCATTGTGACGACGATCGGCGCGGACCACCATGCGAGTAACCCGCCTAACGCGGCGGCGAGAAGCGCGAGCACGGCGCTTTCCATCAGGACCAACTGCACCAGCCGCCATCGCCCGGCGCCAAGCGAAACTCGCAGCGCCATCTCGCGCACCCGCGCTGCTGCCTGAGCAGTCAGAAGGTTGGCGACGTTCGCGCACGCAATTAACAGCACCAGCCCTACCAACACCGCGAGAGCCGCCAGCGAACGGCGGTTAGTTTTCTGCATATCGGAAACGCCCGCGGCCGCTGGCTTCACCAACAGCTTTTCTCTAGGGAACCCCTCAAGAAGCTGTTTGGGGAAGTTGGTGAACCCCCTTGCCCTCTCCTGCTCGAATGTTCGGTATGTGGCGTACAGCCGGTCGCGCAGCGATTCGATGGCGACGCCCGGTTTCGGGCGAACGAAAGTACGGAACCAGAACGCGTTTGCAGCGTTGATAGAGGCAGCCTGCATCATGGTAGGAACGAAGATGTCGGTCACGGTACCGGTCTCAGTCCCGGTGAAGCGCTCCTCGGCGACACCGACGATCTGATATAGATCTTTGCCCATGCGGAAGGTGCGTCCGATCACTCTCGGATCCTGTCCGAAGCGGTGGTCCCAATAGTCGTGAGAGAGCACCGCATATGGATGGGCGCCGGGCTCCAGATCATCGTTTTCCGTGAACAGCCGCCCCAAAACTGGCCGGAGTCCGAACGAGCCGAACATCCACCCGGAAACGTATTGCCGGTACGCTTTCTCCATCTCCTGGTCCGTTCCGAAAGTCAGATCGGTCCGCTCGGCATAGGAGATTGCGATCAATTCGGCTTCATTGCTCACCGTGGCGCGCATCCGGCGGAACAGCGGATAGGAGCAACCGTCCCACGTGTCGGGCTTGCCATCGCCACTGAATCCCGCAAAGGAGATGGCGTACAGTTGCTCCGGCTTCACCACGGGTAACGGCCGCAACAACAGCGCGTCGATAAGCCGGAATGCCGATGTGCATGAGCCGATCGCCAGAGCCAGTGACAGGATGGCCGCGGCAGAGGTCACCTTCCTCTTCATGAGCTGCCGCCAGCCGAAGACAGTGTCGGCGCGGAGCGAATCGAGCCACGGGATGAGTCTAGTTCGGTGGCTCTCGGCGCGCTGGCGGGGTGCAGAGCCAAACGCTCTCCGGGCCTCGGCTGGCTCGCGTCCCTGCCCGATGGCTTCTGCAATATGAGATTCGAGCTCTTCGCCGATCTCGCGGCTCAGCCGATCCCTGCGAAATACATCTGCGATGCGCGACCACAATTGCATGTTACATTGTAGACGCCTGAGTGTCTGAAGGGATAGGGCGAAATCTGGTAGTGTCCTAAAAAGGCGTTGCTCACAAAATCCCGGAAGCCTGCCGGCGGCATGGAGTCGGATTCGCGCTGCCGGCACCGGCGGGCCAGTATGTTACCAGCCCACCGGCTTCCCCTGGTTCTGCTCGTCCAGCCATTTTTGGAGCGGCGCGAAATAATCGCGGATCGCCGATGCGTCCATCTGGCGCGCGCCGGCAATCTTTTCCAGCGCGTCCTGCCACGGCTGGCTCAACCCCATCTGCAGCATGCCGTTCAGCTTCGCGCCGGCTTCCTGGCTGCCGTAAATCGAGCAGCGGTTGAGCGGCGACGCGCAGCCCGCCGTCTGCGCCAGCGCGCGATGAAACTGGAATTGCAGGATGTCCGCCAGGAAATAGCGCATGTACGGCACATTCGCCGCCACATGGTATTTGGCGCCCGGGTCGAAGTCCTCCTCGCTGCGTCCCGGGGGCGGCGCGATCCCCTGGTATTTCAGGCGCAACTGCCACCACGTCTGGTTGTACTTCTCCGGCGGGATCTCCCCCGAAAAAACCTTCCACCGCCACTGGTCGATCACCAGGCCGAAGGGCAGAAACGCAATCTTCTCCAGCGCTTTGTGCAGCAGCAGCCCGATATCTTTGGAAGTGTCCGGCGCCTTATCCAGCAGCCCGATCTTCACCAGGTATTCCGGCGTCACCGAAAGCGCGATGGTGTCGCCAATCGCCTCGTGGAACCCGTCGTTGGCGCTGTCCCGGAACATGGGCGGCTGCTGGTCGTACGCGCGCTGGTAGAAGTTGTGTCCCAGCTCATGGTGGATCGTCAGAAAATCTTCGCCCGTCACCTGCACGCACATCTTCAGCCGCAAATCGGTGACCGCATCGACGTCCCATGCGCTGGCGTGGCACACCACTTCCCGGTCCGCCGGTTTCAGGAACAACGACCGCTCCCAGAACGTCTGCGGCAGCCGATCGAATCCCAGCGAGACGAAGAATCCCTCGCCGTATTTCACCATCTGCTTCCAGTCCGTGTTCTTCTTCTTCAGCAGAGCCGTCACATCGTACCCCGGATCCGCACTGGCCGGCTGGACCAGCGGGTAGATGTTGTCCCACTCCTGCGCCCACATGTTTCCCAGCAGGTACGCCGGAATCGGCCCGCTGGCCGGCACCGCGGCGCCGTACTTCTGATGCAGCCGGCTCCGCACATAAGCGTGCAGCGACAGATACAGCGGCTTCACCTGCTCCCACAACCGGTCCAGCTCCTTGGCGAAATCGTCGGGCGCCATGTCGTATTTCGAGCGCCACATGGCGCCGTTGTCGTGGAAGCCCAACTCCTGCGCGCCCTTGTTGGCCAGCGCCACGTAGCGCGTGAAATCCTTACGCATGGGCCGCGCAATCGCGTGCCACCCGGTCCAGGCTTCCTGGAGTTGCCGGGCGTCGCGGCTCTCCGCCATAATCCTGCTCAGCGCCTCCAGGTCCTTGCAGGTCTGCGGGCCGCCCGGGCAATACTTGCCCTTCCCGTACGTGCCTTCCATCCCAGCCGCGATCCGCGTCAGCTCTTCGCTCTCCTTTGGATCGTTGGGCGTGGCGATGGTCAGCGACAGCTTCAACAGCTTGATCTTGCGCGCCGTCACCGGGTCGAGCGTGAGCCCGTCGAACCGCGTGGCCTGCTTGGCATAGCCCACCGCCGCATTGATGGCGCGCTCGTCCATGATGGCCGCCACGGCCTCCGTGTCGTCGGTGATGTAAGTATCCTTGATCCAGTCGGCCCGCTGCGCATCATTGTTAAGCTCGAGCAGCTTCTGTTCCGCGCCGTCGATAAACGCCTTGGCCTCTTCCGGAGTCGCCCGCTTCGCCGCGCACCCGCTCAACAACCCGAGCGCGCCCACAACGCACACCATCAGCCGGTTTTGCATGCCCCCACAATAACAGAGTGCCGCATCTTTTTCGATCCGCTGTTTTGCGCAAGGCGCGCGCGGCGTGTTACGATTTGAGAGTCAGCGTGACGTTGTGCGGGGACGTAGTTCAGTTTGGTTAGAACGCCGGCCTGTCACGTCGGAGGTCGCGGGTTCGAACCCCGTCGTCCCCGCCACCTAACTCCTTTTGTTTCCTACAACAACTCTGTCACGAGAGCCTTCCGTGCAGGAGTTTGCTGTAGTCTGAGTCGCCTCAGGATTTTTGCTGGCTCCTATAGTATAGTTCGCAAGGCCCATGATCTCCAGCGCGACTGGCACGCCGTTCGCCAGACGCACCAGGAAGTCCGGTTCGTACGACTGCTCGATGTCCATGCAGCCGTATGGGATCAGCGCGCCGCGAGGATCGGTGGCAACATGAACGACGCCCGATCATCCTACCTTTGAAGAGTTCGAGAAGCTGCTGCCCGACTTCCGCAAGGCAACCGCATACGCCCAGCTTGCGGTAGGGACCGTGGGATGGTTGAAATACCTGCGGATGCTGTGGCTCCGAACCGATAGCCTCCTGGAGTTGGGCCAGTCGGCGCTGGCGATTGCGGCCGCTGCGCATGCCACCAATCCGTCCAATGGCACGGCATTGGTTGATGGTCTTGTTGTGGTAGGGCTTGCCGAATGGATTGATGAGTTCGTCTTCGAAAGCAAGCGGAGAGTGCCGTCACGAGAACCGAGTTATGACCTATTGGCCTATTGCCACCGTGACGCCGTTCTGACTTGAGGCAGCACCAAACGAGACGATCAGTGGCAGACTGCCGCTCGGCAGACCGGCCGGAATCTGCACGTTGAGTTGCATGACCCCAGCGACCACGCCGGGTGCCTCTCCGTAGAACAACACTGTTGCCGGCTGTCCGCCAATAGTGACGGTGGGCGCCCCGGCCAACGGTTGCGGCGTGAGCGGGTCGCCAGATGTTGTATCCACCGTGGTGACCCTACCGGTAACGCCTCCCGGGTTCGTCTTTCCCTCGCCCGTGAGATAAAACGTAACCACGCTTCCGGCCGGCGCCGGATTGTCAGTGCCGTTGTATCCGCCGGTGCTATTGGCCGCCGCGACCGGCCTGGTTCCGGAGCCGTTTAGAGCGAAGATACCCGGCATCACGGCTGTGGTCTCCAGCGCGAACGTGCCGGCCTGGCCGGAATAGTTCACCTGCACCACCACGTCCGTAGCACTATCGATTTCGTACGGGACGACGCAATTGATCTGGGTCGCACTGGCGTACGTCAATGGCGAGAGGTAGCCGTTGAACGAGACGCTGACACCGCCGAGCCACGTGCCCACGTTGCCATTGGGATCGAGCGCCAACCCGAGCGGGCTGACTGGTCCGAGCCCGCTGCC
>JBEKYE010000380.1:0-4887 GCA_049511275.1 Bryobacteraceae bacterium
TTGCCGGAGGGATCGGCGAGGCGGTAATACTTGCGATAGGCGGTTTCCCACTCGTCGACGGCGCGGAAGAACTGCTCGGCCGCCTGGCGTAGCGCAGCGATGAACTCGGTCTCGGAAACGGGCAGCGGGGAATCCATGGGGATGGGGTTAGCCACCGCCGACGAACTGCACAATTTCGATTTGCGCGCCCGGCTCCAGGACCGTGTCGGGCCAGTGAGGCTGCTTGACGATGCGGCGGTCCAGTTCGACCGCCACGCGCGCGGGATCCAGATCCAACTGGCGGAGAAGGCCGAGGATGGTCTGACCCTGCGGGGCGGACTGCGGCTCGCCGTTCACCACGATATGGATTGGCATGTTGGTTGACACCCTTGTTTTATACCAATTATAGTCAGGTTTAGGTTTTTCTTCCCTAACCAGCATGCCTACCTCATTGACGGAGGTTTATTTTCCCGTTTTGGTCCAGGCCCTGCTCGCTATGGCGCTGGCGGCGGGACTGCTGACGGCGTCTTACCTGCTGGGCAAGCGCGTGCGCAACAAGGTAAAAGATATGCCGTACGAATCGGGCATTGTGCCGACCGGGGACGCCCGGCAACGATTCAGCGTGAAGTTTTACCTGGTGGCGATGCTCTTCATCCTGTTCGATATTGAGGCGATTTTCCTGTATCCGTGGGCGGTGGTGTTCCGCGATCTGGGGATGGCCGGATTCGTGGAAATGCTGATCTTCGTGGTCTTGATTCTCTCGGGATTCTTCTATATCTGGAAGAAAGGGGCGCTGGACTGGTCGAAGCCGGAAGGCGCCGGCCGGAAGCAGTAACAGGCTCGACATGCTACCCGACAGTTTGCGACAACATGCCACGGCGGCGTCCGTGGAGGTCTTCGACGGCGACGCCATCACCGGCGGCAACTACAATCACCACGAGGTGACGCTTGAGATTGCGGCGGCAAAGATCTCGAGCGTCTGCGGCTTCCTGAAATTCGACCAGGGATTCGCGCGGCTGAGCACGGTGACGGCGGTGGACCGGTATCCGGCGGAGCCGCGGTTCGAAGTGGTGTATCACCTGCACTCGGTGGAGCACAACCGGCGCGTGCGGTTGAAGTGCCGGGTGAGCGGGACGGGGCCCGTGATCGATTCGGTGACTTCGGTGTGGCGCAGCGCGAACTGGTACGAGCGGGAAGTCTTCGACCTCTTCGGCATCCAGTTCCGCAATCACCCCAACCTGAAGCGGATCATGCTGCCGGACGATTGGGAAGGACACCCGCTGCGCAAGGACTATCCGGTGACGGGGTCGAGGGTCTAGGCGATGGGCGACCAGGCGAGTCCGCAAAAGACGGCGGCGGTGGCGGAAGAGGAAAAGCCGCAGACCGGCCCGCGGCGCATGGTCCTGAACATGGGGCCGCAGCATCCTTCGACGCACGGCGTGCTGCGGCTGGTGCTGGAGCTGGACGGCGAGACCATCGTGACGTGCGAGCCGGAGCTGGGTTACCTGCACACGGGGATCGAAAAGGAATTCGAGGTCAAGAACTACCAGCAGGCGGTGACCCTGACGGACCGCGTGGATTACCTGGCGCCGCTCTCCTGCAATCTGGGCTACTGCCTGGCGGTGGAGAAGCTGCTGGGTCTGGAGATTCCGCCGAAAGCGCAATGGATGCGCGTGATGCTGACGGAATTGACGCGCTTGAACAGCCACCTGGTGTGGCTGGGAACGCATGCGCTGGATATGGGCGCCATGACCGTGTTCCTGTATTGCTTCCGCGAGCGCGAAGACATCCTGCGGATCTTCGAGATGTTCTCCGGGCAGCGGATGATGACCAGTTATTTCCGCATCGGGGGCCTGGCGCTGGAACCGCCGCGAGGCTGGCACGAGCGGGTGAAGAAATTCATCGACACCTTTCCCAGCAAGGTCGACGAGTACGAGGACCTGCTCACCGGCAACCGCATCTGGATGGGGCGCACCCAGGGCGTGGGGCGGATTTCGCTCGAGGACATGCTGGACCTGGGCGTGACCGGGCCGATGCTGCGCGCGGCCGGGCTGAAGACGGACGCGCGCAAGGACGAGCCGTATTCGAGTTACGAGAAGTTCGAATTTGAAGTGCCGGTGCGCATGGAAAGCGACGTTTTCGCGCGCTACGTGGTGCGGCTCGAAGAGATGCGGCAAAGCGCGCGGATTGTGCGGCAGGCCATGGACGGCATGCCGGAAGGGCCGTGGAAGGCCGACGACCAGCACGTGGTGCTGCCGGACCGGGAAAAGATGAAGACGCAGATGGAGGCGCTCATCTACCACTTCAAAATTGTGACGGAAGGGTTCCGCGTGCCGGCCGGCGAAGTCTACCAGGTGATTGAATCGCCGCGCGGCGAGCTGGGATTTTACGCCGTGAGCGACGGGACGGCGCACCCGTTCCGCGTGCATATGCGGACGCCCAGCTTCGGCAATCTGCAGGCAACCGCGGCGATGGTGCAAGGGACGCTGATCGCCGATGTGATCGCGTCGATCGGCAGCATGGATTTCGTGCTGGGGGATACGGACCGGTAGGCGGGCGGGAAAATGACTTTTTCTCCACAACTCGAAGCGCGGTTCGCCAAGCTTCTGACCAGCTACCCGCCGGGGCGGCAGCGGTCGGCGATGATTCCGATGCTGCTTTACGCGCAGGATGAGCTGGGGCATATTTCCGACGAATTGATCGAGGAAGTGGCCAAACGGGTGGGCGTGAGCACGTTGCAGGTGAACGAAGTGCTTTCGTATTACTCCATGCTGCACCGCCGGCCGCTGGGGAAATTCCACGTGCAGGTGTGCACCAACATCAGTTGCCTGCTGCACGACGGCGATAAGCTCTACGAACACGCCTGCAGGAAACTGGGGATCGGGCACAAGCAAGTGACGGCGGACGGCCAGATCTCCGTCGAAGAAGTGGAGTGCATGGGGGCCTGCTCGTGGGCGCCGGCCGTGCAGGTGAATTACGATTTCCACCATTTTGTAACGCCGGAGAAGCTGGACGAGCTTCTGGACGGCCTGAGGAAGAAGCCCTAGCGCATGCTGTACAACGACCCCAGCCCGCTTGAGACCAAGGTGCTGACGCGCCGTTTCGGAATGGCGAATTCGGCGTCCATCGAGACCTACCTGGCCACCGATGGGTACCAGGCGTTTCGCAAGGCGGCCGGCATGAAGCCGGAGGAGATCATCGAGGAGGTGAAGGCCTCCAACCTGCGCGGGCGCGGCGGCGCGGGGTTTCCGGCGGGAATGAAATGGAGCTTCGTGCCGCGCACGTCGCCCAAGCCGAAATACATCGTGGTCAACGCCGACGAAAGCGAACCGGGCACCTGCAAGGACCGCGTGCTGATGGAGAACGACCCGCACCAGTTGATCGAAGGCGTGCTGATCGCCGGACTGGCGGTGGATGCGCACGCAGGCTATATCTATGTGCGCGGCGAGTATCGCTACCTGATCGAAGTCATGGAAAAGGCCATCGCGGAAGCCTACGAAAAAGGCTGGCTGGGAAAGAACATCCAGGGCACGGGTTTCGATTTCGATTTGTACGCGCACACGGGGGCCGGAGCGTACGAATGCGGCGAGGAATCGGCGCTGCTGGAATCGCTCGAAGGCAAGCGCGGGATTCCGCGCATCCGGCCGCCGTTTCCGGCGGTGGTGGGCGCGTTTCAGTGTCCCACGGTGCTGAACAACGTGGAGACGTACTGCGCGGTGCCGGCGATTCTGCGCGACGGCGGCGCGGCGTTTGCGGCGCTGGGAGTGCCCAAATCGGGCGGCACGAAGATGACCTGCCTGACCGGGCACGTCAACAAGCCGGGCGTGTACGAACTGAAGCTGGGATTCCCGGTGAAGCAGATGATCGAGGAAGTGGGCGGTGGAATCCGGCTGGGCCGGAAGCTGAAGGCATTCATCCCGGGCGGTTCGTCGTGCCCGGTGCTGACGGCCGAGGAACTGGAAGGCGCCACCATGGATTACGATTCCATGGCGCAGCGCAAGACCATGCTGGGATCGGGCGGTGTGATCATCATGGACGATCACACCTGCATGGTAAAGGCGGCGCTGCGGATCATGCGGTTTTACGCGCATGAAAGCTGCGGCTGGTGCATTCCGTGCCGCGAAGGCACCACCTGGCTGAAGAAAATTCTGGAACGGTTCCATGGGGGCGGCGGGACGCGCACCGACATCGACCTGATCGGGGACATCTCGAGGAATATGCTGGGACGGACCTTCTGCCCGCTGGGGGATGCGGCGGCCATGCCGACCATTTCGATTGTGGAGAAGTTTCGCGGAGAATTCGAAGATCACCTGAACGGCAAGCCGTGCCCGTATGAGCACGAGACCCAGGCGGTAACGGTCTAAATGGCGGATCTGGTAAAACTGACAATCGACGGCAAGGCAGTGCAGGCGGCGCCCGGCACCCTGGTGATCGACGCGGCCAAGACGGCGGGCATCGGCATCCCGGCGTTCTGCTACTACGAGGGGCTATCGCTGCAGGCGGCCTGCCGCATGTGCCTGGTGGAAGTGGAGAAGATGCCGAAGCTGATGACGGCGTGCACGCTGCCGGTGGCCGAGGGCATGGTGGTGC
This sequence comes from Bryobacteraceae bacterium, assembly GCA_049511275.1. Classification (GTDB taxonomy): domain Bacteria; phylum Acidobacteriota; class Terriglobia; order Bryobacterales; family Bryobacteraceae; genus PALSA-129. Next base: position 4,570 of record JBEKYE010000380.1, read on the forward strand.
GGACGGAGACGCCGCAGGTGGCCACGGCGCGCAAATACATGCTGGAGTTCCTGCTCACCAACCACCCGCTGGATTGTCCGGTGTGCGACAAGGGCGGCGAGTGCGAGCTGCAGGACATGGTCTTCCGCTACGGCGCGGGCGAAAGCCGGTTCACGGACACCAAGGTGCATACCGCGGAGAAGCAGTTTTCGCCGGTGGTGTACTTCGACGCGCCGCGCTGCATCCTGTGCTTCCGCTGCGTGCGCATTTGCGGTGAAGGGCTGGGAGTGGGCGCGCTGGGGGTGATCAACCGCGGAGTGCTGTCGGAGATCGCACCCA
>JBEKYE010000381.1:0-4886 GCA_049511275.1 Bryobacteraceae bacterium
TCGGCGTATAGTAGAGCGCCGTGGTGAGCGCCAGCCCCGCATTCTCGCTCAGCGGGAAGACGCTCTGCACCAAACCCTTGCCATAACTGACTTCACCCACGATGGTGGCGCGGTCGTGGTCCTGCAGCGCGCCCGCGACAATCTCCGACGCGCTGGCCGATTTTTCGTTGACCAGCAACGCCAGTTTGAAGTCATACGGCGAGGCCGTTTCCGGTACGTCCTCCGCTTTCTCCGGAACGCCGCGGCCGCGGATGGTAAAAACCTGCTGCCCGGGTTGCAGGAACAGCGCGGCCGTCTCCAGCGCCGCCGACACCACGCCACCCGGGTTGTTGCGCAGGTCCAGCACCAGGCCGGCCAGATGCTCTCCGCCCAGTTTTTCGATGGCGCGGCGGATGTCCTTGCCGGTCCTTTCGTCGAAACTGGCAGCCCGGATATAGCCGATGCCCGCGCCAATGAAAAATGCGCGGTCCACGCTCGGAGTCTCCATGTCCTCCGGGGTCAGCACCATCCGCACAATCCCGCCGCTGCCCGGCCGCCGCACATCGAGCTGCGCCGGGTGCTGGCGCGATTCGCTGAGCAATTCGCTAAGCTGATCCAGATCCAGGCGGTTGATGGTATACCCGTTGATGCCCACGATCTCGTCGCCCGCGGCCAGCCCCGCTCTCGCCGACGGCGTCCCAGGCAGCGTTTGCAGCACGATCACGCGCCCCGGCAGCAGCGAAACGATGGTGCCGAAGCCCTTCTGCGTGGACGCCTCCATCTTGCGCAACTGGTCGAACTGGCCCGGATCGAAGAACGCGGAATGCGGATCCAACGTGCGCAGCAGCCCCGGGATGGCGCCCTGGTAGAAAACCTGCTCGGAGGAAATCGGCGTGGCGGCATTCCGCTCGACGATGGCGAAGGCGTCGACGACCCTTTTGACTTGTGTGTCGAGATCGTCCGCCGCACTGAGCCCGAGCGCAGTCGAAAGCAGAATGATGATGAAGCGAAACATCGGCAAGACCGGCGTTCCTCTATTCTATCGCGGTGGGACAGACGATCGCCTTTTGTCGTCTGTCGGGCAGTTGGGGGTTTGGCGAGGCTTGACGGACCACGAAACCCGATGGTCCGTCCCACTTAGTTTCTCGCGCCCGCAAACTCCACATACCCCCACCGCTCCGGCACGTGCATGTTGATCAGCCCCTGCGGCGACCAGACCCAGTTGTCTTCCGGCATGCGCGGCGCCTTCACGTACTTGCCGCCCTCGATGCTGGTGCGCCATTCCACGCGCGAAAAGTTGACGCGCCATCGCTCGCCGGCGGCCGGCCTCGTAACCGGCGCCCGCGAGGCGAAGGCCGTCCAGGGGAAGGCCATCTCGACGCTCCATCCCCGGTCGCGGTCGCGCGGATCGTTGAGCGTTCCGTTCACATGCACGGCCGTGCGCAGGCCGGGAATCTCCCAACTGTTGTCGGCGCTCCCGCCTTCGCGGTAGGGCTTCGGCAGGAAGAGATCCCACCCCGTGTTGAGGGCATTGATCTCGAATTCGAAATAGTTGCGGCCGTCGCCGGATGGGTTGAGGAAGACTTCGAAATCGTTGTCGTGAAAGATCACCGAATCGTGCTCCGTGAGGGTGGCCCAGACTTGCGGTTCCTCAAGCTCCGCGCCCACGTAAAAGTACTCGTCGTCCCACAGCATTTTGACGCGCGTGCGGAACCGCGGCCGCGGCTGGCCGGCGCCCTGGATATCGACGAAATCGTCCGTCCAGGAAGCCTTGCGCCACGCCGCCTCGTCCAGCAGCCCGTCGATGCGAACCGGCGATGTCGCGCGCGGGCATCGGTAGTGCTTGGGCTGCGTAATCGCAGGCCATGCCAGAAGGCACAACAGCGCGGCCAGGCGGAGCGTCGATGTCATCATGCTATCGCGCGAACCTGGTCGCCTTCTTCTGTTCGTGCCGTTCCAGCGCCAGGGCGATCAGCCGGTCGATCAACGCGGCGAAGCTCAGGCCGCTGTGCTCCCACATCTTCGGAAACATGCTGATCGACGTGAATCCGGGAATGGTATTGATCTCGTTGATATACAGCTTCCCGGTGGCGGCTTCCAGCAGAAAATCCACACGCCCCATGCCTTCGCACTCCACCGCGCGGTAGCATTCCACGGCCAGGCGCCGCAGTTCATCGGTCTGATCCGGCGGCAGATCGGCGGGCACCTGCGTCTTGGCCCGGTCGAGCAGGTATTTATCCTCGTAGTCGTAGAAATCGCGCGACGGCAGAATCTCGCAGGGCAGGGAAGCCACCGGCTCCTGGTTCCCCAGCACGGAGCATTCCAGCTCGCGCCCCGCGATGGCGCGCTCGACGATCACTTTGCGGTCGTATTGCGCGGCCAGCGCCACGGCGGCTTCCAGCTCCGCGCGGTTGTGCGCTTTCGAAATGCCGACTGACGAGCCCAGGTTGGCGGGCTTGACGAACATCGGGAACGGCAGGCGCCGGCAGGCTTCGGCCACGTCCGGCTTTTGCCGGGTGACGGTGACGTAGTCTACCACCGGCAACAGACGTTCCGCGCAGACACGCTTCATCATCTCTTTATCCATCGCCACCGCCGACCCCAGAACGCCCGCGCCTACGTACGGCAAATCGGCCAGCTCGAAGAGACCCTGCACCGTGCCATCTTCGCCGAAGGTGCCGTGCAGCACCGGAAAGACCACGTCGATTCCCGGGTGCGCGCCCGGCTCCGGGCGGATTGCCTCGGGCTTCCACTTGCCGCTCTGGTCGATAAAGTATTCGAGCTTCTCGTACTTCGCGGGGTCGAGCGCGTCCAGAATGGACCGCGCCGAGCGCACCGACACCTCGTGTTCCCCGCTGCGGCCGCCGTAAACAACGGCTACCCGTAGTTTCATAGAATTCGTTTTCCCAATCCGGACATCACCAACTCCACGGCCAGATCCGCCGTACGGTTGGCTTCGTCGATCACCGGATTCACTTCCACCACTTCGATCGACGTCACCTTGCGGGAATCGCACAGCATTTCCATCGCCAAATGCGCTTCCCGGTAAGTTGCGCCCCCGCGCACCGCCGTTCCCACGCCCGGCGCGTCCTTGGGATCCACGAAATCCATATCGAGCGAAACGTGGAAACCGGCCGTGCCTTCGGAAGCCGCTCGAATCGCCTCTTCCATCACGGCCCGCAATCCGCGCTCATCGATGTCCCTCATCGTGAAAGCGCGCACGCCCGAGGCATGCACGTATTCCTTTTCCGCTTGATCCACCGCGCGCAGCCCCACGATCACGGTGTTGGCCGGCGCCACCTTGGGACGGTAGCCGCCGATATCGGTCAGTTCCACTGGCCCCATGCCCAACAGGCAGGCCAGCGGCATCCCGTGGATATTGCCGCTCGGGCTGGAGCCGGGCGTGTTCATATCGGCGTGCGCGTCCAGCCAGATCAGGCCGACGCGCTGCTTGCGCTGCCGAAAGTGCCGCGAGACGCCGCTCACCGTGCCGATAGCCACCGAATGGTCGCCGCCCAGCACCAGCGGAACGTTGCCGCGCGAGAGCGCCTGCTCCACCCGCGTGGCCAGCGCTTCGCAAGCGCCGGCGATCTGCGGCAGATACTTCGCCTGCGCGTCGCCTTCCGGCGAGGATTCGGCCTGCTCCGTGGGGATGTTGCCGAGGTCTTCCACCTCGTAGCCCAGCGACCTCACGCGCGCGTTCAGGTTGGCCACGCGGACCGCCGATGGTCCCATGTCCACGCCGCGGCGTCCCTGCCCGAGATCCAGCGGCGCCCCGATAATAGCGATGTGTGAATGCGGCATCCTCTCCATTCTCTCAGCTTGCACGCGCGTCGCGTCGAGCGGACGTCGGCAAAAGCTGTGGGGCGGACGCCCTCGTCTGCAGCCGGCCCCCCGGCCGGCTTTTCGCGAGTGGCAGGTACTTGCTTCTTCTAGCGAGCAGCGGGTCCAGGGGGACCCGCGCAGACCAGGGGGTCTGCCCCACTACGGCCGCAGCCGGTAGAGCATGCGCGGGAACGCGATGGTTTCCCGGATATGTTCCAGCCCGCACATCCAGGCCACGCATCGCTCGATCCCCATGCCGAATCCGGCGTGCGGTACCGTGCCATACTTGCGCAGATCGAGGTACCAGTCGAACGCCTCTTTGGGCAGCTTGTGTTCCTCGATGCGCTTCAGCAGCAGCTCCGGATCGTGGATGCGCTGGCCGCCGCCGATGATCTCCCCGAAGCCTTCCGGCGCCAGCACATCGACGCCCAGAACCACTTCCGGCCGATCCGCGTCGGGCTCGAAATAGAAAGCCTTGATGGATGTCGGAAAGCGGTCCACCATCACCGGCCGTTGTTCATCCGCGGTGATCAGGGTTTCGTCGGTGCCGCCGAAATCGCCGCCCCATTGGATCTCGCTGCCCTTGGCCTGCAGAATTTTTACCGCGTCGTCGTAGCTCATGCGCCCGAAGGGCGCCTGGATGGCTTCGAGCTTTTTGGTGTCCCGCTCCAGCCGCTTCAATTCCTCCTGGCGATTTTCCAGCACGCGGCCCACGATGAAAACGATCAGTTCCTCCGCCACGCGCTTCACGTCTTCCAGCGTGGCGTAGGCCATTTCCGGTTCCACCATCCAGAACTCCGTGAGGTGGCGGCGGGTCTTCGATTTTTCCGCGCGAAACGTCGGCCCGAAGCAGTACACCTTGCCGAAGGCCATGGCGGTGGCTTCGTTGTAAAGCTGGCCGGACTGCGCCAGGTAGGCCTTTTCGTCGTCGAAGTAGTCCACTTCAAACAGCGTCGTGGTTCCCTCGCAGGCCGCCGGCGTGAAAATCGGCGTATCCACCAGCGTAAAGCCGTGCGAATCGAAATAGTCGCGCACTGCCTTGATCACTTCGTGGCGCACGCGGATAATGGCGTGCTGGCGCT
>JBEKYE010000382.1:0-4875 GCA_049511275.1 Bryobacteraceae bacterium
TACGCGTCGCCGCTGGTGCGGTTGGCTTTGTCGAAGGACGCCTTGAAGACAAACTCCCCGACTGCCTCGCGAATCCCCCGCGCCATGCGGTGGACGTGCTCCTCGCTCTCGATGACGCACGGCCCGGCAATCAGCACCAGCGGCCGGCCGTGACCGAATCGCTCGAACTCAATCGCCACGCGAGTAGCTTACCTCCGACCGGGCCTCCGCATGAGGCTCCGCCAGCGGCGCCAGCCTGCGTCGCCGGTTCTCATACGCCGCGCCAATGAAGGCTTTGAACAGCGGATGCGGCTCCATGGGCTTCGATTTGAACTCGGGATGGAACTGGCATCCCAGGAACCACGGATGGTCCGCAATCTCGCAGATCTCCACGTACGTGCCGTCCGGCGTCTCTCCCGTAATCCGCAGCCCGGCCGCCTTCAAACGATCTTCGTACTCCCGGTTGAACTCGTAGCGATGCCGGTGGCGCTCCTGGATTTCGCGCGCGCCATATGCCCGGTAGGCGAAGCTCGCTTCGGTGAGGCGGCAGGGCCAGCTTCCCAGCCGCATGGTGCCGCCGAGTTCGTCGACGCCCTTCAACTCCCGCAGCTTGAAAATCACCCGGTGTGGCGTGCCGGAGTTGAACTCGGTGGAATCCGCGTCCTCGAGGCCACAGACGTTGCGCGCATATTCGATCACGAGGGTTTGCATGCCCAGGCAGATCCCGAAGTAAGGCACTTTCCGCTCCCGCGCGAACCGGATGGCGTTCAGCATGCCGTCGATGCCGCGCTTGCCGAAGCCGCCCGGCACCAGGATGCCGTCGAAGTTTTCCACCTGGCGGTCCCACTGGTCGCCCACCACGCCTTCGGCCTCGATCCAGTCGATATTGACCTTCAACTCGTGGGCCAGCCCGCCGTGCAGCAGCGCTTCCTTCAGGCTTTTGTAGGAATCCTCGTACTCCACGTACTTCCCCACCAGGCCAATGTTGACCTCGTCCTTGGGGTTGGCGAGACGCTCCAGCATGGCGTTCCACCGGCTCAGATCGCGCGGCGGCGCGTCGAGCCCCAGCAGCCGCAGCACAATCTCATCCACGCTCTCGGCGGCGAACATCACCGGCACCTGGTAGACCGATTTCACGTCCCGCGCGGTGATGACGGCTTGCACGTCCACGTCGCAAAACAGCGCGATTTTTTCCTTCATTTCCTGCGGGATAAACCGTTCCGAGCGGCAGATCAGGATGTCCGGTTGAATACCGATGGCGCGCAGTTCCTTGACGCTGTGCTGGGTGGGCTTGGTCTTCAGCTCCTGCGCCGCCGCGATCCACGGCACCAGCGTGACGTGCACGAAAAGGCAATTCCCGCGGCCCTGCTCGTGACGCATCTGGCGGATGGCTTCCAGAAACGGCAGCGATTCGATGTCGCCCACGGTGCCGCCGATCTCGGCGATCACCACGTCCACGTCCTGCGCCACCTTCTTCAGGGCGGCTTTGATTTCGTTGGTGACGTGCGGAATCACCTGCACGGTCTTGCCCAGGTAATCGCCGCGCCGCTCCCGCGCGATGATCTGTTCGTAAATCCGCCCGCTGGTCAGATTATTGGCCTGCGTCAGGCGCGCGTGCGTGAAGCGTTCGTAGTGGCCGAGGTCCAGATCGGTCTCGGCGCCATCGTCGGTGACAAAGACTTCGCCGTGCTGGAACGGGCTCAGGGTGCCCGGATCCACGTTGAGGTAAGGGTCGAACTTCTGGCAGGTCACCTTGAGGCCGCGGCTTTCCAGCAGGCATCCGATGGAAGCCGCGGCGATGCCTTTCCCCAGTGAAGAAACCACACCGCCCGTCACAAATATGAATTTCGCCATTACCGTTTCACCCCCAGCGTCATGGAAGCGGCGAACAGCGCGGCGGCCCGTTCCAGGTCCGCCGGCGTGTCCACGCCCATGGAATCGTACTCCGTTTCCACCACCCGTATGCGGAACCCGTTCTCGATGGCCCGCAGTTGTTCCAGCCGTTCGGCCAGTTCCAATGGCCCCACCGGCAATTCCGCATACCGCAGCAAAAACTCCCGGCTGTACACATACAGCCCGACGTGTTTGAAGCGTGCCGGCAGCGGCAGGGCCGCGGAATCTCTGACGTACGGAATGGGCGACCGTGAAAAGTAAATGGCATCCCCGTTCCGGCCGGTCACCACCTTCACCACATTCGGATCGTCGATCTCGCGCGGGTTCTCGATCCGTTTCATCAAAGTCCCCATCACGATCTCCGCATCGTGTGCCAGCGGCAGAATGGCGGCGTCGATGGCCGCCGGATCGATCAGCGGCTCGTCGCCTTGGATGTTTACGACAATTTGGGCATTCTCCGACGACGCCACCTCCGCCACGCGCTCCGTCCCGGAGGCGTGGTCGCTCCGGGTCATCCTCACCGCCGCCCCGAAACTCCGGGCGGTTTCATAAACCCGCGCGTCGTCCGTCGCGATGATGGTGCTGGTAAGATAGCGGGACTGGCAGGCGCGCTCCCAGACGTGCTGGAGCATGGGTTTGGAGGCTAGCAGGGCGAGAACTTTGCCGGGAAAACGGGAGGAAGAAATCCGTGCGGGAATTACTCCCAGAATTTTGCGCGGCACAGAGGATGATACCACAAAAGCGCTATGCTAAACTTGGAGCAAGAAAGGCTGGAACGACATGTTGCTGCCGTCCCGCCGTAAGTGGTTTCTGGTCAGCGCCATCTGTGCGGCCGGAGTCCTTTGGGGTGGGAACCAGGCGGGAGGCGACCGTCAGGTTGCCATCACCCCGCGCCCCAAACCCGCCGCCAAAGAGGAAGTCCTGCCCAAAAGCAACATCCGTTCGGATGTCAACCTGGTCCTCATTCCGGTAACCGTTACCGATCCCTTGAACCGCTTTGTCACCGGCCTCGAAAAAGAGAATTTCAAGGTCTTTGAAGACAAGAAGCAGCAGGTCATCTCTCAGTTTTCCAGCGAAGACGCTCCCCTTTCCATTGGCATTCTGTTCGATTGTTCCGGCAGCATGGGCGCGAAGCTCGCCAAGTCCCGCGAGGCGGTCGCCCAGTTCCTGAAGACCGCCAATCCCGAAGACGAGTTCTACCTGGTGCAGTTCAACGATACGGCCGACCTGGTGCAGCCCTTCACCAGCAGCACCGGGGAGATCCGGGGCCGCCTCAGTTTCACTCAGTCCAAAGGCTTGACCGCCCTGCTGGATGCCGTCTACCTGGGCCTGCATGAAATGAAAAGGGCCAGGAACGGGCGCAAGGCGATTCTGATCATCTCCGACGGCGGCGACAACAGCAGCCGCTACACCGAAGGGGAACTTCGTAACCTGGTGAAAGAAGCCGACGTCCAAATCTATGCCATCGGAATCTACGAACCCCTCGGCTCGCGCAGCCGGACCCCCGAGGAGAGCAACGGGCCTGCCCTGCTGAGCGAGCTGGCCGACCAGACCGGAGGCCGCCAGTACCAGGTCGAAAACACCAATGAGTTGCCGGATATCGCCGCTAAAATCGGAGTCGAGCTGCGGAATCAATACGTGCTGGGCTATTCCTCGTCCAACCAGGAGCACGACGGAAAATACCGCCGTGTGGAAGTCAAGCTGGTACAGCCGCCCAGGATGCCGCTGCTGCGCGCTTTCTGGAGGATGGGCTACCATGCGCCGGAGAAATAGCGGATTCGCCGCCGCTCTGGCCGGCGCCGTTCTGCTCACGGGCTGGGCGCTCCACGGGCAACAGGCGAATCCGGCCCCGTCCCCAGACGCATCCTTCGTCTTCCGCTCCGACACCCGCGTGGTGATCTGCAATACTACGGTCTTCGACAAGAGCGGCCACCTGGTGACGGACCTCACGCGCGACGCCTTTGCGGTCGCCGAAAACGGCGCTGCGCAGCGCATCTCGAGCTTCCTGCGCGAAGACGTTCCGGTTTCCCTCGGCCTGATTATCGATAACAGCGGCAGCATGCGGATCAAGCGCGCGGGCGTGGAGGCCGCTTCGCTCGCCCTGGTGAAAGATTCCAACCCGGAAGATGAAGTCTTCGTCGTCAACTTCAACGACGAACCTTTCCTGGACCTGCCCAACGGCAAGAATTTCACCAACGATATTCGGGAGATGGAGGAAGCCCTGACGCGCATCGATTCCCGCGGCGGCACGGCCATGCGCGACGCCATCCGCATGTCCATCGATCACCTGAACGAGAAGGCCCACCGCGAGAAGAAAGTCCTGGTGGTGGTGACGGACGGTGTCGATAACGAATCCATCATCACGCAGGAGAAAATGGTCAAGGTCGCGCAGCAGAGCGGTGTCCTGATCTATGCCGTCGGCCTGCTCAGCGACGAGGACCGCGGCGACGCTTCCAAGGCGCGCCGCGAGTTGAACGCCCTGGCCGAGGCCACCGGCGGCGAAACTTATTTCCCCAAAGAAGTGTCCGAAGTCGATCGCATTGCCCATCTGGTGGCCCACGATATCCGCAGCCAGTACACCATCCAGTACACCCCCTCCAACGCGGCCATGGACGGCACTTTCCGCCAGATCAAAGTCACCGTTAATGCGCCGGGCCACCTTACGGCCCGCACGCGCAACGGCTACTATGCGACTCCCGACTCGGGGTTAAAGCCCGGAAAGCTGAACACCTTCCGGTGAGGCGGGCAGCCATGTCTCGGTTCCGGTCCCGGATCTTCATTCTCACGGCCGCGGCGATCTGCGCGCTGGCCGCCCGGCAGGGAGGACCCACCGTTTTCCGGGCCGATACGCGCCTGGTGGTTTGCAACACCACCGTGGTCGACAACAAGACCGGCCACCTGGTCACCGACCTGCCGCAGAGCGCCTTCACCATTTTTGAAAATGACGTCAAACAGGACATCAAGGTTTTCAAGCGCGAAGACGTCCCCGTCTCCATGGGCCTC
>JBEKYE010000383.1:0-4836 GCA_049511275.1 Bryobacteraceae bacterium
CCGTTCATCGGGTCCAGCAGCAATCCCCGCGACGTCCGGTTCAGCGACAGCGCAATGGCGTTGCACGTGAAGTCCCGCCCCCGCAGATCCTCCTGGATGGTCGCCGCCGTCACTTGCGGCTTGGCCCCGGTCCGCGCGTACTTCTCCTGCCGCGACATTCCGATTTGCGCCGTCGCCCCGCTCGGAAACACCAGCTCCGCGCTCTTCCTCGCTTCATCCGACGAAACCACCTTCGCCCCGGCCCGTTCGCAAAGCGTCTTCACCATCTTCGGCGCATTGCCCTCCACCGCGAAATCCAGATCGCGGATGCGGAACCCCGCCAGCATGTCGCGCATCGCGCCGCCCGTCAGGAACAGGTTCACGTTCGCCTGGCCCGCCGCCTCTTGGACTTGTTCCACCACCCGGTTCTGGTCCGGATTCAGGTGGCTTTCCAGTATGTAGATGTAGTCGCTCATGGCATGCGTTCTCGATTTGCCAGGTTCTTCCGGCCCGCTTGCGTCCGGTCAGCTCCTGGGATGGTGTTCTTCTATGGTTTGCCGAAGTCTCGACCGCATCACGTGCGTATAAATCTGCGTCGTCGAGATATCGGAGTGTCCCAGCATCACCTGCACGCTGCGCAGGTCCGCCCCACCCTCCAGCAGGTGCGTGGCAAAACTGTGCCGCAGCACGTGCGGCGTCAGGCCGCGGAAGATCCCGGCTTTCCGCCCGTAGCCCGCCAGCAGCTTCCAAAAGCCCTGCCGCGTCAGACACGCCCCCCGCGCCGTCACGAATAAGTAGCGGCTCGCCCGCCCTTTCAACAGCACCCCCCGCCCGACCCGCAGATAGGCGCCCACTGCCTCAATGGCTTCCCTGCCCACCGGCACCAGCCGCTGCTTGTTGCCCTTCCCGGTGGTCCGTACCACTCCCAGGTCTGCGTTCAGATCGCTCATCCCCAATCGGCAGAGCTCCGATACCCGCAGCCCTGTGGCATATAACATTTCCACCATGGCGCGGTCCCGCAATCCCGTGGGCCGCCCCGCATCGGTGGCTTGTATGATCTTCTCTATCTCTTGTAAATTTAAGAATTTAGGTATGTTGTGCCATTGCTTGGGCGTCCGCAGGAACTCCGTCGGATCGGTCGAAATCGCTCCCTCTCGCAACAGGTACCCGTACAGGCCCCGCAGCGTAGCCAGATGCCGCGCCATCGACCGCGTACTCAGCCCCGCTTCCTTTAATTCGTCGAGATACCGCCCCAAATCTTCCGCCCCGGTCAGTTCCGCGGCGCCCACAAATGCGCTAAATTTAGCTAAATCAAGTGTATACGATTCCAGCGAGTTCGCCGCGAGCCCCTTCTCCATGCGGCAGAAGTCCAGATAGGCCGCCATTTGCCTCTGACTTCCCGCTGCATTTGCCGTCTGTACTCCAGACATCGTGCCAATGATACAATAAGCCGCTAAATGATTGAAACATAGTTGTCGCAATCGAGGAAATTTTGCTCGCTTCCACCACCAAGAAGGCGCTCGTCCGCCGCTACCAGCGCGAGACCCTCGCGGGCTACGTTAACCCACTTTCTTATCTGCAACCTGCGGGCGTCGAACTGCTTTCCGAAGAGGGCCATGTCTCCACCATTCCCTACGATCAGATCAAGACTGTCGCTTTTGTCCGCGATTTTGAGCCGGCGGGATCCCCCGAACGCCCCACTTTTCTCACTCGCCCGAAAATGGCGGGCCTCTGGGTCAGCTTCCGCTTCCGCGACGGTGAAGTCCTCGAAGGCATCCTTCCCAATAATCTTCTGCAGATCGACCCCCACGGATTTGTGGTGATTCCCCCCGACCCCAACGGCAACCAGCAACGCCTGTTCGTCCCGCGTCAGGCCGTCCTCGCCGTGGAAATCCTGGGCGTGGTTGGCAGCCCTCTCCGCAAGCGCAAGCCGGCTCCCGTTTCCCAGGACCAGATCCGCCTCTTCGAGGAATAGCGCCAAAACCCGATTACGGTATACTGGAATTTAATACACACTAGTCTCAGTTGGAGGTTCTATGAACTCGCGCAATGCGGCGTTTGCCGCCGTTGGGCTCGCATTCCTGGCGTTGGCTTCCTACGCCCAGGTCGCGACCGTCGAAGGTGACGTCATTGGCACGGACGGCAAACCCGTTGTCGGCGCCATTATCAAGTTGCACCGCACGGATATTAAGTGGGATTCCCAAACCAAGACCGACAAGAAGGGCCATTACATTCATGCCGGCGTTCCGCTCGGCGTGTATCAGATCTCGTGCCTGATCGATGGCAACGTCGTCGACATGGTCAACGGCTATAAGACCACGCTGGGCGATCATCCTCCCCTCGGTTTCGATTTGAGAAAGAACGGCGCCCAGGCCAGCGCCTCCCGCCAGGCCGAAATTCAGAAGGCTTTTGAAACCGGCCAGATCTCGGACGATCTCAAACACCAGATGACGCCTGAGCAGGTGGCCGCCATGCAAAAGCAGCTTGCCGATAAAGCTGGCGAGATCAAGAAGAACTCGGAGTTGAACAACGCCTTCAACGCCGGCTTCACCGCTCTCCAGGACAAGCAGTACGATGTGGCCGTCACCAATCTCGAAAAGGCCTCCGAGATCGGTCCCACTCAGCCCGCCGTCTGGGCCAACCTGGGCGACGCCTATATCGGTCTGGCGCAATCCAAGACCGGCGCCGATTTCGACGCCCTGGCACAGAAAGGCATCGACGCCTACGCCAAGTCCATCGAGCTCAAACCGGACGATGCCTCCGTGCACAACAACTACGCGCTGGCGCTGGCCAAGGCCCATAAGATCCCCGAGATGCAAGCCGAATTGAAGAAGGCCGCCGATCTCGATCCCGCCACCGCTTACGTCAAGTACTTCAACCTCGGAGCCCTCATGACCAACGCCGGCCAGCCCGAAGCGGCCGCCGCGGCGTTCAAGATGGCCATCGATTCCGCTCCCGACAACCCCAAGAACTGCGAATCGTATTATCAGTACGGTCTGTCGCTCGCCGCCCAGGCCTCGGTTTCCGCCGACGGCAAAATCACCGCGCCTCCCGGCACCGTCGAGGCCTTCCAGAAGTATCTCCAGCTCGCTCCCGACGGCAAGAGCGCGCAGTTAGCTAAGGACATGTTGACCCAGTTGGGCGGCACTATCGATACCACCTTCAAGAACCCCAACTCCAACAAGAAGAAAAAATAGCCGGAGTTTCCCGGGGCGGGAGTCGCGCATTCCCGCCCCGATTGAATGTTCTCAGCCATCGTTCGCGAGTTCCTGCTCCCCCTGCTGGTCTTTCTACTCCTGCGCTCCCTGCTGCGCAGTGTCTTCGCGGCTTTGCGTTCCCCTTCCCGGCCCGCCGCCCCGCCGCAACCAACCGTGCAATCCGGTGGTGTCCTCAAAAAGGACCCGGTGTGTGGCACCTACGTCTCCACCAACACCGCCGTGACGCGCACGGTGGATGGAGAACTGGTCTATTTTTGTTCCCTCGAATGCGCCGGGAAGTTCCGCATGTAGGACAGGCGATCGGTTTGTGTCGCCTGTCGGGCAGCCGGGAAGTCGCGTGTCCTACCGGTCGCAGCAGGGCTTCGTGACGATGAGTTGCGGCAGCATCGGTCTCACTTCGCCTTCGTCCATCGCGAAGTAGCGTTGTTCGGAAAGGCTGCGATAGATCGCTCCCGCCACTCCCGCCGCTACCGGCCCGCTCACCGACTTGTTGATGGCCGCCAGCATCACTACCACCACCAGTTGATGCTTGCCCACGTCGTTGAACGACCCGAACCACCCCATGTGGCTCGACGAGTTGAAATCCGTGCAGGTCCCCGTCTTCCCCAGCACCGGTTCGTTCGAGTCGTATCCCGCGCGCCGCGCCGTCCCGAAATCCACCGCGCCCCGCATCCCCACTTTCACGTCGGCGATGCCGTTGGGCGCCAGCTCCAGCGGCCGCTTCACCTTCGGCGTAAAGTGGTCGATGTCGTCCCCTCGTCGCGGGTATTGCAGATAGTAGAGCGTCCCGCCGTTGGCGATCGCCGAGAGCATCGCTCCGAGTTCCAGCGGCGTCACCAGGAAACCTTCTCCGAAACTCGTCATCATCCCCACGCCGCCGTATTTCGGAGCCTCCGGCACAATCGTGCCGGGCTTTTCGCCGTCGATATCCAGTCCCGCTTTTTCGCCCAGCCCCAGCATCTGCGCGTAGTGCGCCACCCGGTCGTAGCCCAGCCGGTTGCCCAGCGTCGCGAAATACGGGTTGTTGGAATGCGCCAGCGCCGTCGTCAGCGTGAAGCTCGCCACGCGGCTCAGCCGGATCACCGTGTCGCGCTCCACCACGTGCTCGCTCAGCGCCGCCAGGGCCGTCACCAGCTTGATGGTGGAACACGGCGTGAAGCCCGCCTTCAATCCCAGCTTCTGGTTGACCATGGTCAGCACGCGGCCGGTGTTCGGGTCCACCACCAGCACGCTGCCGTTGGTGGTTCCCAGCGCGCTCACCGCCGCGCGCCGCACCGTCAGGTCGTCGCCGTCCACGTTGTCCCCGTCGGTCGGATCCACCGGCGGCGGTTTTTTCACGGCCCTCTTGACGGCCTTCTTCCTGGTGGTGGCGGCCTTCCCGCTCCCGGACGCGCTCGTCCTCGACGGCTGGCCGGCGGCGAAGTGTCCGTTCACCAACAGGCCCGCGACTATGGCTGGCAGCAGGAATCTTTTCATCGCACCTTCATTACGATACACGCAGAGTATAGCACCCAGTGTGTCATTTCGTACTTCGGACCCCTCATTATGCTGCAAGTATCAACAGCCCGTCAACTCGATGTGAGCCGCGACCGTGAGGGAGCGGTGCTCGTCCCGGTGCTCGTCCTGCCGTCAACTCGAT
>JBEKYE010000384.1:0-7812 GCA_049511275.1 Bryobacteraceae bacterium
CTAGCGCTTCACCACCGTAAGAGTCACCGCCGAAGCGTACTCCGTAGAATGATGGACGGCGTTGTGCGCCACCACCCCCTTGGCCTCGTCGTAGTTATTGCCGCCGGTGTTGAGGTTGCGGTCGAAACGCGGGAAGTTGCTGCTCGATACTTCGATCCGGATGCGGTGGCCGGCGGGGAAGTAATTGCTGGTGGTCATGGGCTGGAGCGCGACCTTATATACTTTGCCCGATTCCAGCCAGGCCAGCGGCTTGTCGTAGCCGTTGCGGTAGCGCAGGCGCTGGATGGTCTCGTCCAGGTTGTAGGCCGTGCCGTCGGGGTAGACGTCGATCAGCTTCACGGTGAAATCGGTGTCTTTGGCGTCGGACGAGACGTGCAGCGTGACGCCGATCGGACCGCTGGCTTCGATGGGCTCCGTGAGCGGTTCGGAGGTGTACACCAGGATGTCCGGCCGGGCCTCTTGTTTGCGCTGATCGAAGGCGCCGCCGGTTACCGCGTTGCCCGTGCAGCAGACGTTGCCGCCATAGCTGGGCACGGGGTTCATGGGATCGTACGTGAAGGCGTCGGGATGGTCCGTCGAAGGCGCCGCGGTTGAGAGCGCGCCATCGCCGCCCAGGCTGTTGGCCTTGCCGTCGCTCGAAAGGTAGAGCGTCAGGGGTTGGGCGCCGGCGGGCGGCCAGGTATCGGCCGATTGCCACTTGTTGATCCCCATGGTGAAGTAGCGCACGCGCGGCATTTTCTGCAGGATTCCGTTGTCTTCGCCCTTCAGGAAGTGGTCGAACCAGCCATAGGTGAGCTCGTCGTAATCCAGGCGCGCATCGCCCATGCTGCGCTCGCCCACCACGGTGTTCTCGGTCGCGCGCTTGTAGCCGCAATGCAGCGTGGGGGCGATCACCGCATACTGCTCACTCGCGATCTCGGGGCGGGCGGTCTTGCGGACATGGTTATAAGCCGCCAGGTTCGGGCCCACCGAGACGTCGTACCAGGACATGAACCAGAAACCCGGGACGTTGATGGTCATGTTGTCGTGCCAGAGGCCGCCGCGATACCAGGCCGCGTCGTTGGGAGCGCGCTTGATCATGGCGCCGCCGGTGGAGACTTCGGCGTGGTCCGCGAAGATGCCGTGCGGGCCGCCGACGGCGTCGATGATGTCCATTTCCGGCAGGTGCGCGAGGGCCTGGGACCAATCCACCGGCGGCATCTGCGGCGCCAGGTCGAATAATTTCGAAGCGCGGATCAAATCGGCCTGCGAGGTGTTGGGCGGGAAAATGGGGCGCACCTGGTTCTGCTCGCCGTAAATCCAGGAGATGAAGAGCATCTGCACGGCGCCGCCGCGATACCAGTTGCCCTGCTCGAAGTAGGGAGCCACGCGGCCCACGCCCGCGCCGAAACCCTGCGGGATCATGGCGGCGAACGCCGGATTGCCCTGCGCGGCCACGCCCAGTTGCCATTCGGCGGTGGAGGAGCAGCCGATAGTGCCCACCTTGCCGTTGGACCAGGGGCGCGACGACATCCACGTAATGGCGTCGGTGCCGTCGGTGAGCGGCGGGCCCAGGATGTCGTAGATGCCTTCGGAGAAGAAATGGCCGCGCTCGTTCATCTCCACGTAAGCGTAGCCGCGCTTGACGGCGGCCAGTTCCGTGGCCATATCGCGCGGCGCGCCGTTGCGAACGTCCCAGAAGTTGAAGTTGTAGGGCGTGCGCACGAAGATGATGGGGTACTTCCTGGACGTGTCTTTGGGGCGATAGATGTCGGTGGCCATGCGCTTGCCGTCGCGCATCGGGACCATCACTTTGCGCTCGATGATGGCCACGGATTCCAGCTCCTGCTCGGTGGTCGAGCGCTTGGCGAGCTGTTCCTTGGTGACGCCGCCGCGCTGTTGGGCGTGGGCGGTGAAGATCAGGGTGAAGATACTGAGGGCCAGTACGGCGGCCAGCAGGTAAGAGCGGCGGATCAAGCTTATCGTTGGCATAGGCAAATTTCGTTTCTGCGCCGGGCGCGGGCTACGGCCTGGCCAGCGCGGCCGGCGATTTTCCAGAGGATATAGGAGCAATCCGCTCCCTGTCCTTCCGCCGCTGGCTGCGAATCAGGGCTAGTATATCCTAGATTTTGGGCGGTGGCGCGACGCGGCCCGGATTTGCGGCATCATAGACGTGGAGGGGTTTTCTCGTTTTGCCCGCGCCGGAACCGCCGCACCCGACTGTCAATCCGTGGATTGTCGCGGTAGCGGTCATGTTTGCCACGTTCATGGAAGTGCTGGACACCACCGTGGTGAACGTGTCCCTGCCGCATATCGCGGGCAGCCTTTCGGTGAGCCTGGATGAGGCGGCCTGGGCCCTGACGTCGTATCTGGTGGCCAACGCCATCATTCTGCCGATGACCGGCTGGCTGGCCAATTTCTTCGGGCGGAAACGCATGCTGATGGCGGCGGTTATCGGGTTCACCACGGCCTCGTTCTTCTGCGGACTCGCGCCCACGCTGCCCGTCCTCATCTTGTTCCGTGTGATCCAGGGCGCCACCGGAGGGGCGCTGCAACCGCTCTCGCAGGCGGTGATGCTGGAGGCCTTTCCGCCGCGCGACCGCGGCAAGGCCATGGCCTTCTGGGGGCTGGGAATCGTGGTGGCGCCCATGCTGGGCCCGGTGATCGGCGGATGGCTGACGGATAACTATAGCTGGCGCTGGGTCTTCTATATCAACCTGCCGGTCGGGTTTATGTCGATACTCATGACCCGCTGGTTCATTTTCGATCCGCCCTACATCAAGCGCGGCAACCGGGGCATCGACTACTGGGGCATAGGGCTGCTGGCGGTGGGCGTCGGCGCGCTGCAGATCCTGCTGGACAAAGGGCAGGAAGACGACTGGTTCCAATCGCACTGGATGACGCTGCTCGGGCTGGTGGCAGCGCTCGGGCTGGCGGCGTTTGTGATCCGCGAATTGCGCGCGCGCGATCCCGTGGTGCACCTGCAGGTTTTCAGGAACCGCACCTACAGCGCGGGAGTCTTTCTGATGACCGTGCTCGGATTCGTGCTCTACGGGAGCCTGCTGCTGGTGCCGGTTTTCCTGCAGACGCTGCTGGGATACCCGGCCCTCGACGCGGGCATCGCGATGGCCCCGCGCGGGCTGGGCTCGTTCCTCATGATGCCGGTGGTGGGGACCGTGATGGGGCGCTTAGACCCGCGCAAGGTGCTGGCGGCGGGACTGGTGGGGGCGTCGTGGTCCCTGTATGCGCTGTCGCGGTTGAACCTGCAGGCGGGCTACTGGGACATTTTCTGGCCCCAGTTTATCCAGGGGGCCTGCCTGGCGATGCTGTTCGTGCCGCTCACCACGGCCACCATGGACCCGATTCCCAAAGAAGAGATGGGCAACGCCACCAGCATGTTCAACCTGATGCGCAACCTGGGAGGCAGTTTCGGGATCGCCGCGGCCACCACCTATTTGTTCCGGCGGCAGCAATTGCACACCCACCTGCTGGGAGCGCGCGTCACCGCACTCGACGCGCAGACCAGGGTGATGACGAAGTCGCTCGAAACCGTCATGATGACGCACGGCTCCGACCCGGTGATGGCGGCGCGGCAGGCCTATGTCTCGATCTGGGGCATGATCCAGAGGCAGGCGTCGATGCAGGCGTTTGTGGATACCTTCTTCGCGATGGCGGTAGTCTTTATGCTGATGCTGCCGCTTCTGCTGGTGATGAAGAGGCCGAAGTATTCCCGGAGCAGCGGAGTGGGACACTAATGCGCATTTCTCGCACCAGGCCCGGGGAGGTGGCGCACGCACTCGTCGGTGCCGTGTCGAGACTCTTCTCGACACCCTGGTGGGGGACACACCGTTTGTCGCGGCCGGGCGTCGGCAGGAGTGCCAACGCGGCGCCGACGAGTGTGTGCGCCACATCGTCACTACCGAATTGCTATAAGAAATGCGGGCTAACTCGGGCTAACTCTGGGCTAACTCTGCGAGCCATGGCAATGGCGCTCGGCCTGGCGCTGGCGGCCGCATGCGCGCTGGCGGACTCCGGTGCGGATTTGCTCGATGCGGCGGCCAAGGGCGCGACGGCCAAAGTCGAGCAACTGCTGGCGAAGGGAGCCAGCCTGGGCGCCAAAGACAGGAACGGGCGAACCGCGCTGATGCTGGCGGCCCAGCACGGCCACGCCGAGACCGTGCGCGTGCTGCTCGCCAAAGGCGCTTCGGCGGACGATCGCGATGCGCGCGGCTACACGGCGTTTGGCCTGGCGATGTTCTCGCCCGCGGGTGCGCGCCCGGGAATGGAGGAAGTCCTGGCGGCTCTTCCGCAGCCGCCGCGCCCCCGCCTGGTGGTCGCAACCGCATGGAGCGCCGCGGGCCTCTACAGTTCCTGCTTCCTCCGCCCGGAGCAACTGGTGCAGCAGGTCGGCGGCATCCAGTTGGACGCCATCGCGCTGGTGGATTTCCGGAGATTTGTGGCGCAGTCGGGCAAGGGGTTGGTGGAGATCGTGAAGGCGGAATCCCACGGCGTGGCCAAGATCCCGGACGACGACGCGTTCGAGGACGCCGACGCGGTGCTCGCCCTGGAAGTCAAGCCGGTGGCGGCGTGCGTACCGCAGGAAACCAACGACAACCTGAGCCTGACGGTGGAGGCGCAACTGGTGCGCGCGCGGGACCGGGCGGTGGTCTGGAAGAAAACTTACGGGGGCGGCGTGGCGGGCCTGCACGCGCGCCGCGTGACCAGCCCTTCGCAATACTTTCCGGTCTATGACGAATGGACCAGGGCGCACGCGCAGCAGGTTTATGGGGACGCAGTGGAAGCGTGGTACCGTATCAAGCCTCACGCTAGCAAAGCGCAACCGTCGCGGTTTTTCCGTCCGTGCAGATTTCGGACACTACCGAACGCCGGAGCCGTCCGTACGGCGCTAGAATAGTAATCAAGATGGACGGCATGCCGCTACAGCCCGTTGAAGATCGGCCGAATCTGGTTCGGAACGGTGTGTCTTCTTTGGAGCGCCTGCTGAGCCACATTGATCCTGGACCGGCGGAGGAAAGCGAATCCTTCGTGCATCTCATCTATGAGCAGCGCCGCACTGACGTTTCCTCCGACCGCAACGGCACGACTGGTCGTTGACACAGACGTTGCCAGTTTCATCTTTAAGTGGCATCCGGAGTTCGCGCCCCGCTACGTAGGCATCATCCGCGGTTATGAATTGATCATCTCCTTCATGACTCTGGCCGAGATGCGCCAGGGCGCCGTGGATGCGAGTTGGGGGCCGCGAAAGCTCGAGGTGCTGGATGCCTATCTGGCCGACTTTGCGGAACTTCATTCCGATAGCCTATTGTGCTCAACCTGGGCCGGCGTTCGGAACGAGAGCAAGCGCAAGGGATGTCAAATGAGTTCAGCCGACGCATGGATCGCGGCCACTGCGCTGGTTCTCTCGGTGCCCCTCGTGACTAACAATCCTAAGGACTACCATCATTTGGCGAAACTCCAGATTGTTTCCGCAGTCTGGGCTACGGGGTTCAATCCGCCCCGGCCATCGAATACCTCCTGAATATTCGCTTATACGCCGCCAATTGCCTGCAACCCCTCATCCTGATAGACTTAAGCATTAAGCAATCATTCGATTGGTTCGGGGTCTGTAAATTGAAGGTCCGCGTCATCCTGCTTTCGATTACCGCGTGCCTGGCGCTTGGGGCGGAAACGCCCGTGGCGCCGGCTCCGGAGCGCATTGTAGAGAATTACTGCGCTGCCACGCTGGGGCAGGAACGCATGATGCAGGCCGCCAGCATGGACGTCGCCATTGCGGCGGCGCTCCCCAAGCTCAACAAACAAGGTAAGTTACATGCTCTGCGGCGCATCACGGCGCTGGGGCGCATCACCTACGAGAAATTGCGCTTTGAGGGCGACGGGACGGTCAAGAGCCAGGTCATCAATCGTTACCTGGCGGCGGAAGCCGAAGCGCAGGAAGAACCGGGGGAGTCGGTTGCGGTGACGCCGGAGAATTACAGTTTCAAGTACAAAGGCCGCAAACAACTGGACGGCCGCGACGTGCACCAGTTCCAGGTGACGCCCAAACGCAAGCACCCGCGATTGTTTAAGGGCGATATCTGGATCGACGCCCAGACGTTCCTGCGGGTGCAGGAATCCGGCTACCTGGTGAAATCGCCGTCGGTCTTTCTGAAGAGGGTGGCTTTCGTTCGGAAGTACGAAATCCGCAACGGCATTTCGGTGCCCAAGGAGGAACAGAGCGTAGTGGATACGCGGCTGGGCGTCGGCAGGCTGGAAATGACCGTCGAGTTCAGCAACTACGCCATCGATACGCGGGTGGTCGCGGAAGCACCTGAGATGCAATAAGCGCGACCCAAGGGTTCGGTTCGACTGGAGATTACATGAGGACGCTGTTTCTGAATCCCCCATCTTTCGAAGGCTTCGATGGCGGCGCGAGCTCGCGCTGGCCGGCCTCGCGGGAGATCGAATCCTACTGGTATCCGGTGTGGCTGTGCTACCCGGCGGGGATGCTGCCCGACAGCAAAGTGCTGGACGCGCCGCCGCACAAAGTATCCATCGAACAGACCGTCGAGATGGCCCGGCAGTTCGAACTGCTGGTGCTCTACACATCGACGCCGGGATTTCACGTGGACGTGAAGATGGCGGAGATGATGAAGGATGTCAACCCCAAGCTGAAGGTGGCGTTCGTGGGGCCGCCGGTGACCATCGAGCCGGAGAAGACGCTGCTCGAAACGCCGGCCATCGATTTCGTGGTGCGGCGCGAGTTCGATTACCAGATCGCCGACTACGCCAGGGGCAAACCGCTCGAAGACATCGCGGGGGTGAGCTTCCGCAAGAACGGACAGGTGGTCAACAACCCCGAAGCGCCGGTCATCGAAGACCTGGACGCCCTGCCGTGGGTGACCAAAACCTACAAGCGCGACCTGGACATCACGCGCTACAACGTGCCGTTTCTATTGAACCCGTTCGTCTCGCTGTACACCTCGCGGGGCTGCCCGGCGCTGTGCACGTTCTGCCTGTGGCCGCAAACCCACTCGGGCCACCGCTGGCGGCTGCGTTCCAGCGATGACGTGGCCAACGAAGTGCGTTACGCCATGGAGCAGTTCCCGCAGATGAAGGAACTGTTCTTCGACGACGACACCTTCAACTACCGCAAAGAGCGCACCATCGAGCTGTGCAAGAAACTGCAGCCGTTGAAGGCGACCTGGTCCTGCACCTCGCGCGTCACCACCGACTACGACACGCTGAAGGCCATGAAGGACGCGGGCTGCCGGCTGTTGATTGTGGGATATGAATCGGGCGACCCGCAGATCCTGAAGAACATCAAGAAGGGCGCCACGGTGGAGATGGCGCAGCGCTTCACGGCGAACTGCAAGAAGCTGGGCCTGCTGGTCCACGGGGACTTCATCATCGGGCTGCCGGGCGAGACGCGCGAGAGCATCCGCAAGACCATCGATTTTGCCAAGAAGCTGGACACGGAAACCATTCAGGTGTCGATTGCGCATCCCTATCCGGGGACGGAATTCTACGACTACGTCAAGAAGAACAACCTCATTACCATCGATTCCATGACCGATGACACGGGGCACCAGCTTCCCAACATCATTTACCCGGGGCTCGACCAGGGCGAGCTGGTGGATTTCGTGGAGCGTTTCTACGGCGAGTATTTCTTCCGGCCGCGGGTGATCTGGCGGATCGTGAGGAAGGCCGTATTCAACAGCGACGAGCGAAAGCGGCTCACCAAGGAAGCCCGCGAATACATGGCGCTGCGGTCCAAGCGGAAAAAGTTTGTGGCCGATCACAAGGCCGCCGCCAAGACCGCGCCGGTGGCCGCCA
>JBEKYE010000385.1:0-4786 GCA_049511275.1 Bryobacteraceae bacterium
GACCACCAGGTCACCGAAAGCGTCAGCCCGCGGCCAACGCCGGTGCGATCCAGCACCCAGCCCGCGAATGCATAGGATAAGGCGTAGGTCGCCATGAAGGCGTTCAGTATGGCGGCGTATTGGCCATTGCTCAGGTGGAATTCCGCGCGCAAGGTGGGCGCGAGGACGGAAACCACCTGCCGGTCGATGTAGTTGATGGTGGTTTCCGCGAGCATCAAAGCCACCAGCACGAACAGCGCGCGGCGCGACAGGGCCGACCGGAATTCAGATGGGCGGGAGACGGGCACGGCTCCCATCATGGTACAAGCTGATAGCTCACGAAGGCCAAGCGGCGGCCGTCCGGGGACCAGGACGGAACGTTGATGGTGCCCTGCCCGCCGAACAACTTAGTCAACACGGTAATCCTGCGGTCGCCGAGCGTCATCATGCGCAGGACGACGTCTTTGTTTTCGGGATGGCCGGTGACGTCTTTTTCATAGCTGAGGAAGACCATGCGCTGGCCGTCGGGTGAAATGTGCGCGAACCAGTTGTTGTACCCGTCGGAGGTCACCTGCTCCTGCCCGGCGCCGTCGGGCTTCATGCGCCAGATCTGCATGGCGCCGGTGCGGACGGAGTTGAAGTAGATGTACTTGCCGTCGGGAGAATATTCGGGGCCGTCATCCAGGCCCTCGGCGGTAGTGAGGCGGGTTTCCTCGCCGCCGGCGGCGGGCACCGTGTAGACATCGAAGTTGCCCTCGCGCTCGCCGCAGAAGGCCAGGGTTTTTCCATCGGGCGACCAGCCGTGAAGATAGGAGGGCGATTTCTCGGTGATGCGCCGCGGCGCACCGCCGCCGATGGGGACGACGTAGATGATGGAGCGGTGCTCCTCCTGGGATTGGTCGCTGATGCCCACCATGCCGCCGTCGGGCGAGAGGACGTGGTCGTTGTTGACCCGATTGGCGAATCCGGTATCGATAGTGACGGGCTTGCCGCCATCCGCGGGGATACGCTGGAGATGGCCGTCGGCATTGAAGATGAGCAGGTTGTCGCGGGTCCAGTTGGGCGCCTCGAAGCGGCCCGGCGCGACATATACCACGCGCCGGTCGGTAGAGGCCGCGGTGATGGTTTCGAGCATGCTGTACAGCTTCGGCCGGCCCGACGCGGCAGGAACCGGCGTCACCTCGACGTTGCGGAAGACCGCGGTTTCGACGGCGTCCTTGTTGTGAGCGCAGACGCCGATACCCACGTAGAAGGGCTCCTCGAAAGGCACGCGCATGGATCCTCCGGCCAGGTGCAGGTCTTCGCCCTCGGCCGCCACCGACATGTAGAAGTAGGCGCCCGATTTGGTGATGCGCACGCGCTTGGGCGCCGGGACATTCGCCTGGACCTCGTGGGTGGGGGCGCCTTTTGCCTCGCGCGATTGCAGGGACGTCAGCCCGGCGCCATGCACGGCTGCGTCGGCATAGGCGGAATCGGCGTCCAGGCTTTGGCGGATCATCAACAGGGCTTTCTTGTGCGGGTCGCCGCCGGTGGTTGGGAAGGAGATGTCGGCCGCGATCGATATATCGCCGGATACTTTCTTCCAAACGAACTGAAAGGCGTCGGCGTTGGCCCACACATTTTCGCCGCTGGCGGTGATGCGGTAGGCGTGCTGGACGGCGTCGTAATCCACCGAGCCCGGATGCAGGACGGTTCCGACGTCTCCGTGGCCCTCAAAGATTCCCGGCTGGCTGTGCGCCGCCGGCGGCCCAGCCAGGCAGAGCCCCAAGGCCAGGGCGGCGATCGAAGTGCCGTGTGCTATTCTCATCTGCGATCCTCCCTTCGGGCAGGCGGCTGCCCGTTCAGGCCCTCATCCGTTTCCAGGTGGCGAGGCACCGTTCGGCCGTTTCGAGCGACGGAAACCGGCTTCCTTCCTGTTCGATCAGATAGTACTCGATACCGCCGACGCTCTCGGCCGCTTCGAAAATCTTAAGCCAGGGTGAAACACCTTCGCCGAACAGGACCCGGTAGCCTTTGTCTTCGCCCGGCGCCCAGTCCTTGCAGTGGATGCAGTTGATTCGCCCGGGGTTGGCGCGGATCCACGCCACCGGGTCGGAGCCGGCTTCGACGCAGGTGCCCACGTCAAGCTGGAGCATGAAATCCTTGGGAGTGCCGGCGGCGATGATTTCGATGGGACGCTTTCCTTCGATGGGGAGGAACTCGGTCTGGTGATTGTGGTAGCCCATCCGCAAGCCGGCGGCCTTAAAGGTGCCGGCAAGCTGGCTGAGACGGTCGGCGAGGCTTTTCCAGCTATCGAGACCGGTCTGGCGGGGCGCGCTCGCCATGACCACGAACTTGGCGCCGAGGATGTGGTTAAGGGCAATGGACTTCTGCACGCCGTCGTCGGTGAAGGAGGGGGCGTTGTTGTGAGTGGAGTTGCAGCGGATCCCCAGATCGTCCAGCAGGGCGCGCACCTGTTTGGCGAAGTCTTCCGTCCAGTCGTGGTAGGGCGCGAAGAATTCCACAACCTCGTAACCCATCTTGGCGACCGCGCGGACGGTGCCCATCACGTCTTTCTCCAGTTGGTCACGGACCGAATAGAGCTCCAGGCCGACGGGAATCTTCTTGGCTGGCGCCGCCCGCAGCGCCAGCGGGACCACCGCGCCAGCGGCCAGGAACGACCTTCGGGAAAGCGATTGTGTGTCCATATGGGAGCGCCCGTAGGTTATCACCGGGTATTCCCGACTGCAAGGAAACGTGCGTGCAAGACGATCCGGGTTAGAATCATCGTGATGAACCAGACCCGCGTGAAGGAACTGCGCATGTGGGTGACCTACAGCCAGCGCGGCATGCAGCAAGGCGCGCGCGTGCCGGTTGCCGACGGCAAGGCCGAATTCCAACTCCACTCCACCAGCTTCACAACGCTCATCAGGGTGGCCAGCTTATGACGCGATTGCAGGTGTGCCTGGCTTTGGCGGTGAGCTGCCTGGCCGCTGCGGAGCTTCCGCAAGCCGAAATCTCGAACCGCGCGGTAAGCGCCACACTCTATCTTCCCGATTCCCAGGACGGATACTATCGCGCCACGCGCTTCGACTGGTCCGGCGTGGTGGCCAGCCTGGTATGGAACGGCCACAGTTATTTCGGCAAGTGGTTTGACCGCTACGATCCCAAAATCCACGACGCCATCATGGGGCCGGTGGAGGAGTTCTTGACCGGCAATGCCGGTCTGGGGTACGCGGAAGCCAAAGCCGGCGAGAATTTTGTCAAAATCGGCGTGGGTGCGCTGCGCAAACCCGACGAGTCCGGCTTCCAGCAGTTCCACACTTACGAAATCGCCGATCCCGGCGAATGGACCATCGCGCGCCTCCCGGATGGAATCGAATTCACGCAGGAACTGGCCGCCGTCAACGGCTACGCCTATCTCTACCGCAAGAGAGTGCGGCTGCGCGAAAACCCGCCCGGCCTGGTGCTCGAGCACAGCCTCAAGAACAAGGGCCGGAAGACCATCGAAACCTCGGTCTACGAGCACGACTTCTTCATGCTGGACGCTCAGCCCACCAGTCCGGACACGGTGGTGACGTTTCCCTTCGAGGTGCGCGCCGGGAAGAGCCTGGCGGGCCTGGCGGAGACTCGCGCCAAACAGGTGGTCTTCCTGCATGAACTCGCCCGGGGCGAAACCGTGTTCACCGACCTGGAAGGGTATGGCACGGCCGCGTCGGATTATGATATCCGGGTGGAGAATCGCAAGACCGGCGCGGGCGTGAGGCAGACTTCGGACCGTCCCATCTCGAAGCTGGTCTTGTGGTCCATCCGTGCCACGGTTTGCCCGGAAGCCTATATCGATTTGAAGATCGAACCGGGCCAGGAATCCACCTGGCGGATCTCTTATGAGTTCTACAATGTGCGGTAAGCGCGCCGTTCCCGTTCGGTTGCGTTTCGAAGCGCCGCGCTCCGCCCGGGGCCGGTTATGATTTTCTACTAGGGCAATCGGAAAGGAGTTCGTATGAAAAGGACATTGTGGCCGCTCGCCGGCGCCGGCCTGGCGCTTTCGTTTTGGCTGATCGCGCGCGTGATGGCGCAGCCGGCGGCCGATCCGCTGATCGAAGGCTACCGGTTGGTCGAAGTCGCTTCCGTCTCCGACGCCATGGAGCAGCTCTACAAACAACGAGCGTACATGTCGCACGAGATGCGCGCCCTTTCCACCACTAAGTTCGCCGGCCCGGCAGTTACGGTGTTACTCAAGAAGGAAGAACACCAGGAGGGATCCAAGGCCTCGGAAGGCATGCTCGATGCCATCGATAATGCCAAGCCGGGTTCGGTCTACGTCATGGTGGTCGAAGACGGCGCCGATTATGCGGGCATTGGGGCGCTGATGGCGACGGCTATGAAGGTCCGCGGCTTTGCCGGAGCGGTGATCGACGGCGGGGTGCGGGACACTCCCCAGATTCGCCGGTTGCAATTCCCCGTGTACAGCCGCGGCGTGGTGCCTTCCACTACCATCAATCACTACCGTTTTGCCGGGGTAAACGTGCCCGTGATGTGCGCCGGAATCCGCGTCAACGGCGGCGATATCGTTGCCGCCGACGAAGACGGCGTGGCGGTGGTGCCGCGCGCCAGGGCGGAAGAAGTCCTCAGGAAGGCCCAGGCTCTCGACGACACCGAGCACAGCATGCTTCCCTTCATTGAGAAGTACCGCTCCATCAAGGAAGCGGTGGCCAAGTTCGGGCGCATTTGACTGGGAAAAAGAAAGAAGACAGCAGCCGGAATAACAACGCCGCGCCGCGTCTTCTGACTTTTCTTTCCGGACTTCTGTCTCCTGTCTTGCCTA
>JBEKYE010000386.1:0-4749 GCA_049511275.1 Bryobacteraceae bacterium
GTAAGTTACGGATTGGGGTGGGCAGAAAACCAGTCTGCAACGCTGCCCAGGTGGACCTGATAAACAAGGCCAACAACAGAAACTAGTAATTGCAGCACTTGGACTTATGGTTTAGGGTGCAATCCAATATCAAGGCCAAATCAGGTCCATAGATCAAGAGAGGAATCACTGCACTTGAAGGGAATGGTCGGCCGGACTCCACCGCTAGCCCGCGCCTTCGTGCTCGTGAATTCATGCCGCGCGGGAACGCTGGATGTCGATTGGGGATCTGTGAACGTGGGTTCTCTCTTGTTTCTGCCCTGGTGCACCGTCTATAAATTCAGGCCCGAACATCTGCAAGCCATTGAGGCGTCGATCTTTGATCCTCTGAAAATCTCCTGTTACAGGTGCGCCTGCGTGGACCCGTATGACCTAACTAAGGATTCGGTGCTGACGGACCCTGAAATGCTCATGTGAAGAATGCGGGACGTGCCCGCCGAGATCTGCAGGACGCCGAACCGAAGGGAACGGCAGACTACAAAATCTGGAGGCAAAGGGGGAGAAGAAAGAAATGAAGCGATTTAAAGCAGCGACGACAGTGTGTTTTGTGGCACTAATGGGTGCGGTACTCGCGCCAGGTGCCAAGGCCGACGATTGGAACAGGAAGACCACCATCACCTTTAGTGGGCCCGTGGAGATTCCTGGGGTTCACCTCATCGGGTGGGGTGTGTTGCCCGCCGGCACTTATGTGTTCAAGATCCTGGATTCACAGTCCGACCGCCACATCGTCCAGATCTTCAGCCAGGACGAGAAAACCATCTACGCCACGATTCTGGCTATTCCGAACTATCGCCTGAGGGCGACTGATAAGACCGTGATCACATTCAGGGAAAGACCGGCCGGCGAGCCGGAAGCTCTACGCGCCTGGTTCTATCCGGGCAGAAATTGGGGCGAGGAATTCGTCTATCCGAAGGCGCAAGCGATCGCCCTGGCCAAGGAAACCAACATACCCGTCCTCTTCACGCCGGCGGAAATCCCGGTCGAAGTCGCCGAGCCGATTGTGTCGGCAAGTGCGCCTGTTGTAGTGCAACTGAAGCAGGCACCCATCATGGCCATCAAACCGACGGGAGAAGAAGTGCAACTCGCCGAGGTGGTTACGCCTCCGCCTGCGGCGAACACTGAAACGAAGACGGTCTCGAAAGTAACGGAGACGACGACCACGACGACGATCCCCTCCACGGCGAGTAATCTGCCGCTGATCGGACTGCTCGGACTGATGGCCCTGGGCGGGGCTTTCGCAGCCCGTACGGCCGCAAAACGCCTTCAGTAGTGCGTTCGTGACGGTTGCGCGCTGCGCTGCATGAGCACAGCAAGCAATTGCTGGACGAGGTCGAAACGATCCTCCCCCGCGCAAATAGCGCCTCCACGAGCCGGTAATTGCCGAGGGCGCGCCGGCGGGATTGTGAGCGCTGGTAGCTGCCCAAGCCGGCGGGTTCGTGCAGACGATTCATAACCCCGCATCGGGCGACCGCAAGGATGTGGTGCTGGTGGCGCACTATTGCTCGCCGGCCGGAAGGGTGGCGCGCCGCATCCTGGCGAACGCCCCACGCTCAGGAGTCCCCCGGTGGCGTTTCGGTATATTGATCCTAGCCTGAAATCGAGAAGGGAGCCGCAAATATGAGCCTGGATTCGGGAAGTAGGGTTCTTACGATATTAATAACATGACCGGCCGGCTCTCTTGCGCATTCATGCTTCTAACGGCGCTATCGACGGCCCAACAATCGCCGCCAGCCGGTCAGCCAGCGCCGGCGACCGACCCCAAGAGCCTCGCGGCCATTGAAGGCGCCACCTTTGGCCAAAACCACCTGCCGCTACCCAACACCACCCTTACGCTGCGACCCCTGCCGGCCCCGCTTCCCGCGAACCCGGGTTCAGGCCAACCACCGGCGCCGCCGCCGGTTCCCTTCGAAGCCACGTCCGACACCGAGGGCAAGTTCTCCTTTCAAGGCATCGAACCGGGGCGCTACACGCTCACCGCACAGCATGCCGGTTACACCACAAGAATCTATTTGGCTCCCGGCGGCGGCTCGACCGCGAACGTCCTGACTCTTACCGCCGGCCAACACGTCACGGAACTCTCCATCGAACTGGCCGACCAGACCGTGCTGTCCGGCAAGGTGACCGACGATGCGGGCGCCCCAATGTCCGGCGTGACGGTTCGCCCCTTGCGCCCCGTGCTCCTGAACGGCCGCATGCGTATGGCAACCGCCGGCGCGGGGGTCCGGACCGGCTCCGCCGGCGCGTTCGAACTCACCGTCGCAACCGGCCGCTGGTACTTGAGTTTTTCGATCTCGAGGCCCGCGGCTCCCGCCAGAACCCGCCCCAACGCGGCGCCGCCCGGCACACCCGCCCAGCCCGAGCGCGATTATGTCACCACTTACTATCCCGGAGTCACCGAATTAGCCTCGGCGCAGGGCGTCGATGCCGCGGTGGGCCAGCAACTCTCCGGATTGGACACGCGCCTTCGCAAGGCGCTGGTTTACCACGTGCGTGGCAAGATCACCGGCAACCTTCCGCCCGATCCCTCCGCGCGCGGCCCTCTGCGGATTATTGCCTGGCAGGAAGCCGGCGATTCCAACATCGGCGCCTTCGACGAAGGCAATGCCGTGCAGCCCGATGGAACCTTCGATATCGCCGGCCTCACCCCCGCCACATGGACCTTGACGGTGGTCCGGCAGACCGAAAGGCGCGAAAGCCTGGGCCGCCAGATCGTCCAGATCGGCAATCAAAGTGTCGAAGACGTGGTCATCGCGGTTCAGCCGCCCGCCGACGTCCGCGGCTCCGTCAGGGCCGTCCCGCAACAACCGCCCGGTTTCAATCCTTTGCCGCAAACCGTCACGTCCTTGCAGGTCCGCTTGAACCCGCTCGACCCGCTCCTCAATTCCGCCGCCGCGCCTGTGCAAAGCGACGGCGCCTTCAGGCTGAAAAACGTCGAGGCCGGGACCTATCGCGTCGATCTCTTTCCCCCGCCCGGTAGCTACGTGAAATCGGTCGTCTTCGCCGGACAGGAGTGCATTGATACTGGAATCGATCTCGGTAACGGCGCCCGCTCCGCGTTGCAGATCGTTCTCAGCATGAGGGCCGGCCAGATCATCGGCGCCGTCACGGATCCCGACCAGGGTCCGCCATCGGTTTCTTACGTGACCATAGTCCCGGAAGGCACACCGCCTTCTGCATCCGCCATGTACCGCCCCGAACTGTACCGCACCGTTCAGACCGACCCGAGCGGCCAATTCGCCGTAAACAGCGTCGTCCCCGGCACCTATCGCGTCTACGCCTGGGAGCGTCTCGATGCCTTGTCCTTCTCCGATCCCGAATTTCTGAAGCTATTCGACAGTCAGAGCGCCGTCGTCACCGTCGCGGAAGACAACTCGGAGCAGGCATCGCTGACTCGCATTTCCGCCGCGAAAATGGGCGCATCATACTATGACGTGATTGGGAAAGGACCCCTATAAGATGGATGGTGGTAGCGCTGGCGTGCGCCGGAATGGCAGTAGCGCAGCGGACGCGGAAAAGAGATTACCAATGCGACGTCGTCCCTTCTGTGATCGCTGCCACATCCGCCCGCCCGCAGTCGCCCAAGGTAAAGCCGGAGCTTACCACCATCGCCGGGCTGAACCGCGGCCACGTTTCCGGGTTTCTGCGCAACGCGCAGCACCAAGGGGCGGGTGTCGTCATCGTCTCGGTTTGGTACCCCAATGCCGAGCTGCTGGCAAAATCCGCCAGATCGAACCACTTCGCCGGCCGGGCGTTCGAGTCACGACGCTATAAGTCCTCAAAGTCTGCGAATTTCGATTGACCGCAGAGAACATCAGGGACGGACGATTCGGCGGGCCGAAAAAACAGCTATTCCAATCCGCTCGAGTTGTTATAGCACGTTTAGGCGGTACTTACGACCACGGTTCTGCCGACGATCTCGTGGGCCATGTTGCAGTACACTTCGCCCTCATAGTGGAAGGACACCACGTCAGGATTGTGCGATGCCAGGCCTTCATGACCCGGCCCCACCCGGAAATCATGGAGGATAGCGTTTGCCGGGATTGTCCGCTTCTTCAAATCCATCGTGTACGCCGTCAGATCCGCTCGTGCTTGGCGTGTTTGCATTTGCTAGCCCTCGAATACCAAAACTACAGACCGACCAAAAAGAGTGCGAAGATACTTTCAGAGTAATCCCGGCCCCGGTGCCTGTCAATGGCAGGCAATTAGTCAATAGGGCTATGCTTTAAAGCGCAATGAGGTCGTCCTGCTGTTCATCGTGATGGCTCATTGGAGGCATTCAATATCACGATCCGGTTTACCCAACCCTGATTCCATCCATTGTGACCCATTCGAGCTATTGAATGTCGTGCGGTTTGAGCAGAAAATGAAGATCTATAATCCCCGTTACGACAGCGGGCGCAACTCACCCTATCACCCAAACCAGCGCCCGCTTTTCTTTTATCGACCGTTTAATGTGGTGGAGACGCAATTCCAAGCATCGTGGCCGTGAATCGTGGAAGCCGTGGCCCATCTTTCAATCGAGTTGATCGAACGCTACGCCTTGCGAGAGCTTTCCGAAGTTGAATTGCTGCGAGTCGAAAAGCATGTCGCCTCGTGCCCGGAATGCCTTGATCGGCTGCAAGGGGAAGTCGATTTGGCGGCGGTTATGCGCTCCCCATTCATGGCGAAGGTCAGGAAGATCGTGAAGGCCGAAAGGAAGCGACCGGCACA
>JBEKYE010000387.1:0-4738 GCA_049511275.1 Bryobacteraceae bacterium
CGCGGTGGCGGCACTGGCCGTGGGGCACGCTCTGGCGATCGCGCTCGCGCTCGCCCGCGATTTCACGCCGGAGCAGTTTGGCCGTTTTCATCCCGGCGGCCAACTGGGACGCAACCTGATGCTAAGCGTCAGAGAGGCGATGCATAGCGGCGAGGAAGTGGCCACGGTGGCGCCGGAGACTTCCTTCCAGGCAGTGATTCTCGCCATGACCGAGCGGCCCACGGGCGGCGCGTGCGTAGTGCGGGCGGATGGATCTTTGGCCGGCTTCGTCACCGACGGCGATCTGCGGCGGGTGTTGACGCACCACCACGACATCCGCGCGCTTCGCGCCGAAGACGTGATGACGCGTACGCCGGTCACCATCGGCCCCGATGCCACTTTGGGCGAGGCTCTGGAACTGATGGAGCGGCGGCCCTCGCAGATTTCGGTGCTACCGGTGGTGGACGAAGCCGGCCGCGCGCTGGGACTGCTGCGGATACACGATATTTATTTAGGGCAAAAACTCACTTGACAAATCACAAACACTGAGGCGAACTTCAGGGCGGGAAAATGCCACTCCACAAATATTGGCGCGTAGTGATGAAGAAGAGCCGAAAGGCGCACCTCACGCTTAACGTCGAGGACCGGATGGGGCCTACCTAGTTTGCGCTTTGCGGAAGGCCGCTAGACATCGCTTCCAGACGCGAGCCACCAAGAACAATCCCAGAGCCACTGGGCGATGAGTGCGACGGTTGTCGTATCGTCTCTGGCCATTTGAAGAGACCGCCTCGCCGCAGGCCGACCGAAGAACAGCAGCGCATGATGGCCTTTTACAGGCGCGCGTCAAAACAAGCAGAGCTACTTCAAAGGCTCGGCCTCAGCCAAGAGGCGGTGGTGGACATTATGCGAAAAATTTTCGACGGGCCAACCACATGATTTGCCATTTTTGGGGCATCCGAAGGCGGGGGGTAGGGGCGATTCAGGGCAACGAAGAGCCGGACCAGGGGGTCCGGCGCAGGCGAGGGCGCCTGCCCCACCAAGCCGGTGATATTCTCGAAGTAACGGCGAGGGGATGAATTTCCCGAAAGCAGTCGCGATGCTCGGTTGCGGCCTGGCGTTGGCCGGCATGCTGTACGCCTTCCAGCGCCCGTTCCGCCAGTTCAATGGCATCGAACACCGCATCGGCGAAACTCCGCTGCCGGACGACTATCAGGAAAAAACCGAGTGGGCTTTCGCGCGGCTCATGTACCCGCCGGGCGAAGGCGGCGTCAACGGCTACTACGGCCGCGACGCCGATTGGCATGTCGGCTACTCCCTCTGGACCCAGGATTTTCCGCCCGCCGACCGGCACTTCTCGCTGGGGGTGCGGCGCCTCACGCGGCTACACGTTCGCTCCGTGGAGCAGGTCGTGAACCTCGACGAAGGCGATGCCTACGATTGGCCGTGGCTTTACGCCGTGCAGGTGGGCGAGTGGGGCCTGACGCGCGACCAGGCGCGGGCGCTGCGCGAATACCTGCTGCGCGGCGGTTTTTTCATGGCCGACGATTTCCACGGCAAGTTCGAATGGAACATTTTCGAGAAAGTCATCAAACAGGTGTTTCCGGACCGTGAAATCGTGGAGCTGTCCGACGACAACCCCATCTTCCACACGGTCTACGACCTGAACACGCGCGTGCAGATTCCCGGCTGGGCCTGGTTCGGGCGCGGCTACAAGAGGCCGCAGTATCCCGAGAACGAGCAAGATGGCAAGGGAGCTCACTGGCGCGCGATCTGCGACGACAAGGGCCGCGTGATGGTGGCGATTTCGTACAACTCCGACATCGGCGATGCGTGGGAGTATGCCGACAACGTCCGCTATCCGGAGAAGTTCGCCGACCAGTCGATTCGCATGGGCGTTGACTACATCATCTACGCCATGACCCACTGATTGCGGCCCTCCCGCGCAAAGTGATACAGTGCGCAACATGCGCAAATGGATAATTGGTTTCGCCGCGGTTGCCGGTGTGTGCCTGTGGGCACAGATGGCCGCTCCCGAAAAGGTGGATCTCGGGGTTCTGCACCGGATCAAGACCGAGGCCTTCGCCGGCCGCTCCAAAGTGATGGATACGGCTTTCTACATTACCGATGTCTACGGGCCGCGGCTTACTGGTTCACCGGCCGCCAAACAGGCTGGCGACTGGGCCGTGCAGGCGCTGAAAGATTGGGGACTCTCCAACGTGCAGATGGAGGCCTGGAAGTTCCCCGGAGCCGGCTGGAGCTGCACGCGCTTCGCCGCCATGATGAAGGAGCCGGAATTCCAACCCATCATCGGGTTTGCGCAGCCGTGGAGTCTGGGCACTAACGGCGACGTCAGCGGACCGGCGATGATGGCGGCGATTACCACCGCCGAGGAAATGGAGCAGTATAGAGGCAAGCTGAAGGGCAAGTTTCTGCTGACGGCCGCGCCGCACGCTTCCGAGATGGTGGCCGCGCCGTACGCCCGCCGGCTGACGGACGCCGAACTGGCGGCCGCGGAGACCTATCCCGATCCGACGGGCGGAAATCCCGCGGTGCTCCCGCTGGGCTTCCCCGCGCGCGGGCCAGCGGCCGGACGCGGTGCGGCTGCGGGCGGTGCGCGCGGCGCAGCCGGCGCTCCGGGGGCGCCGGGCGCTCCCGGCGCGGGTGGCCGCGGCGCGGCGGGCGGTTTCCGCTTGCAGCTCATGAAGTTTTACAAGGACGAAGGCGTCCTCGGCTTGATCTCGCCCGGCAACGGACCGGATGGCGGCACGGTGGTGGGGACGGGCGGGCAAAGCACCGAAGAGAATGCGCCCATCGCGTCGGTAATCATCACCAACGAGCACTATAACCGTATCGCCCGGCTGATCGAGCACAATATCCCCGTCACCCTGGAGTTCGATATTCAGACTAAGTTCACGCCGCCGGGCGATTCGTTCAACATCACGGCGGAGATCCCCGGCGCCGATCCGAACGCCGGAATCGTAATGCTGGGCGGCCACTTCGATTCCTGGACCGGGGGCACGGGCGCCACCGACAACGCGGCCGGCTCGGCCGTGGCCATGGAAGCCATCCGCATTCTGAAAGCGCTCGACCTGAAAATGGCGCGCACCGTCCGTCTGGGGCTGTGGACCGGCGAGGAAGAAGGCCTTCTGGGCTCGCGCGCGTATGTGCAAGCCCACATCAACGGCGCCGATGGCCCCAAGCCCGAACAGGCTAAGATGTCGGCGTATTACAACCTGGACAACGGCAGCGGCAAGATCCGCGGCATCTATATGCAGGACAATGACGCCGTGCGGCCGATTTTCGAGGCCTGGGTGGCGCCCCTGAAGGACCTGGGCGCGGACACGCTGACCATCCGCGCGACCGGCTCGACCGACCACACCAACTTCGACAACAACGGCGTTCCCGGATTCCAGTTCATTCAGGACCCCCTCGAATACAGCACGCGCACGCACCATTCGAACATGGACGTTTACGACCGCCTGCAGGCCAACGACCTGGAGCAGGCGTCGGCGGTAATGGCCTGGTTTGTATACAACACCGCTACGCGGCCGGAAATGCTGCCGCGCAAGCCGGCGCGGCCGGCCGGCGGCGGCGGCCGCGGCCGGGGAAACTAGCGCAGGCCAGGGTGGGGTTTCTGGTGGGCGGGTTAGTGGCCGCCTGGCTGGCAAAGCCCGGGAAAGCGGCGTAACCCCACGGCGCTCCCGCGCATCTTTAGATAACGAAATGAAAGACCACGCGACGTTCTCCCGGCGCAGCTTGCTTGCTGCCATGGGGCTTTTTCCGGCGGCGCGGCTCATGCGCGGCTGGCAGCAGACCGAACCGGCCCAACAACCCCCTGCCACCTTTTCCACCAACGTCAAAGTGGTGAACGTCCTCGCCACGGTGCGCGACAAACAAGGGCGCGTGGTCAACGATCTGACGCAGACCGATTTCCTGCTGGACGAGGACGGCCGCGCCCAGGTGATCCGCTATTTCTCGCGCGAGACCGATTTGCCGCTGACCCTCGGCCTGCTGGTGGATACCAGCGGCAGCCAGCGCAACGTACTGGCCGACGAGCGCCTGGCCAGCTACCATTTCCTCGATAAGATGATGCGCGAAGACAAGGACATGGCGTTTGTCATCCATTTCGATTTCGAAGTGGAGCTGCTCGAGGATCTCACGTCTTCGCGGCAGACCCTGCGCAAGGCGCTCGACGAATTGGAAATCGGGACCGGGCGGCGCCAGGGGAATCAGGGCGGCGGCGGCGGCTACCCCGGCGGTGGCGGTTATCCCGGCGGGCGCGTCGGGCGCGGTGGTGGCGGCACGGATCTCTATGACGCGGTCTATTTGGGCGCCGACGAAATCATGCGAAAGCAGCATGGGCGCAAGGCCATGATCATCCTCTCCGACGGCGTGGATACCGGCAGCAAGTACCCGCTCTCCCAAGCGGTGGAATCCGCACAGCGCTCCGACACGCTGGTGTACTCCATCCTTTTCTCCGATCCGAACGCCTACGGCGGCATGGGTGTGCCCGGCGGATTTGGAGGGCGCCGGCGCGGCATGGGTGGCGGCATGCCGCCAGGTCGAGGCATGGGAAACACGGAGGACGGCAAGAAAGTGCTGCAGCGCATCGCGACAGAGACCGGCGGACGGTTCTTCGAGGTCTCCAAGCGCATGCCGATCGACAAAGTCTACGAAGCCATCCAGGAAGATCTGCGCAGCCAGTACAGCATCGGCTACACTCCCGAAGGCGCCCCCAACAGCAGCGAGTACCGCCGTA
>JBEKYE010000388.1:0-4738 GCA_049511275.1 Bryobacteraceae bacterium
GCGGGGCCATTCGAGACTGCGCGGTCGAATATAATCTGTTAAAGATGTCCATGTCTTCTGTTCTGGTAACTGGTTCGTGCGGCTTGATCGGTTCCGAAGTGTCGGTTTTCTTCGCGCGCCAGGGGTTCCGCGTCGTCGGAATCGACGATAACCATCGAGCGGTCTTTTTCGGTCCCGAGGGCGATACGAGCTGGGTGCTGGAGCGGTTGCGCCGCGAAATCCCCGGCTACCGCCATGAAGCGCTCGATATCCGCGACCGCGCGGGCGTGCTGGCGCTGGTGGAAGAGCTGCGGCCCAGCCTGATCATCCACACCGCGGCGCAGCCCTCGCACGATAAGGCGGCGGCCATTCCCTTTCTGGATTTTGAAGTGAACGCGATGGGTACGCTGCATCTGCTGGAAGCGGCGCGGCGTTCGTGCCCGGAATCCCCGTTCCTCCACATGTCCACCAATAAGGTGTATGGCGACCGCCCGAATACGATTCCGCTGGTGGAGTTGGAGACACGGTGGGATTACGCCGATAAGGCATTTGAGAATGGGATCCCGGAGGAGTTCTCGATCGATCAATCGAAGCACTCGCTGTTCGGGGCCTCAAAAGTGGCCGGCGACATTATGGTGCAGGAATACGGGCTGTACTTCAACATGCCGACGTGCTGCCTGCGCGGCGGCTGCCTGACCGGTCCGAACCACTCGGGTGTGGAATTGCATGGCTTCCTCAGTTATCTGATCAAGTGCAACCTGGAAGGGCGCGAATACAAGGTATACGGATACAAGGGCAAGCAGGTGCGCGACAACATTCATTCCGAGGACGTGGCGCGCTTCATGTTCGAGTTCTGGAAAGCGCCGCGGGTGGCCCAGGTGTATAACCTGGGAGGCGGAAGGGACAACGCCTGTTCCATTCGGGAGGCCTTTGGGAAGGCCGAAGCGGTGTCGGGACGGCCGATGAAGTGGCGCTACGTGGATGAGAACCGCGTGGGCGACCATATTTGCTATTACAGCGACTTGCGTAAAATGAGAGCGCACTACCCGGAGTGGCGAATCACGCGGCCACTGGATGGAATTTTCGAAGAGATTGCCGGCGCCTGGAGGGAACGGCTGGAGCACAAAGGAACGGGATGAGAATCCTGATCACGGGCGTCTGCGGATTCGCGGGGAGCGCCATAGCGCGCGCGCTGCTGGAGCGGCGCGAGGGTCTGACCATCTCCGGCATCGACAATCTGCACCGGCCCGGTTCGGAGACCAACCGCCTGCGGCTGCGCCAACTGGGCGTGAAGTTCGTCCAGGGCGATATCCGCGCGTCGAGCGACGTGGAAGCCCTGCCGGGGGCGGATTGGGTGATCGATGCCGCCGCCAACCCGAGCGTGCTGGCCGGTCTGCAGAGCGGTTTCAGCAGCCGGCAACTGTTCGAGCACAACCTGGGCAGCCTGGTGAATGTGCTGGAGTACTGCAAGACGCACCAGGCCGGGCTGCTGTTGCTGAGCAGCAGCCGGGTTTACTCCATCGCGGCGCTGGTAGGCCTGCCGCTCAAGGACGGCAAGGACGCGTTCCAACTAAATACGGAAGCCGATCTGCCGGCGGGTGTTTCGGCGCGCGGGATCGGCGTGGATTTTTCGACGCGCGCCCCGGTATCGCTCTACGGCGCCACCAAGCTGGCGTCGGAGGCCGTGGCGCTCGAATACGGCGAAGCCTTCGGCTTCCCGGTGTGGATCAACCGCTGCGGCGTGCTGGCGGGACCGGGGCAATTCGGCACGCCGGAGCAGGGGATTGTGGCCTATTGGATCAACGCCCACCTGCGGCGCAGGCCGATGCGGTACCTGGGATTCAACGGCTCCGGCAAGCAGGTGCGGGACGCGCTGCACCCGCGGGATCTGGCGGCGCTGCTGGACGTGCAGATGCGCCAGGCGCGCGCCGGCGGCCAGCGCATCTACACGGCCGGAGGCGGCCTGCAAAACAGCATGTCTCTGGCGCAATTGACGGCCTGGTGCGATGCGCGGTTCGGACCTCACCCGGTGGAAGCCGATGCGCGCGAAAGGGCTTACGATATTCCCTGGGTGGTCATGGACAACACCGCCCTGGAGCGCCACTTCGGATGGCAGCCGGATACGCCGGTCCCGACTATGTTGGAAGAGATTGCGGTGCACGCCGAAAGCAATCCCGACTGGCTCGAACGGAGTGGCATGTGAAGGAAGGGCCGGGGCCGGCCAGCCAGGATCCGATCCAGTTCCTCTCCGTCGTGATTCCCTGCCGCAACGAGGAAGGGGCCATCGCATCCACGGTGGAGCACCTCTACGTGGAGTTGCGGCTGCATGAGGTGGAGCATGAAATCGTTCCGGTGGACGACGGCAGCACCGACTCGACTTGGGCGGTGCTTGAGGAACTGGCGGCGCGAGTGCCCTCGCTGCGGCCCGTTCGGAATACCGGCGAGCACGGTTTTGGCCGCGCCGTGACTTGCGGTTTCGATCACAGCCGCGGCGATGCGGTGGTGGTCATGATGGCGGACGAATCCGACGACTGCCGCGACGTGGTGCGCTATTGGGAATTGCTCAACCAGGGATGGGATGCAGTGTTCGGCTCGCGGTTCGTGCGGGGCGGCGGCGTGATCGACTACCCGGCGCACAAACTGCTGCTCAACCGCATGGCCAATCTTTTTCTGCGGCTCATCTTCCACGCGCCGCTGAACGACTTCACCAACGCCTTCAAAGCCTACCGGCGGCGCGCGCTGGACGGTTGCCGGCCGTTTCTTTCGCCGCACTTCAACCTCACCGTGGAACTGCCGCTCAAGGTGATCGTGCGCGGCTACACCTGGACGGTGGTGCCGATCACCTGGCGCAACCGGCGCAGCGGCATCTCGAAACTGAAGATCCGGGAAATGGGCAGCCGCTATCTGTTCATCGCGCTCTATTGCTGGCTGGAGAAGCACTTCAGCCGCGGGGATTACAAGAAGAGCGGCCCGAAGTAAGACTTCCCGGATCGGCGTTTATCAGGAGGAATCCTCAAGCACCCGGATTATGCTCGCCGCACCGACCGAATTCGGGCAGTCTCCGAGTGGTGCGTGACTCGTCCAAGGCTGCTCGAATTTGCTAGCATACCCCGCAGATCCGCTGTAGTGAGGGAGGACACGTAATCAAGATCGGGTGAGTTTAAGTCTTGGCCTGGGTGCTTTCACGGTACGTGATACGATGCCCGGAATCGCGCATGCTGAGTCCGGCACAATCCATCGCGGTGCCGGGCGACTGGCGGAACTCGCCCGTCCCTCCGATGTAATATCATCACGCTATGCGATCGACTTTGGCTCTCGGCGGGCTTGCTTGTGTGCTCTTTGCGCAGCAGGCGCGCGACCTACGCATGGAACCCGCTGAGCCATCCAATCCCATAAAAGACCACGGGACGCGCTGGGCCCTGGTCGTCGGGATCTCGTCGTATGAGTATCTGCCTCCGGCGGCACAGTTGCACTAC
Source organism: Bryobacteraceae bacterium (assembly GCA_049511275.1). Lineage (GTDB taxonomy): Bacteria > Acidobacteriota > Terriglobia > Bryobacterales > Bryobacteraceae > PALSA-129. Next base: position 3,456 of record JBEKYE010000388.1, read on the forward strand.
GCGCATCGGGACGCCGAGGACTTCGCCGGATTCCTGCGAAGCTACGCAGGCGGAGCTCTTCCTGCCGACCACATCCGGCTCCTCGAAAATGAGAATGCCACACTGGCGGAGATCCGTGCCGACCTGGAGACCTGGTTGGTGTCGTCCGCGCGGCCCGAGGACATCGTGTTTGTCTTCTTCGCCGGGCACGGGGTATTAGATGACAACGACGATGGATACTTCGTGGCTTACGATTCCGATCCCCAAAACCTCCACGCCACAGCGATTGCGTTTCAAGACGTGGACCGCACGCTCAGTACGCGTCTCCGAGCCAACCTGGTGGTTTTGGCCGCGGATGCCTGCCACGCGGGGCGCCTGGGCTGGTCTACATATTCCCCCGGATCGTCCAGTCGCGCCGCCGACGCGCTGGCGAAGATCGGCCACGGGGACCGGTCGTTCCTCAAGCTTCTTTCGACGCGGCCCAGTGAAAAGTCTTTCGAGGATCAGAGGTTTGGCGGCGGCCATGGCGTGTTCTCCCAAGTCCTCCTGGAGGGACTTAATGGCGCAGCCGACCTGAATGGAGACCATGTAGTCAATATCTCCGAAGCCATCGACTACCTTTCCCGGCGCGTTCCCGAGTTGACAGACGCTCTGCAGCATCCGCGCGTGGCAGGAACGTTCGATGGCCAGGTGGCGCTGGCGCTGACTCCCAATTCCGTTTCACCAGGTCCCGGTGCCGTCACCATGGATGTGTCCGGCCCAGTCTCGAGCGCTCTGTACATCGACGATGCGTTTCGTGGCAAGATCCGCGCCACCGGAACATTACGGATCGAAGGGCTGACGCCCGGGCCGCACGCCATCTCCGCGGACTTCACCGATGGCTCCACGCTTCAGGGCACCATCACCTTGAGCAACCTTCCGGCCACCCTCAAGATCGCCCCGCCTCCTCCCAGCCCGCTCACGCAACTCAAGGCGCGGCTGAGTGCCGGCCTTCCACTGGCGCCTGGGGGCGCGTGGGAATTCTATCGCAGCACCACCTTTCCGAAGGCCGAAGAGTCCGCCGCTGCGAGCATGATCGGCGCCGCGCTGGAACGGCAGGGCCAGGCCTGCGTAACGGACTACGTGGAATCCACGGCGAACGGGCCGAAGCGCTTGCTGCTGGAGGCTGCGGTCGATGCCTATGACCGGCTGAAGATGCTGCGTCCATACGACAAGGGCGTCGAAGTGCGGCGGGTCTTCTGCCAAGGCCGCTTGCAGATCGCCGAGCGCCGGTTCAGCGAAGCCGTGACCACATTGCAGTCGAC
>JBEKYE010000389.1:0-8237 GCA_049511275.1 Bryobacteraceae bacterium
CCGGAAACCGGCGAGCAGCGTCTCCACCGCCGTGCGGGAAGCCACCTCGCCCCGCGCCTGGCCGCCCACGCCATCGGCCAGCGCAAACAGCCAGCCATGGGCGCGCTGCTCCGGAACTTCGGGGAGCACGCAACCAAGGTAGTCTTCGTTGCTTTCGCGCACCCGCCCTCGGTCGGAAGCCTGGGCAAATTCCAGATCCAGCATGGTTACCCTTACGCTGCGGCATTCACGCCCGGCCCGTCACCAGGGTGGTGCGTCCACTGGCTTTGTTGGAACGTATGAAGTAGAGCCCGCCGTAAATCGCCCATACCGCGGCAATCCCGAGAGCCAGCAGCGGTTCCATCTTGGTGCCATACCCCAGGAACGGCCCGATCACATAGAAGGCCATGCACGTCAGGTTCGCGACCAGCCCGAAGATTGGGATCAAAAAGTGGCGCCATGGACTGTACTGGGGATGCTTGTGGAACGCCACCATGCAAGTCACCGCGCTCAGCGCGTACAAAACGAACGTGCCGAAATTGGAAGCCAGGGTGACCGTGAGAAGCGAGTTGGGCAGCGCCGCCATGGCGTCGTGAGAGAGGTATCCGAAACTCGACCAGAAGCCCTGCGGGAGAGCCTTGACGGTGGCATCCGTCAAAGCGCCGGTGTCGCCGAAAAGATTGCTGACGGTAAGGCATCCCACCACGGCGGAAATCGCCGCCAGCGTCCAGATGGCTTTATGGGGTGTGAGGTTGCGCGCGTGCAGCGCTCCCATGGAATCCGGCAGTTCCGCATCCTTGCCCATGGCGTAAGTCACGCGCGCGCCCGTGTTCATGCAGGAGAGCGCGGTGCCGATGAGCGCCAGGAATACGGTGAAGGCCTCGAACTCCATGAAGATCCGCCCGTTGCCCGGCCCGAGGATGGCGTTGCCCACCACCACCATCATGTCGCCGATGGGCGCGGCCGACCCCGTGGCGCTTTGCATGGTGTAACCGCTATTGAGAAAGTAGTTGGCCGCGAAATACTCGAAGAGATAACAGAATGCCCCCTGCACCAGCAGCGACGTAATCACCGCAATGGGGATGTGGCGCTTGGCATCTTTGGCCTCCGCGCCCATGGCCGTCACCGATTCGAATCCCACCAGGATCAGAATGGCGATGGTGGCTTGCACGAACATCCAGCCGAAGCTGTGCATTCCAACCACCGAGCCGGCGGTGGGGTGTGAGAGGAAATTGCCCTTATCGTCCTTTTCGGGATAGGCGATCTGGAACGGCACGGGCTTGCCGGCGGCGTCGAGCAGGGGCTTGGGGACGCCACTGCCGTCGCGAACGACGACGTCCGCCGGTTTTCCGTCAACGGTCTGTCGCCCGGTCGAAAACTGATAGGAGTACGCGTCGCCGGAAGCGGCATCGAACTGATACGCCACGCTGCCCGGAGCGTGGTTCAGGCGATACCCCAGGGCCATTACCGAGAAGACCACCAGGGCGCTGATCTGAATGACATTGATGGCCGCATTGACGGTCGTCGAACCGTTCACGCCGCGATGGGCGATGTAGGCGACACCGAACGAGAACAGGATGGCGATGGCCATCATGAACATGGGTCCGGGGTTGGAGGCGCTCATGAACGAAGGCCAGATGGTTCCGGCGAGGTAGCCCACCAGGATTCCCATGACGCCCACCATCACGCCCGGATAAAGCCAATAGTACAGGTGCGAGCCCCAGCCGACTATGAACTTCGCAAGGCGCGCATACGGCCAGGCCGCCTCGTGGTTGAGAAACGACTGTTCGGCAAAGTAATACGAGCTCCCCGTCCCGGGATAGAGCTTGGCCATCTCGGCGTAGCAGACCGCCGTGGCAAGGCAGAGCAGCAGGGCCAGCACGATGCCCGCCCACATGGACGGCGCAGTGGCGCCGGCGGTGCCTTGCGCGAGGAACGTCAGCCAAAGGAATGCGCCGGGCGCGATGAGCGCCATCGCATTCATCGTCAGGCCGGTCAGGCCTAAAGTCGGCTTCATGGTAACTTCGGCGTTGTCTGCCATGGTTTCTCTCTGTGTGGGGATCAGGTGGCGTTGCGGCAGGGGACGCGGGCTCGGCGGCTGGAATCGCGCAATACTTTCTCCGCAAGGTAATCCCCCCAACAAGGTGAAGTGAATACTAGGCACGAAGGTACGTTGCGCGCCGTGGAGGGCGATTCCGACAAGGGCCGCCCTAATGACCGTTTGGTTACGGTTGAGTTTAGACCTTGCGGTTCGGGAAGGGAAATAGATAATTTTTATCGGCGCAATCTGAAAATTGCCGTTCGCGCCCGTGCGTCGCGCGCATGCGGATCGGGTATCCTCAAATCTTAGTCTTAAAGGACATGACCCAGGCGCCGGCTCCCGTGTTGTCCGAGATTGCGCAAGCGCTCTGTGCCGCGTTGATCCTGATGGTTCCCCTGGCGGGCGCGGGACTGGCTCTGACGCATGCGGGACTGGGCCGCTCGCGCAGCGCCGCTCACGCCATGCTGGGTTCCGTCTGTGTCATAGCGGTGGCGATGCTGGCGTATTTCGTCTGCGGGTGGTCGTGGCAAGGATTTCCCGGAGGGCCGGCGCGGGTGTTCACGGCGGCCGGCAAAGCGTGGAACTGGATTGGAGCGGAGCCGTTCTTTCTTCGCGGCCTGCCGCTCGATGGATCGCGGGCGGCGCTCACGGCGTGGCTGCAGATGTTCAGCGTGGGCATTGCCGCGCTGATTCCGCTGGGCGCCGGAAACGACCGCTGGCGGTTGGGCGCCAGTTGCGCATCCACGGCTCTTCTGGCCGGTTGGACCTATCCGTTATTCGCGCACTGGGTTTGGGGTGGGGGATGGCTGGCTCAACTCGGCCTCAATCAAGGCTGGGGTTATGGCTTTCTGGATGCCGGCGGCGCCGGCGTGATTCAGGCGGTGGGCGGCCTTACGGCTCTTTCGATTGCCTGGATGCTGGGTCCGCGCCGCGGGAAGTACGCCGCGGACGGCACGCCCGCGGCCATCCCGGGTCACAACGCGGTGCTGGTCCTGTTTGCCTGTTTTCTAACCTGGCTGGGATGGATTGGCCTGAATGGCAGCGGGAGTCTGCTCCTGATGGGAGGCTCCGCCGCCGGGGTGACGCTGGTGGCGGTCAACACCACGCTATCCGCCGCGGCCGCCGCGCTGGCCGCGGCCGGCATCACGCGCGTCCGTTTCGGCAGGCCCGATGCCTCGCTCTGCGCCAACGGGTGGAACGGCGGCCTGGTGGCCAGCAGCGCCGCCTGTGCATTCGTCAGTCCCGCCTCCGCGGCAATCGTGGGAGCGATTGCCGGCGTGCTGGTCACGCTCTCGGTGGAGTGGCTCGACGCGCGGCTGCGAGTGGACGACCCGGCGGGCTCGATTTCGGTGCATGCCGTCGGTGGTCTCTGGGGAGTGCTGGCGCTGGGAATCTTCGCGCGAATTCCGCGGGGCTGGGTGCTCAACGGAATTAGCGCGGGCAATCCGAACCAGTGGCTGGCGCAACTGGCCGGCGTGGCGACGCTGGCCGGATTCGTATTGCCGATGACGTATGGGCTGAACCGGCTTCTGAACCGGTTCTACCCGCAACGCGTTTCCGCCGAGGGCGAGCCGCACGGCTTGGACTTGTACGAGCTGGGCGCCGGCGCCTACCCGGAATTTGTCATCCATCGCGAAGACTTCAGACCAAGATAGACTGGCCGGTTTTTATGACTACCTATAAGGCATTGGCGGTACTGTTTACGGCTGCGCTGCTGGAAGCGGGCGGCGACGCCCTGGTTCGGAAGGGCCTGCACGCGTCCGCTACGCTGCGCATCGGGTTCCTGTTGGCTGGAGCCGTGGTTCTGTTCGCGTACGGGTGTACGGTGAATGCGCCCCCGTGGGATTTCGGGCGGTTGCTGGGAGTTTACGTGGTGTTCTTCTTCGTGGTCGCCCAGGTCATCAACCGGCTGGCATTCGGGCGCGCGCCGAGCGCGCGCGTGCTGCTGGGCGGCGCGTGTATCGTCATCGGCGGGCTGATCATTTCCGGGACGCCGCTGTGAGGACGCGCGGTGGCCAGTGCCGCTGGTGGATTCGCCCGATTAATTATTTCGATTGGAAGTCCGGGGGTCCGCGTCCTTAGAATTGAGGATGGCGAGACGCGAACCCGAGATGGCGAAAGGAGACACCCGTGAGTCCCAAGGAAGTCCTGGAATTTGCCGCTAAGAACCATGCCAAGCAATTGGATCTGAGGTTTACCGATATTCCGGGCTTGCAGCACCACGTTTCCTACCCGATCGGCGAGTTGGAGGCGAGCAGCTTCGAAGAAGGCTTCGGCATGGATGGATCGAGTATCCGCGGTTGGGCGGCGATCCACGAAAGCGACATGCTGCTGATCCCCGATCCCACCACCGCGTTCCTGGACCCGTTCGCCGAAACGCCCACGCTGGTGATGTACGGCGACGTCAAGGACCCGATCACCAAGCAGCGATACGAGCGCGATCCCCGCTGGATCGCCCAGAAGGCGGAACTGTACCTGAAGAACACCGGCGTCGCCGATACCGCCTATTATGGCGCCGAAGCCGAGTTTTTCATCTTCGACAGCATCAGTTTCGACCAGAACCAGCACTCCGGCTTCTATTTCATCGACGCCGAGGAAGGCCGCTGGAATTCGGGGCGCCGCGAAAACAACCTGGGCTACCGGCCGCGCTACAAGGAAGGATACTTCCCGGTGCCGCCGACCGACCACTACCAGGATCTGCGCAGCGAGGTTGCCACTGGCGGGCAGTGCGAAATCGACCAGCGGTTCGACAAGCTGGTGAAGTCCGCGGACAACATGATGCTGTACAAGTACGTCATCCGCAACGTGGCCAACCGGCACGGCAAGACGGTGACCTTCATGCCCAAGCCGATCTTCGCGGATAACGGCAGTGGCATGCACTGCCACCAGAGCTTGTGGAAAGACGGCAAGCCTCTGTTCGGTGGCGACGGCTATGCGGGCCTGAGCCAGATGGCGCTGCACTATATCGGCGGGCTGCTGAAACACGCGCGCTCTCTGTCGGCCATCATCGCCCCCACCACCAACAGCTACAAACGCCTGGTGCCGGGCTACGAGGCGCCGGTGAACCTGGCTTACTCGCGGCGCAACCGCTCGGCCGCCTGCCGCATTCCGATGTACTCGGCCAGCCCCAAGGCCAAGCGGGTGGAATTCCGGCCGCCCGATCCGGCCGCCAATCCTTACCTGGCATTCGCCGCGATGCTCATGGCGGGACTGGACGGGGTATTGAATAAAATCCATCCGGGCGAACCGCTGGACAAGGACATTTACGACCTGTCGCCCGAAGAGATGAAGAGCGTGCCCTCGATGCCGGGGTCGCTGGACGAAGCGCTGGCGTGCCTGGAGAACGATCATGGGTTCCTGTTGAAGGGGGAAGTGTTCACCGAGGAACTGGTCGAGACGTTTATCGATTACAAGCGGAAGAACGAGGCGGAAGCGGTGCGTTTGCGGCCGCACCCTTACGAGTTCGCACTGTACTACGACATTTAAGCGCGGCATCGCCGGCACCCGCTTGCTTCCAGACGATATCCTGACGGTTTCTTTACGTCTTCTTTATGCCTTGCCGCCTAAAATGGCGTGAGTGAAGACCGTTCCCGGGGACCTCGGTGATACCATAGGCGTTCGGCTGATCGGCGTTCGGAACGCGAGAACCGGCGGGAGGCATCGTGGAAAGCCCCTCTAGCCCGGATGTGGCAATCTCCCGCGTGCCGCTTTCCGCTACGGTATCTTCCATGGCGTGCTTGCGTCCCGGCGACCAACTCGTTCACTATCGTATCGAGGAGCTGGTGTCGCGCAGCGGAATGGCCTCCATTTACCGCGCCACCGACATGCGCACCGGCCGCCCGGTGGCCATCAAGATCCCCCATCCGGATATGGAAGCCGACCCGGTGCTTTTCGACCGCTTCAAGCGCGAGATCGAAATCGGCGAGAAACTCGACCACCCGGGCGTGATGAAGGTGCTGGACAGCGGCGAACCCGGCCAGGTCTATATGGTGATGGAGTGGGTGGAGGGCCGCCTGCTTCGAAAACTGCTGGCTGAGAACCGCAAGTTTCCGGTGGAGCGGGCCCGCGCCATCGCCATCGCCATCTGCGACGCTCTGGATTACATTCACCGGAACGGAGTGGTGCACCGCGATCTCAAACCCGAGAACATCATGATCGACGGCGAAGACCGGATCAAGCTGATCGACTTTGGGATTGCCGGAAAGGCCGGAGCGCGGCGGCTGACGTTCGGCAAGCTATCGCAGATTGCGGGGACGCCCGATTACATCTCGCCGGAGCAGGTCAAGGGGAAACGCGGCGACGGGCGCAGCGACATCTACTCGTTGGGAGTGATTTTGTACGAAATGGTAACCGGAGCCACGCCTTTTGAGGGAGCCAATCCGTTTGCCGTCATGAACGACCGCCTGGTGAACAATCCGGTGCCGCCGCGCGAACTCAATCCCGAGATTTCGCCGGAGCTTCAGGAAGCGATTTATCGCGCCCTGGAGCGCGAACCGAAGAACCGCTACTCGACGGCCAACGAATTCGCCTGGGACCTGGAGCATCTGGACCAGGTGGCCGTGTCCGACCGCACGGAGCTGCGCGATTGGAAGCGGCGGCGCGCGCCATGGCTGAAGCGGGTTTTGTTCTACGTTGCGATGGCGCTGATTCCGGTGGTCATCTTAGGGCTGTTGATGCTGCTTGCCCGGCGGCATTGAGACTGTCGTCTCATTCGGGCATTCACGGGCGCGGGCGGCGGATGCTATCCTGAAATCTTGATCCCCTCAATGCTTGTTCGTCTGTCTCTGTTATGCTCCGTGGCGGCCCTGGCGGCGGCTCAACCGAATGCCCTGCTGGATGCCATGTCGCAGGAACTGGCGCGGAACTTCAACATTTTGAAGCAAAAGGCCGATCCGGCGCCGTACTTTTTGAGTTATGAGATTACCGAGACGGAGAGTCATTCGCTCACCGGCACACTGGGCACGGTGGACGTCAATTACGGCGGAAAGAACCGCACGCTGGACGTGTCCGTACGGGTGGGAACCCCGGCACTCGACAATTACCACCGCACCGGCGGTAATGCGGGACGGTTCACGTCGGGTTCGGCCATCACCTACGAAGATAACGTGGATTCCATCAAGCGGCAGTTGTGGCTGGACACGGACCGGGCATACCGGACGGCGGCGGAGCGGCTGATCCGCATCAAAACGAATACCGAGGTGCAGGTGGCGGCGGCGGACGCGTCGGGCGATTTTTCGAGCGAGCCGCCTTCGGTCGCGGTGGAATCGCTGCCCAAACTGAGGTTCGATACGGACGGCTGGACCGAGCGGGCGCGCAAGCTTTCGGCGCGCTTCGGGAACTACCCGAGCGTGCTGACATCGCACGTATCGGTATCGGCAATGACCGACACGCGTTACTTCGTGAATACGGAAGGCTCGCGGATCGCGCACGGGCGCGGGTTCGCGCGGGTGGTGATTTCGGCATCCGGGAAGGCCACCGACGGGACCGACGTGTCGTCCTACCAGACGTTCGAGGCAGTGGACCCGGATGGACTGCCGGACGACAAGACGCTGACGGCGGCCATCGACCGGGTGGCCGGCGACGTGGTGGCGCTGCTGCGCGCGCCGGAAGCCGAGCCGTTCGTGGGGCCGGCGATTTTTTCGGGACAGGCGGCGGGCGTGTTCTTCCACGAGATCTTCGGGCACCGCGTGGAAGGCCACCGGCAGAAGGACGAAAGCGAAGGGCAGACGTTCACCAAGAGCGTGGGGACGAAAGTGCTGCCGGACTTCCTGTCGGTGGTGTTCGATCCGACCGAGCGCAAGGCCGCGGGCGTGGATTTGAACGGGTGGTACGACTACGACGACGAAGGCGTGAAGGCGCGGCCGGTGCTGGCGGTGGACAAGGGCGTGCTGAAGACGTTTCTGATGTCGCGCGCGCCCATCCAGGGGTTCGATCATTCGAACGGGCACGGGCGGCGGCAGCCGGGGCTGGAAGTGGTTTCGCGGCAGTCGAACCTGATCGTCGAGTCGTCGAATACGGTTTCGGATGCGCGGCTGCGGCAGATGCTGATCGAAACGGCGAAGAAGCAGAACAAGCCGTATGGTTTGTATTTCCGCGACATCACGGGCGGGTTTACCACCACGGCGCGCGCGGGCCTGCAGGCGTTCAAAGTGATTCCGGTGATTGTGTACAAGGTGTACACGGACGGGCGCGCGGACGAATTAGTGCGGGGCGCGGA
>JBEKYE010000390.1:0-4712 GCA_049511275.1 Bryobacteraceae bacterium
GGAATGGCGACGGCGCTCGCGCGCGGCCCCTTCAGCCTGGGACTGTTTCGCGGCCTGCTCGCGGTGGGCGAAGGCGGCGCGTGGCCCGCGTTCGCCAAAGCCGTGGCTCAGTGGGTACCCAAGGAAGCCCGCACTCTGGCGATGGGCGCTTGCAACAGCGGTTCCAGCCTGGGCGCCATGATCGCGCCGCCCCTGGTGGCCTGGGTCACCTACCGTGCCGGCTGGCGCGCCGCATTCATTGCCACCGGCGCTATCGGCCTCGCCTGGGTGCTGGCTTTCGGGATCTTCCGGTGGATGAATCCGGAGATGGAACGCGTTCCGGCGGCTCAAGATGCCGGCCCCGCTATCCGCTGGGTGGAATTGCTGGGTTACCGCCAGACATGGGCCATCTTCTTCTGCCGTTTCCTGGCCGACCCAATGTGGTACTTCTACGTCTTCTGGATTCCGGAGTTTCTCACGCGCGAACGGGGCATGAATCTGGCTGGCATCGGGATGGTCGCGTGGATTCCGTTTCTGGTCGCAGATATTTCAAACTTCGCCGGCGGTTACCTGGCGCTCAAACTGCAACGCGCCGGGTGGAGCGTCAATCGCACGCGCAAAACCTTGATGACCATGGCGGCGCTCATGTCGCCCATCGGGGCCCTGGCCGTATTCGCACACTCTCTGTTCTGGACCATAGCGCTGATTTCGATTGCCGTCTTCTTCTGGATGTTCTGGTCGATCACCGTGCATACCCTGGCCGGCGACTACTTCCCGCCGCGCGCGGTCGCTTCGGTGTATGGCATCGCCGGAACCGGATCGACCGTCGGTTCGGTGATCGGCACCTGGGCCGTCGGCCGAACCCTGGACGTGACGCACAGCTACGCGCCCGTGTTCCTGGGCATTGGCGTGTTGATGCCGGTGGCGCTGCTGGTCGGTTTCACGCTGATGAAGCGCGTCGAGCCCATCGAAGCCGACCCGCAACCCTGACTTTCCTTAACCTCTATGCGAACCACGCACGACCGCTTCTTCCGCTGGCTCTCTTGTATTGTCAGGAATTGAGCTACATCCGAGCACAAGTCGCTTCCATCGTCGTCTGTATCGAGAGCCGGTCTGAACCAGACGAATCTGGGTCATGGGGATCCTGCAAGCGGTAGCCGCCCCATGGTTCCGTCAAAATGTACTCGGGCCGGCCATGATCATCTTCAATCTTCTTGCGAAGCATTTTGACGTAGGACCTGAGATATTCCGGCTCGCTGTCGTATTCGTGGCCCCACACGGCGCGCAAGAGTGTCGCGTTCGTGATCGGGATATTCTTGTGCTGCACCAGGAACGCGAGCAACTCAAACTCTTTAGGAGAAAGGTGGATTTCTCTTCCGGCTTTGCGCAGTATGCGGTGTCCCATTTCTAACTCCAACTGGCCGACACGAACAACCGGTGCAGGCAGCACCGCGACGGCGCGGGTCCGGCGTAGAACGGCCCGGTTGCGGGCGATCAGCTTGCGGAGCCGGAATGGTCTCGTGATGTGGCCGTCCGCTCCAGCCTCAGGGGCCTGCGCGTTATCGTCCTTCGTATCGCGCACCGTGACCATTACGAGTCCCGACCGCCGGGCGCGAGCACGGATCCAAAAGCAGATGCCGAATGCGAGACATATCAAGGCTGAGACTGCGACGAGCAAGTGTATAACCTCGCCTGCAATCATGATCCCCATTGGGGTGCTGCGGACAGCCCCAAAGGTACCGTTGCCGTACCGCTAACCAAAGTTAACAGCGGCGACTCGGAAAAGAGAGAGAATTCGAGCGCATCCTTCAGGAGACCACGGCGACTCTGAGGGAAGCGAGCGCCTACCTGACGGAATCGTTTCAACAAATGTTCCCGGACCATCAATGTACGGAACAAGGTCACCGAGATGTGAGCAATTCCTCGAAGCCGGGAAAATCCTAGAGTGGCCGCAGCGGCGAGCAGGAGCGGTCAGTGAAGTTCTAGTACCGCCACCAAACGCCTGGTACTTTTACAGACCGGCTGCCGGTGGCACACTAGAACCGGATCGAACTTATGTCCCACTATTACGCCCTGCTTTCGATGGTCTACATGATCAGTTTCGTGCTTCTCTATGATAGAGTGCGCCTAAAGAAGTGCGATGCCCGCTTCGTTGAGAACTGCCTGCTGAAGGCGCAGGATATAGGTCGGCTGCAAAGCATCCTGGCGGCTTGTCAGGAAAGCTGAGTTGCCTGGATGCTCGCGGTTCATGCCGAGGAACGAGAGGCATGTCTGGAAATAACGTTAATCAGATGGCGACCTCGCAATATCCTCAAAGTAGGCCCCGTTACAACAGCGGTCGCGCCTAACCTCTGACCTTCAAGCCGCGCCGGCTTTTCTCTGTTTGTCGCCCTGCTTTCCCGAAGTGTCTATTTCGTATTATCGGAATGTAAAGGTGGCGAGCGATCGCGCTTCCGAGCCGGCTCGACTTTGCCCGCGCATCCCCTGACACAATGGATTCGTGAACCTACCAATCCTCTCCCGCCGCAACCTGTTGGCTTTCTCGGCCGGCTTGCCTGCCGCCGCTTATGCGCAGCCCGTGCGCGCGGTTGATGGCTATGTCGATATCCTGCGCCTGCCCGACCTCGCCACCGCCTTCCTCGAAAGCGGCCCACTTCCGCTCGCCCGCGAAGGCCACCGATGGAACGGCACCGGAATCTCCGTCCAGACCGAACCGGACGCCGGCGGCATACCGATTCGCATCGAGGCGCCGGAAGCCCCGCTGCTGCGCTTGCACCTCCGCTGGCGGGCCGCCGTGCCGGAGCGATGGCGCATCCTCAACGACCAGTGGGAGCGCAGCTACGGGGATCTCGAATGGCGCGGCCTAGCCGGCGAGCGCGTCCTGCCATGGTACTTCCTGGCTTTCGACGGCCGCGCCACGCACGGTTACGGCGTTGCTACGGGGGGCTCTTGCTTCGCCTTCTGGCAGGCCGACCCCGCCGGGATCTCCCTGTGGCTGGACCTGCGCAATGGAGGCTCGGGGGTGCGCCTGGGCCCTCGCACGTTGGAAGCCGCCGTCGTGCGGGTCCGCCGCGGAACGGCGGACGATAGCGCCTTCCGATCCGCGCGGCGCCTCTGCAGTCTGCTCTGCGCGAAGCCCCGCCTCCCTTCCGCGCCTGTTTACGGCGGCAACAACTGGTATTACGCCTACGGCCGCGACTGCTCAGCCGCCGCCATCGAGCGCGATGCCGGCCTGATGGACGAACTCGCCCCATCCGGGCCAAACCGGCCCTTCATGGTGATCGATGACGGCTGGTCGCTGACCAACACCGCCGGCCCCTGGGAGCGCGGCAACGCCGGCTTCCCCGATATGGCGGGGCTCGCCGCGGTCATGAAACGGCAGGGCGTGCGTCCTGGCATCTGGCTACGGCCGCTGTACACCACCGCCGAGGTCCCTCCGACTGCCCGCCTCCGGCCCCGCGCCGGCAGCCGCGACACGACGCTCGATCCGAGCCTGCCCGAGACGCTCGAAACCGTCCGCCAGGACATTGGCCGCATGGCTTCGTGGGGTTTCGAGCTGATCAAGCACGATTACACCAGTTTCGATCTGCTGGGCCGCTGGGGCTTTTCGATGGGCGCCGACCTCACCGAAGCCGGCTGGCAGTTCGCCGACCGCTCCCGCACCACCGCCGAAATCGCGCTGGCCCTTTACCGCGCGATTCGAGAAGCGGCCGGGGGCGCGGCTGTCATCGGCTGCAATACTTTCGGACACCTGTCCGCCGGTCTGTTCGAGCTGCAGCGCACCGGCGACGACACCAGTGGCCGCGACTTCGACCGCACGCGACGGATGGGCGTCAACACGCTGGCGTTTCGCGGCCCGCAGCACCGCGCCTTCTTCGATCTGGACGCCGATTGCGCCCCCATCACGCCGCAACTCCCGTGGGAACTGGCCGCGCGCTGGCTCGACCTGGTAGCCCGCAGCGGGACCGCGCTGTTCGTGTCCCCCGATCCCGCGGCGGTCAACGCCGAGTCGAAGCGGGCCCTCCGGCGGGCTTTCGCGGCCGCCACTCAAGGGCGCGAGCTAGCCGAGCCGCTCGACTGGATGGAAACCACCGCGCCCGGCCGCTGGCGCATCGATGGACGCGCGGTGGAATACGACTGGTACGGTTCCGAAGGAGCCTCGCCCTTCCCGCGCTAACGCCGGCGGTCATCCGCCGGTCCAGACTGCGGCGCGCCAGGCTACCGGGTCGGATGAGCCGGCGTCGAGTACGTCGTCGCCACCATTCGTGGCATTATCCGCCTGGGCGGAAGTTCTCTGTGGGCCGCCGAAGGGTCCCGAGAGCACATTCACCGCCCCAGCGTAATCGTCCGCCCCGTCCGCGCCGATTCGCGCGCGGCGTCGAGGATCTCGATGACGATCATGTTGTTCTCAAGCGACGAGAGGCCGTATGGCTTGAACTTGCCGCGGGCGACGCCGATCAGATACGAAATCGAGTCGGCTTCCTGCGGCTTCAGTTCCGGCGGCGTGTGCGTCTCCTCGGCCGGCGCGCCCGGCAGGCGCACGCGCAGGCTGTCGCCGCCGGTCGCGATGGCGTAGCCCTTAACACCGTAGACTTCGAAATCCTTGCGGCTCACCGGCCAGTTCCACGACGCCTGAATGATGCCCTGCGCTTTGGGATATTGCAACAGCACGGTGGCTTCGTCATCGACGTGCGCGTAAATGCCGGGCTTGTTGGTTTGAGTCAGCGCCGTCA
>JBEKYE010000391.1:0-4710 GCA_049511275.1 Bryobacteraceae bacterium
AGCTTCGATTCCCGCCTGGTGAAGGAGAAGATCACGATTCCCGCCGGCTCGTATTGGGTTCCCATGAAGCAGCGCCACGCCCGCCTGATTCTTTCCACGCTCGAACCGCAAGCGCCCGATTCCTTCGCGCGCTGGGGCCTGATGTACGCGGTGTTTGAAGGCGGCGGAGGCCGGGGCGGTGGTGGTGGCGGCGGCGGCCGCGGCGGCCCAGCCGGCGGAGGGGGGCGTGGCGGAGCTCCTGGCGCGGGTGGCGGCGCACCGGTGGCGGGCGCAGCGGCGCCGCCCGTGGGCGAATATCTCTCCGAACCCATCGCGCGCAAGACCATGGCGGACAATCCCGATCTCGCCAAGGAATTCGAAGCCAAGGTGGCTGCCGACCCGGCCTTTGCGGCCGATCGTAACGCCCGCCTCGCCTGGTGGTATCAGCATTCCAAGTACGAGCCCGAGGACAACGGCCGCTACCCCATCGTGCGGGTGTGGGAAAAGAACTGGTAGCGCGCGAGGCTCAGGCCTCAGGCCACTGAGAACACTGCGCCCGCACGCCTCACCGATTTCGGCGCCTGCGACGTAAACCCATCCCCGCGGTTTCCGTCTACACTTCACAGATGGAGCCGGTTTCGACAACCCGGTGGATCCCGAACGCAGTGGACCAAACGCGAGAGATCGAGGACTTCGACGCCGTTGTGCGGCTGTATTGGCCCAGGATCTTTCGCTTCGCCCTGGCCTCTCTGCGCGACCGGGATGCCGCCGAATCGCTGGCGCAGGATTGTTTCCTGAAAGCCTACCGGGCGCGTCAGGGGTTTCGGGGCGAGGCCAGCCTCAGTACCTGGCTGATGCAGATTGCGGTGAACCTGGTACGCGATTCCATTCGCAATCGCCGGCTCCGCTTTTGGAATCGCACGCGCGCGACGGCGCCGGATTTCGACGTGGCGAGCCGGTCGCTGGCCGACGGCGGCTCGTCGCCCGAAAGCGCCGTTCTCGCCAAGGAACGCGTGGCCGCCGTGTGGAGCGCCGTGGAAACTCTGTCGGCGCGCCAGCGCACGGTCTTTCTGCTGCGCTTCGTGGAAGACCTGGATTTGCTCGAAATCGCCGCGGTTACCGGCCTTCGGGAAGGGACCGTGAAAGTGCACCTGTTTCGCGCGCTGGAAGCCGTGAGGAAACGAATGGGAGAAAGCCAATGAACGAACATTTTTCGCCGGAGGATATTTCCCGCTGGTTCGCCGGCGAGCGCGACTCAGAACTCCAGCGCCACGCCGGCGAGTGCGAAGAATGCAGCGCGCGGCTCGACCGCATGGAAAGCGCGCTCGCGGAGTTCCGCGGCTCCGCCCACGATTGGAGCGCCGCCCAGTCCGCATCGGCCCCGAAGATCGCCTGGGGGCCGGCCGCCCGCCACACGGCCCAGCGCTGGGTGCTGGCCGCAGCCTCTCTGTTGATCCTGGTATCGGCATCGGCTTACTGGGAGCGTTCCCGCCAACAGGCTCGCGCCGCCGAGATGGCCCGCGCCGACGCGCTTCTGGAGCAAGTGGATGCCGAAATCTCGCGCGCGGTTCCGCAGACCATGGAGCCGCTGGTAAATCTTGTAACCTGGGGCTCCGGTCCCACAGACGAAAGCCCGAAAAAGGAAATGCAATGAACCAAAAGACAATCAGACTGGTACTACCGATACTCTTCGCCGGCGCCGCTGCCTGGGCGCAGACTCCACCCGCTGGTGGCCAGAACCAGAACCCTCCGCCCCCGCCCCAGCAGGGCGACAACGGGGCGCCCGCTCAACCCGGCCGCGGCTTCGGTCCGCCTCCGGGGCAACGCGGCCGCGACGGCGGCGCGCCGCCAGCGCCCCGCAGCAGCCGTCCGCCGCTGGAGCGTTCCCTGCCCCAGGGCCGCTGGTGGAACAACCCGGAGATGGTTCAGAAGCTCAGCCTCAACTCCGACCAGCAGAAAAAAATGGATGACATCTTCCAGCAGAATCGCCTGCGCCTGGTCGACCTCAACGCCACTCTGCAGAAGGAAGAAATCACCATGGAGCCGATGATGGCTGCCGACACGCCCGACGAGGCCAAGATCCTGGCTCAGATCGACAGGGTGGCGCAGGCGCGCGCCGAACTCGAGAAGGCCAATGCCCGTTTCCTGCTGGGCATCCGCCGCGTTCTCACGCAGGACCAGTGGAAGAAACTGCAGGCCGAAAGGCCACTCCCGGAAGGCGGCCGTGGCCCTGGCCAGGGCGGCCCGCCCAATCCGCCCCCTCCGGCCCGTAAGGGCGGTTAAGCTGCACCAGATTCTTCCCTCTCTGCTATACTGTCCGCACGAGGGGGAGGAATTCCACGAAATGAATCGACTCTTTGCAGTTCTGCTCGGATCCACACTATTAGCCGCACCCGCCGCCTTTGGCGCCGAGCCAATGACCGTAGCCAAGCTCTACGACGGCCAGTTGTCCGGCATCGAACACGAGTTGGTACCGCTGGCCGAAGCCATGCCGGCCGACAAGTTTGACTTTGCCCCGACCGCCGGCGAATTCAAGGGCGTCCGCACTTTCGCCCAACAGTGCAAGCACGTGGCCACGGTTCTGTACCTGGTTTCGGCAACCGCCCTGGAACAGAAGCCGCCCGTGGATCTCGGCGCGGGCGAAAACGGTCCCGATTCCGTCAAGACCAAGGACCAGGTGGTCAAATTCCTGAAGGATGCCTTCGCCTACGCCCACAAAGCCACGCTGTCTCTGACCGCCAAGAACGAGCTGGATATGGTGAAGAGTCCTTTCGGCCAGGGCGAGATGGCGCGCGGCACTCTTGGGGGCCTTCTCACGTGGCACAGCTTCGACCACTACGGTCAAATGGTGGTCTACGCGCGCATGAACGGCATCATCCCACCGGCCAGCCGGTAGGCCGCATTTCTCAGAGACACGCGTGGCGC
Organism: Bryobacteraceae bacterium; assembly: GCA_049511275.1. Classification (GTDB taxonomy): domain Bacteria; phylum Acidobacteriota; class Terriglobia; order Bryobacterales; family Bryobacteraceae; genus PALSA-129. The sequence goes on from JBEKYE010000391.1 coordinate 2,905, forward strand.
GTCGGCACTCTTGCCGACGCCGGGTTCCGGTAGAGCGTCCGTACGCCACCAAGAGTGTCGAGATGAGTCTCGACACGGCCCACGAGTGCGTGCGCCACCTACTGCGCCAGTTCGCCAACTTTTTTCAACTCTAAAACCAGGTCGCCTTCCTCGTCCACCGAGAAGGCCGGGTCGAACTTCCGGCCCCATACAATTTCCTCGTGCCTGTAGGAATGGCGCGAGAGCACCGTCTGGTTGAAGGTGTCGTCGTACCCCTTCATCAGGATGAGCACTTCCACCTGCATGCGCTCCAGGTCTTGCGGCGTTTTGCCCCACAGCGGGCTCTCGCGATCGATAGGGTGCACCACCGTCCACGTCAGCGGCAGAAATAGCACCTTCTCGCGTTCCAGCGTAAGCAGTTTGTAGGCGCGTTGGGACTGGCCGCCGGCCGTGTCCACCGTCATCATCATGACCTTGGCCTCAAGCTCCATCAGCGAGTTGGCGCGCCGGTTCACCACGCGGAATTGCAAGCTCGAGCCGTCCTGGTAGGGCGCCACCACCATGTTCTCGCTGTAGCCGATCTTGGCCGACGGCCGCGACACGCGCCCGAAAAGGAGCCCCGTGGCCACGGCGAAACTGAGCACGCCCACCAGCGCCTCGAACGCCGCCACCACGTTCCCCGCCAACCCGCGTGGCGCGATGTTGCCGTACCCCACCGTGCTCAGCGTGTGGGCGCTGAAGAAGAAGTCGTTCAGAAAGCGGCCCCAGGCCGTCGACGCATCGGCGCCCGAGAGCTGAAGCGGCCCGATCGCGTAATAAACCATGGCGAACAGGCAATTGCTCACCAGGTATCCCAGGAACAGCACGCCCAGAAAACGCGGCCAGCTCAGGTTGATGAGGTGCAGGTACGGGTGAAAATCGCGCCACGTGGTGCCGCGACGGTGTACGTTGAACTGGCCGTCCTTATTGATGATGCGCCGCAGGGGCGCAATCACCTGGGTGGTCAGCCCCGGGTCGAAACTGGCATTCTGCATATTTATCCGATCACTCCTAGAGTGGTATCTGATTGACTTAACTATACAGGGCTTGGTTCTAAAGGGGTTGTTTGGTGCGGTTTTAGCGCGAATCGTCCAAATTTAGTCCAATCGGACCCCGCCGCTGGCACCGCCGCCCAGAATGCTCCCCAGTCGCCAATAGACGGCGCACGTCGATCCGGTGACCCGGATGTCCTGGACCATTGGTTGCGATATGCTTAGTTGATCCGCCAGTGACCAACATACTAAGAGTGGCGTTCTCCCACGCTGTCCTGATCGTGTGGATGACGGCTGCCGGCGCTCAGTCCCAGACCCAGCCACAGCCCGGAGGCATGCTCACGCCGCCGGCGCCCGCAACTCCCGCCGCTCCCGCACAAACAGCGAGGCCGATCGACAAGAACGCGCCTGAAATGGCGACCAAGGAAGCTCCCGCAATATTCAAGACGCGAGTGGACCTGGTGTTGGTGCCGGTAGTGGTGCGCGATTCCAAGGGCCGCATCGTGGACACCTTGGCCAAAGAGAATTTCCAGATCTTCGACAACGGAAAACTCCAGGAGATCATCCGGTTCTCGCTGGAGAAAACCGGCGACCTGGCAGCCAAGGCGGCCAAGACCGTCGACACCGCTCCTACCGAAGGCCTACCGGCGGCGAGAATCGACATTCCGGAGCGATTTATCGCTTACTTATTCGATGACGTACACGCGTCATTGGGAGAATTGGCACAGTCGCGGGACGCCGTTAACAAGCAACTGCTGAGCCAGGCGAAGACCGATCGCGCGGCAATCTTCACCAC
>JBEKYE010000392.1:0-4708 GCA_049511275.1 Bryobacteraceae bacterium
GAACCCGAGCCGGATGCTGGTCTGGTCGGTATCGCCGAACAGCCATTTAGCCAGGCCGCTCTGGCCGCGCGGCGACCAGGCCAGACCGACGCGTGGGGAAAAATTGTTCCAGCGAGTGGGTGCGAGCGCGCGCGCGATGCCCGGATCTCCGGGGAAGACCAGGCCCGCGGGCGCGCCGGGAAACACAACCGACTGTTCGCCCGGAACCAGCGTCTGAATCTGATTGTACTTTTCGTACCAGGGCATGATCACGTCCCAGCGGACGCCGTAGTTCAACGTGAGGCGCGGCCTGGCGCGCCAACTGTCCTGAAAGAACGCGGCTCCGTAGCGATTCCGGGTGTAAGCCGGTTGCGCGTCTCCCTGCTTATAGAAGCTGGGGATGCCGATCAGGAAGTCCGCGAAATCCACCCCCGTTTCCGAGCCGAAGAAATCGAAAGTTCCGTTCGACTGCACGTCCGGCGCCAGATTCACCTGGCTCAGCAACAACTCGCCGCCGGCCCTGAGCGTGTGCGCGCCCACCAAGTGCGAGAAGCTATCGCGGAATTCAAAGGTATTGTCGGTCTGAATGAGCCCGGTAACCGTCGATCCGATGGTGAAGCTGCTGAAATTGACATTCTCCACTCCCACAATGGAAGGCCGTTGGGGCAGGATGCTGGGCGCGCCCGAGGCGGTGGTGAAGCCTTGCGACGCCAGACTGGTTCCCACGGTGCCCTGGGGCGTGCCGACCTGGTTGGCGGCGCGGACAAACGAGAAATGAAATTCGTTCACGCTTCGCGCTCCAAAGATCTTTGTATCGCCAAGAGTGAGCAACTGCGAGCGGCCCAGGTTCAACGCGTTAAAGCCCGGAACGTTGGCTCCGCCCTGAGCGACCGGATAGGGGTTGTTGAGCGCGTAATCATCGGCGTAATAGTAGGACGACAGCGTGCCGATACGGGTGTTCGAGTCCACCCGGATGGCGCCTTTGTCGTCCCGCAAGGTCTGACCCGCGGCCGAGGTGGAGAAATAATTGCCGGCCAGGTTTGGCGCCGGGATGTACTGCAACAGTTTTTGCGCGGGGGCCGACCAGGCGCGCTGCGGAATGACGGCGTTTGGAAAAACGCACTGTGAGGGATCGGAGCAACCGGGCGTGTAGTACGGCTCCCCCGGCGACACGCCGTAGCCGAGTTTGCCGGCAAGCAGGTTCGCCCAGTACTGGCCGGTCACGGTCCCGGTCAACAGGCCGGAGGAGTCGGAGAAGTTGCCGGCCCGGTTTTCGAGCGAGGGTACACTGATCAATCCGGTATCAACGCCTTGGTGCAGGCGGGTTGCCTGGTAGTCGGAGTAAAAGAAGACCTTATTCCGGACGACGGGTCCTCCGAACAGCGCGCCGAACTGGTTCTGCTGGTAAACGGCCCGCTCGGGCGAGAAAAAATTGCGGGAGTCCAGGTCCGTATTGCGAAGGAACTCGAACGCGGAGCCATGAAACCGATTGGTCCCCGACTTGGTGACTACGTTGATGCGGCCGCCGCTGTAGTTGCCGTACTCGGCGTCGAAGTTCCCCGTGAGAACGCGGAACTCGGCGATCGAATCGAGATTGGGAACGACAGCCGCGCCCATGGTAAAGCGCTCGACTACGTCGGCGTCGTTCACCGAAAAGCCGTTGGCGTACTCACGCTGGCCGTTGATGGAAATCGTGCCGGGACTCAGGTTGCCGGAAGGAGATAGGATGGCCGCGCCCGCCGCCTGGATCGACATGTTCGTAATGGTGGTGGTTGGCGCGACCCCCGGCTGCAACGCCAGCAGGTCGGTAAAACTACGCCCGTTCAGAGGGACGGCCTCGATTTTGCTCCCCGCGACTACTTCGCCCAACTGCGTATCGGCGGTTTCCACGTGCGTCCCGGAGGCGGCCACGGTGATGGCGTCTGCCCGGTTGCCAAGCGAAAGCGGCACATCCACATGCAAGACGGCGTTGGCGTCCAAAACCACGTCGGTGCGCCGGTAGATCCGGAAACCGGGCGCCTCGACCTGGATGTCGTAGGTCCCCACCATCAGGTCCGGAAAAGAATAGATACCGCTCAAGTTAGTGGCAACGGTCTGCGAGATATTGTTGCCCCGGTTGATTACAGTGACCCGGGCATTCACGACGACTGCTTCCTTCGGGTCGGTAACCGTACCGGAAATACTGCCTCCCGTGCCGCCCCGGAGGCTTACCGCGATGGCAAGAACTGCCGTGAGCAGGGCCGGAAAAACAACCGGAATCCTTGGCCGAACCTTTGCAGGCTGCACGCGCATAATCGTCCGCGAACGACAGTTCAGCATGGTTTCGCGCTAGAGTCGTTACCGCACAATTAGATTACAAATAAATTAAGCCTCTGTCAAGGTACTGTCTGTTTTCAGACACGACCTCTGTCAATCCATATAAGGCGAGGCTTGTCATTTCATTCGCTATGGAAAACTGCTTGCACCCGCAGATTGAAAGAGAAGCTACAATGACGGTCTTGGCGGCCGCATGAAGCTGCTGATCATAGAAGACGAAGCAAAGACGGCGAGTTTCCTAAAGCGGGGCTTTAGCGAGGCGGGCTTCGTGGTGAGCGTGGCGTTGGATGGCGCCGATGGCATGCGGCAGATCCAGACCGGGGGCTTCGACCTCATCGTGCTCGACATCATGCTGCCGGGTATGGACGGCTGGCACGTTCTCACCTGGCTGCGCGGAGCCGGACTGCAGACGCCGGTCCTCATTCTGACGGCGCGCGACGAGGTGCCGGACCGGGTCAAGGGACTCGAACTCGGGGCCGACGACTACCTGGTGAAGCCGTTCGCCTTCTCCGAACTGCTGGCGCGCGTGCGGACCATATTGCGCAGGCCGCCGGTGCGCGAAGCGAGCACGCTCCGGGTGGCCGATCTGGAACTGGATATGGAGGGGCATAGAGCCACGCGCGCGGGCCAGCGCCTGGATCTGACGGGGCGGGAATTCACACTGTTGTCGCTGTTGGTGCGCCGCGCCGGGGAAGTTCTGACGCGTACGCTGATCGCGCAAGCCGTTTGGGACATGAACTTCCACGGGGACACCAATGTGGTGGATGTGAACGTGCGGCGGCTGCGCAGCAAGGTGGACGACCCTTTTCCGCGGAAGTTGCTGCGCACGGTTCGGGGGGTTGGATATGTTCTGGAGAACCCTGAGAGAAATTAGCCCGCGCGCGGGAAGGCCGGGCCGCGCGTCGCTGGCGTTGCTGCTCACCGCGTGGTACACCCTGGCATCTTTCCTGGTGGTGACCGCGGCCACCGGGTTGCTCTACCTGGGCCTGGCGAATAACCTGAGAAAGATCTCGGAGCAATCGCTGCTGGATGAGCTGGACGTGTGCCGGGCACTGGTGCGCGAGCGGGGCGGCGATTCGCAGGCACTGCACGAGGAAGTCGAGATCGATTCGGCCGTCCGGCGCTACCAGAAATTCTATATCCGGGTGCTCGACGCAAGCGGCGCGGCGCTGTCCACCACGCCGGGGATGGACCGAGATCTGAGTTTGTCGCGCCTGGCCCAGGCGGCGGAGGGACAGCCAGGCATTTTCTGGATCGATTCCCCCGGCGGTGCGCCGTACCGGGCGATTGTGGCCCGGCTGACGCCCGACTCAACGCGCAGGGACACCTGGACTCTCCAGATGGCCGTAGACCTTACACAGGAACAGGTGGTCCTGGGGAGACAACGAGTCTGGGTTTGGGCGGTGCTGGCGGCCGCGCTGATCTTCTGTCCGGGCGTGGGTTTCGCGATCGCCCGCAGGGGCACGCGGCCGTTGCGGGAAGTGGCCGAAACCGCACGCCACATCAGCTCGAGCACCCTCAACGAGCGGATCCGGGCCGAGGGTTATCCAGTGGAGGTGGCCGTGCTGGGCGAGGCCTTCAATGCCATGCTCGAACGGCTGGAGGAATCTTTCGCACGCCTGTCGCGCTTCTCCGCCGACATCGCTCACGAACTGCGGACTCCGGTAAACAACATTCGCGGTGAAGCCGAAGTGGCGCTGGCGCGCACTCGCACGCCGGAGGAGTACGGCGAAGTGCTGGCCTCGTGTCTGGAGGAATCGGTGCGGCTGTCGGAACTGATCGAGTCGCTGCTTTTCCTGGCGCGGTCGGAAAGCCCGGGAGATCACCTGAAACGGACGCGGGAGGATCTGGGCCGGCTGCTGACGGATCTTCGCGACTATTACGAGGCGACGGCCACAGAGATGGGCGTGACTCTGACGGCGAGCGTCGGGGACAGCGTGTGGGGAGACGTCGACCGGGCGTTGCTGCAGCGGGCGCTTGGAAATCTAGTGTCAAACGCGCTGGCGCATTGTTCGGCGGGCGACGGCATCCGGCTCAACGCGCGCCGGCAAGGTGGACAGATCTGCATGGAGGTTCGCGACACGGGATCGGGAATATCCGTCGAGGCTCTACCCCGGGTCTTCGACCGTTTCTATCGGGCCGACCCGGCACGCTCGCGCAACTCAGGGGGCGCCGGCTTAGGCCTGGCGATCGTTCGGCAGATCGTGTACCTGCACGGCGGCGATGTGCAGATCTCGAGCGAGCGTGGGAGCGGTACGACCGTGTCCGTGGTCCTGCCGCAATCGGCGTAGGCCGGCGGACCTGGCAGCTGTCCGCACGTGGGCGGAAGGATTGACGCCTCTATGTTATATTGTCCTTACCTGACCACGTTTTGCCACGAAATCCGTTCGGCTTTAGGTTTCGGCGCATGATT
>JBEKYE010000393.1:0-4696 GCA_049511275.1 Bryobacteraceae bacterium
GACACCTCGATCGAGAATGTGCCTCCTTCCGCCGATACCACTTTCCGATAGCTTCGTTTTCCTTTGCCTTCTCCGATTTGTTCACCCAGCATAATCTTCCTCTCCATGCAATATTTTGAGATTGGCCGCGGCCCAAAAGCGCGCTGCGGCTCAAGGCAGTATACAGGAAATACCCACGCGTTACACTGATCTTTCTATGCCGCAAAAATATGCCCCCTTGCAGGCGCCGCGCCGCCTGCTGTTCGGCCCAGGCCCCAGCATGGTAGCTCCCCGCGTGTACCAGGCCATGGCGCAGAACGTGGTCGGCCATCTCGATCCGTTCTTCTTTGAAGTTGCCGGCGAGATCCGCGCGCTGCTCGGCTACGCCTTCTCCACCAACAATTCTTTCAATATCGCCATCTCCGGAACCGGCAGCGCCGGCATGGAGGCCGCGGTGGCTAATTTCGCCGAACCCGGCCGCAAGTTCGCCCTCCTGTCCAACGGTTTCTTCGGCGATCGCATCGGCGAGATGGCGCGCCGCCAGGGCGCCACGGTGGTGCGCCTCGCCAAGGATTGGGGCGAGCCGTTCGACGCCCAGGAAGTCCGCGATTTCATCCGCCGCGAGCAGCCTCACATGGTCGGATTCGTGCAGGCCGAAACCTCCACCGGCATGTTCAATCAGGCCAGGCCGATCTGCGAAGCGGCTCACGAAGCCGGCGCGCTCACGATCGCCGATTGCGTCACCTCGCTCGGCGGCATGCCCGTCCTGGTGGACGAAAACGGCATCGATATCGCGTATAGTTGCACCCAGAAAGGTCTGGGATGCCCGCCCGGCCTGGCGCCCATCACCCTCGGCCCGCGCGCGCTCGACCGCCTCAAAGCCCGCACCGCGCCCGTGCAGTCGTGGTATCTCGACCTGCAGTTACTGGACGGGTTTTACTCCGGCCACCGCTATCACCACACTGCTTCCGCCACTCTCTTCTACGCTTTGCGCGAGGGTCTCGCCCTGGTCGCCGAAGAGGGCCTGGAAAACCGTTGGGAGCGCCACCGCCGCAACCATCTGGCCTTTGTCGCGGGCATCCAAGCCATGGGACTCAGCATGCACGTCGAGGATCCGGCCAATCGCCTCTGGACTCTGAACACCCCGCGCGTCCCCGCCGGCGTGGACGACGCCCAACTCCGCCAGTATCTCCTCAGCGAGCACGGCATGGAGATCGCCGGCGGCTTCGGCCCGCTGGCCGGCAAAGTCTTCCGCATCGGCACCATGGGCTACGGTTCCACTCGCGAGAACGTGCTAATGGTTCTCGAAGCTCTGGAAGCCGCGCTGAAGCAGCAGGGTTACCACTCCGCCGGCGACCCCTGCGCCGCCGCCGAAAAATCGCTGGCGAGGTGATCTTGGTGGGGCAGCCCCCCAGGTCTGCGCGGGTCCCCCTGGACCCGCTGTTCGCACGAATAATCGATTGCTTGCCACTCCCGAACAGCCGGCCGGGGGGCCGGCTGCGGACCAAGGCGTCCGCCCCGCCAACCTCAGTCCGCCGCCTGCGCGGTCGCCACTGCTTCCGCCACCAGCCGGAGGCTCGGCCGCCCGCAAGCGCATGGTCCCGCCTCTGCCATTCCCGCCGGCAGCGCGCCATTCGCCGCCGCGTGCAGCCCGTCCTGCGCCTCGCATTCGTACCCCAACACACGGCCGTCCCGGGCGAGCAGCATCCCGTACACCGGCGCCTGGAACATCTCCCACAGCGCGTCCCGCTCGCCTTCGCTCAGAAACGGCCGGCCGCTGTAATGCAGCACGAACACCGCCCGCCGCGCCCGTGCGCCCGCGGCGCGCGCGCGCGCCAGCTCGTCAAATGAGCCCGCCAGCGCGGCATGCTCGCCCTTGGCCGTGGCTGCCCGCGCGGCCCTCAGACCCGGGTACAGGGGATGCCGCGGCGCCCCGCGGGCTTTCCAAATGGTCAATTGCATAGCGTCAGAGGGGTAGTGTCTCCAGCGCCTGAATCGTCTCAGGATTCTGCCGCGCCGGCGCTGTTTCCCGCGGCGCGTGCCTCCGGGGCTACGCCCTCTCCAGCACTCGCGCCAGGTTCTCGCCCAGGATCAAGCGGGCGTCGTCCACCCCGACTCCCAGTTTCAGCAGCGCCCGCGTCTCCTCCTGGAAAACCGCGTCGATCCAGCCGCGCGGGAAGAAGGACGAGTCCGTGCCGAACAGCAGCCGCCGCGGCCCGGCCACTTCCAGCGCGCGTTGCAATACCGTGGTCAGGCTGAGGCCTTCGTACCGCATCCAGGAGTTGCTGCTGGAGGTGTCCAGGTAGACGTTCGGGCAGAGATCGGCCAGCATCAGGGCTTCGCGGAAATACCCGGCGCCGAAGTGCGGAACAACGAAGCGCACTCTGGCGTGCCGTTGCGCCACCGCGTGCAGGTCGAGCGGATTGGAAAACCGCATGTCGAAAGGGCAGGGAAGTCCCAGCTTCTTGCGCACCCCCAACGTCAGCGTGCCGCAGTGCACAAACACCGCGCAGTGCTGCGCTGCGGCCTGTTCCAGCAAGGGCTCCACGCGCGCATCCTGCACTGAATATTTGTGCATCGCCGGAAACAGGCAGATGCCGTTGAGCCCGCGCTCCACCCTGGCCCCTTCGCGCAGCGGGTTCACCATCGCGTAAGCGTAAAACCGGTCCGGAAAAGCCGCCGCCGCGGCCAGCACCGAGAATTCGTCTCCCGGAACGCTCGCGATTAGCGCCGCGCGCGCCACGTCCTGCTTATCCAGCTCCGCCGCCCAGCGCCCGGCCAGCGCGGTTGGATCTTCGGGCGGCAACTCCCATCCCAGCCTCGCGGCCACCGCCGCGGCATCTTGTCCGGTTTCGCTCGCCAGCGCATCGAAAAAGCGCCGCGAGAAGAAATGCGTGTGCGCGTCCGCTACCGCGATATCACTCCACGGTGTCTGCATCCGGCTTGTTCCAGTGGGTGATGCCCGCCGCCAGCGCCAGTTGCGTCAGGCCCGCCACGTTGTTCACCCCGAGCTTCTTCATCATGGTCTTGCGGTAACTGCGGATGGTCTGCAAGCCCAGGTCCAGCAGCACCGCGATGTCCTTGCTGGTCTTCCCCTCGGCCACCAGCCGCAGCACCTGCAGCTCGCGCGGCGACAGCGATTCCAGCGGACTGCGGTCGTGCGTGTCCAGATCGCCGCGCTGGATCCGCGCCAGCAGCCGGTCCGACACCTGCGAGCTCAAGTAGGAACCGCCGCGCGCCACCGTCCGCAGCGCGTCCAGCAATTCCGCCGACGATGCCTTCTTCAGCACGAACGCGCGCGCGCCCGAGCGGATCGCGCTGACCACCGAGTTCTCATCGTCGTACATCGAGAGGATCACCACCTTCACTCCCGGGCAGTGCCGCAGCAGCTCGGTGGTGGCTTCGATCCCGTTCATGCCGGGCAGTCCGATATCCATCAGGACCAGGTCGGGCGCCGCCTTCTTGCAAAGTTGAACGGCTTCGGCGCCGTTTTCGGCCTCGCCCACCACGCGGAACTCGGTTCCCCGTTCCAGGATTCCCTTGACCCCGTCGCGTACCAGCTTGTGGTCATCGACAAGAACAATGTCGAATGGCATATTCCTCTCTCACTCATCCCGGAACGCAGTCGCCTGGATCGTGGTCCCCGCCGCCCGATTACTCGTAATCGAGAGATCCAATCCCGCCTGCGCCGCAAAGTGCTCCATGCTCAGCAATCCCAATCCTCTGCTCCCCTCCAGCACGTCCGCCGGGTCGAATCCGCGCCCATTGTCCCGAACGTCCATGGTAAGAGCGGTACGTGTGGACTTTATCGCGATTTCAATCGAAGAGCAACTGGCGTGTTGCACGGCGTTCCCCACCGCCTCCTGGGCAATCTGGTAAAGGGCCGATGCGACCTTCGGATCGATCTTCAAAGACGGGTCCACATTCACGCGAACTGCGCCCGGAAAACGCTGGCGGATGCGGCTCGCCAGGCGGTCCAGCGCCGATCGCAGCCCGGCCCGCTCCACCGCCGAAGGGTTCAGCTCGTAGGTGTACTCGCGCACCTGCTCCATGATCGGTTCCAGCCCCTCCTGGATCTCGGCGATGCGCCGGCACGCCTCCGGCGAAATTGCCTCCACGTCCATCCGCGCCAGGTCCAGTTGCATCCCCAGGCCGGTCAGGTTCTGCCCGACCGAGTCGTGCAGGAATTTCGCAAACATGCTGCGCTCGAATTCCTGCGCCCGCAGCGCGCTCAGCACGGTGGTGCGCAATTCCTGCTCGGCTTTGTTCCAGAGGGTGACCTCGGCGGCCATCCCGCCCGCCAGGCGAGGCCCGCCTTGCCGCAGAATTGGAAAGAGCCTGATATGCCAGGCCGAGTTTCCGCGCCGCTCGCGCAAAAACAGCGTTTCTCCCGCTATGGCCCGCGCAATGCGGCCGCTCCACACGGGCGCCGCTTCCTTGTCGAGCGCCTGATCGACGCGCCGGCCCACCAGTTCAGCCGCCGCCTTGCCGAAGACCGGAAGCGAATTGCCGTATACCCGCTGAAACTCCGATTCCGCGCTGACAATCCAGGAACACGCCGGGCTCTGTTCCAGAAACGCTTCGGCGAGATTAGCGCTTTCGGGCATGGCGCCAACCTAGTTCTTGCGTGCTACCACCCGGCGTGCCGCCGCCGCCACGTCGCGCGCCACCAGCCCGTATTTGTCCATCAGCTCGTCGGCCTGTCCCGACTCGGCAT
>JBEKYE010000394.1:0-4688 GCA_049511275.1 Bryobacteraceae bacterium
CCGCCTTCGAAGTCTCCTGGGATTACGATGCCGAGGCGCGCCTGCTGCATCTCGCTATTAAGCAGAATCAGAAGGTCAACGACAAGCTTGCGCCCTTCCGCATTCCCATTGAGGTGGAAGCCCTCGGTGACAACGGCCCGGAGACCTTCCGCTTTTGGGTGAGCCAGGAGTCCGAGGATCTGCGCTTCGCGCTGGCCGCGCGGCCGCATACGGTGCTCTTCGATCCGCGCGACATCATTCTGAAATCCATCAACTTCAAGAAGCCCGCCGAGGAATGGATCTGGCAGCTCGCACACGCCACACGCGCGCTGAACCGTTCCGAAGCCGCCACGGCACTTGGTGCGGCCGCGGGCGGCGGGGTGATCGAGGCGTTGCAACAATCCGCCCGGTCCGACGCCTTCTACGGCGTGCGCGTCGATGCGGTGCAGTCGCTCGGCCGCCTCAAACCCGAAGGATCTCGCGCCGCGCTGATCGGTCTCCTGTCCGACCAGAACCGCGAGGTCCGCGTGGCTGCTGCAAGCGCTCTCGGCAACCTGAGCCGAAACGCCGACACCATCCAGAGCCTCCTCCAGTCCGCCCGCACGGATGCGAGTTTCAGCGTGCGGCAATCCGCGCTGGCGGCCGCCGCGCGCCTGAAGCCCGACAACGCCATCGAGGTGCTGAAGCCGTTCCTGGAAATGGATTCGCCCAATCAGAGCATGCGCTTCGTCGCGGCCAGTGCCCTCGAGCAGATCGCCGACGACTCGCTGCTCCCTACCGTGATGGAACTGGCCAAGGACAGTAACGACGGCATCCGTCAAAACGCTCTCCGCGCGCTGGGCACGCTTGGCAAAGGAAAGCCCGAAGTAACCGACCGCCTGATGGCCGCGCTACACGATTCGACCGCCGGCGACCGCGTCTCCGGCATCATCGGCCTGCAACGCCGCCGCGAGACCTCGGCCATCCCCGCTCTGGAGCAAGTGGCCACGTCCGAGGGCGTTCCCAACGTAGCCCGCGCCGCCCGCGCCGCGGTGGAAGCTTTGCGCACTCCCGCGGCGTCCGCAGAGCCGTCCAACGCCGACGAATTGCGCAACCGCATCGCGGCTCTCGAAAAGGAAAACCAGGACCTGAAGGCGCGGCTGGACAAGTTAGAAAAGAAATAGTTCATTCGAATTATAATTTCTTAGATAAGGACTCTAGCCGTTTATGCCCGACAATACCTTCGACGTAGTCTCCAAAATAGAACTGCCGGAAGTGCTCAACGCCGTGCAGCAGGCGCTCAAGGAAGTGCATCAGCGCTTCGATCTCAAGGACTCCCATTCCAACATCGAGCTCAACGAGAAGGACAATAAAATCCTGCTCTCGAGCAAGGATGAGTTCAAACTCAAGGCCGTCGTCGATATCCTCCAGTCCAAGCTGGTCAAACGTCACGTGCCGCTGAAGGGCCTTTCCTACGGCGAGATCATTCCCTCTGCCGGTTCCACCGTTAAACAGGAAATCAGCCTGCAGCAGGGCATCACCACCGAAAAGGCCCGCGAAATCGTCAAGACCATCAAGGACGCCAAGCTCAAGGCGCAGGCCTCCATCCAGGGCGATTTCGTCCGCGTTTCCAGCCGCGACCGCGACATTCTGCAAACCGTCATCAAGCTCCTCCGCGAGACCGATTTCGGCATCGACATGCAGTTCACCAATTACCGCACCAACTGAGTGTCCCGCCGCATCGAAACCCGCTCCTTCCGGGGGCCCGGCGGCCCCGTCGAATCTCTGCTGGAGGAACCCGGCCCCGCGCCCCCGCGCTTCGCCGCCCTGGTCTGTCATCCGCACCCGCTCTATGGCGGAACTTTACACAATAAAGTGGTTCATCGGATTGCGCGCTCGCTCCGCGGTTCGGGTGCCGTGGCCCTCCGCTTCAATTTTCGCAAGGCCGGCCTCCCCGAGGGTCTGGAAGACGCTCGCGCCGCGCTCGCCTGGCTTCGCTCCCGCTATCCCCATCTCCCTTATGCCCTGGCCGGTTTCTCCTTCGGCGCCCACGTCATCACGGAACTGGGTTGCGCCGAAGGTGCGCCGCAAGGCGCCCCGCGTTTCTTATTGGCCGTTGGCTTCTCCCCGCGTCTCGGCAACTTCGAGTATTTAGAGACCTGTCCCATCCCTAAGGTTTTCATCCAAAGCACGCAAGACCGGTACGCCCCGCGCCCCGAATTCGAATCCGCCTACGCTCGCATCGCCCCACCCAAGCAACTGCTCTGGATCGACGCCCCCGACCACTTCTTCGCCGGCGCCCTCGACGCTTTGGAATCCGCCGTCCGCTCTGCCATCGAGTGATTTTTTGAGGCGACCAATCCTGGCAGCGGCCGCCTTTTAGGCGGCTCTTGCGTGCCAGCAGACTGCCTCAGTTTATGCGACATTAGAGCATCATGACCGCCGCCGCCTTTCGACGAATCGCCCTCAGCCTTCCCGACACTGCGGAAGGCTCTCACTTCGGAAACCCCGATTTCCGCGTCGCCGGCAAAATCTTCGCCACGCTCAGCCTGGAGCGCGAAGGCTTCGGTGTCCTCTTGCTGACCCCTGAGCAGCAGGCCGGCATGGTGGAAGACGAGCCGGAAATCTTTTCCCCGGTCCCCGGCGGGTGGGGCCGCCATGGCTCAACCCGCGTGTGCCTGGCGAAGGTGACTCCGGACATCCTGGAAGCCGCCTTGCAGACCGCCTGGCGCCTCAAGGCCGCAAAGCCCCGCAAGCCGCGAAAAAAGGCAACCGGGACGAATTAGATCGCTGCCCCGGCGCCAATCACCGCGCCGTCGTCAGTTCCTTCACCAGCTCATACAAAAACGTCTGCCCCTCGTAGAAAGAGCGTTCGAGCATCCGCTCGTCGCGGCCGTGGATCCGGTTGTCGTCGCGCTCCCCGAAGAATCCCTGCACGCCATAAGTCGGGATGCCCGCCGCTCGCAGCATGCGGCCGTCGGTAGCGCCCGTGCTCATGCTGGGAAGCACGATGACGCCGGGCCACAAGGTGTCCGTGATGCGCGACATGGCGCGCAGCAGATCCGGCCGCAACGGCGAAGCCGCGGCTTCCTCCTCCTGGTTCGCGACCGAAACCACCACCTGGTCGTCGGCGATGGCCTTCTTGAGCGCTGCCAACACATACTCCAGCGAATCGCCCGGCTGCACGCGGCAGTTGACGTTGGCGGCGGCCAGTTGCGGCAGCGCGTTGCGGGCGTGCCCGCCTTCCAGCATGGTGGCCACGCACGTGGTGCGCAGCATGGAATTCCACGCCGGCGACAGCTTCGCAATACGCTCCATGGCTGCCTGGTCGCCCTCCGCCACCTTCCCCAGGTCGGCCTTGGCCGCGGTGGTCTCGATCTTCGCCATGCCGCTGAAGTAAGCCTTCGTGACTTCGTTGGTCTTCAGCGGGAATCCGAACTGGCTCAGCCGCACCAGCGCGCCCGCCAGACGATAGATGGCGTTATCGGGCACCGGCTGGGAGCTGTGCCCGCCCTTGTTGCGCACTTCCAGCCGCAGATCCAGGTACCACTTCTCGGCGGCTTGCACGTCGTTCGAGATCCGCTGGCCATTCACCAACTGGCCTCTGCCGCCCTCGTTCAGCGCGAACTCCGCATCAATCAGCTCCCGATGGTTCTTCAGCAGCCAGGCGACGCCGTTGTACGGCCCGCCGCCCTCTTCATCCGCCGTCAGCGCCATGATGATGTCGCGGTCCGGTTTGTAGCCTTCGCGCTTCATGCGGATCAAGTTGGCCGTCCACACCGCTGCCTGCGCTTTATCGTCGGCCGTGCCGCGCCCGTAGAAATACCCGTCCTTCTCGGTGAGCACGAAGGGGTCCATGCTCCAGTCTTCGCGCCTGGCCTCGACCACATCTTCGTGCGCCAGCAGCAGGATCGGCGTGAGCTTGCCCGTGCCGTGGTATCGCACCACGATGTTGGCCTTCTTCGCGCTCGCGCCGCCGAGGAAGATATCGGAATCCGGAAACCCGGCCGCGCGCAATCGTCGCGCGATGGCCTCGGCGACTGGAGTGGTCGCGCCGGTGGTATAACCCGACTGGATTTCGACGATCTCCTTATAGATATCGTGAGCCAGCCGCTGATCGACTTCGGGCGGCATGGTGGAAGCGGCGAAGCAGGCGAGCGCGGCGAGCGAAAGCAGGGAAGCACGAAGCATGGGGCTTATTATGACATGGCCGGGGCAGGGCAGTCCGAACCAGGGCCAAGCTATGACATCATTAGAGTATTGGAGAACAAGAGGCCGGAAATTCTCGGAAACGTTGCGTCTGTCCCCGGTTCCCCTCAGTGACGCGAGGAGAGATTGCTTCGATGCTCCTACAACGGCGATGGGCAATTGCAACGCTGGCCTCGGCGGTCCTTTTAGCGACCTGGTTATTACCGCTGCGGTCAGGCCTTGCCGCCTCCGACGCGCCCAATCCCGTTGCAAGCGCTTCGCTGAGCGACCTAAATGCGAGCCCCGTTGGCTCCCCTGGTCTTACTGCCACCCTTGCGTTCGTTTCCGACTCGCGGGTAGCGGTACTTGCATGCGACGGTATTGGCGGTGCGCTCGCGTGCCGGCTTGCCTTAATCGACTATCGGCAGGAATCACTTAGGCCAGTTTCTGGCCTCGAACTCCAGCCCGGATCTCGCAAGAGCCTGTTGCCCGTCCGTGGTGGCTGCCTGCTGCTTCGGGAGGTATGGGGTAACGTGACTACG
>JBEKYE010000395.1:0-4688 GCA_049511275.1 Bryobacteraceae bacterium
GCCGATCCCTCCGGCAAGCCTTCCTCCGATCTCGAGGGGCAGCAGCGCGATTACGACGCCGCGCGCGCCCGCCTTGCCGCCATGCTCCCGCGCGCCCGCGGCTTGTGCTTCAAGTACGGCATCCGCGATCCCTGGACCGGCCTGCTGCACTCCGCTCTGGGCCAGTTCGCTCCGCAGGATCGCTACAGTTCCGCCATCTCCCGCACCGAACGCGCCTTCGCCTTCGAGACCCTCATCCTGCTGGCCGAAGCCTCCGGCCGCCCGCCTGCCGACGGGGAACCGCTGCCGGCCGAAGAATCTCGCTCACCGCTGCGCCGACTGCGCGATTTCTTCTTCTGACAAGCGGTACAGGCCATCGCCTTTTGCTGCCCCACTTCCGGATATCACCTGGCTACCGAGCTGGCTTTTCGCGCCTGCGCCACCATCTCTTTCACGCGCGCCAGGAGTTCCGGCGCGTGATACGGGATGCCATCTTTAATGGTCCATTCCACGCCACCGGTGTGCACCGTCTGGATGCCCTGGATCTCATCCACGCCGGTGGGATAGAGCACCTTGAAATTCTCCAACGGGTTTCCGTTCACCACAATCAGATCGGCGGCCCAACCGGCTCGCACGCGGCCCAGGTGGTTTTCCTGGCCGAGGATTTTGGCGTTGTTGCCGGTGGCCTGCTGGATGATCTTGAGCGGATGGAAGCCGGCCTCCTGCTGCAGTTCGAAATTGCGGAGGAAGCCAAAGCCATACAGTTGGTAAATGAACCCGGCGTCATCGCCCATGCCGATCAGGCCACCCAGCCGGTCGAACTGGCGCAGCGCGGCCATCCACAGGCGGTAATTCTCTTTCCAGAACGTTTCGTCGGTGGAAGTCCAGCCGATGAAATAGGAGCCGTGGTTGGCCGGGTTGGGGCGGAAATATTCTTCCAATGTCGGATGCAGATAATCGGCGAACCACGGCTGCGTCTGCGCGCGCTGCAAGTCGCGGCTGGCCTCATAAATATCGAGCGTGGGATCCCAGGCGACGTGCGCGTCCACCATCGCTTGCAGCACCTTGGTGAGGCGCTCGGGGTTGGCCTCGCGCCACAGATGGCCGGCGTAGCGGAAACGGTCGGTCTCGTTGTTGTAGTTGTAAGCGGAGGGGAAATTCTGGACGCCGGCTTCGATGGCGGCGTCGGGAATGCCGTACCAGTGCTCGATGCTGGTGGTGCCGAACTTGATGTCGTCCCACGCGTTGGTCTCTTCCACGCCGGCGTGATGCGCCACCCGCAGACCGAGCGCGTGCGCTTCCTTTTCCATGGCCTCCATGGTGTCGCGATCGATGCCGAGGATTTTGATGCCGTCGGCGCCCAGTTGCTTGAGCTCGCGAACATGCGCCACGGCCGCCTGGGCATCGCGCGGCCGCCCGAACATGGGATAGACGAAGATGCGCGGCGCGGCGATCTTGCCCTCGGCGCTCTGCTGGCGCAGTTCGAGCGCGCGGCGCGTATCGCTGCCGACGTCGCGGACGGTGGTGATGCCGCAGGCCAGCCAGATATCCAGTTCGTACTCGATGGGCTGCGGCTTGCCGCCGCGCTCCTCCTGCAAGTGGGCGTGCGCATTGATGAGCCCGGGGAGAACGTACTTGCCGGTGGCGTCGATTACCGCGTCGGGCGCCGGCCCGCGCCGCCCGCCGCCGCGGCCAAGAGCCACCGGATCGAGCGCGACGACATCGGCGATGGTGTTGTCTTCGAGGAGAATGTCCTTGGGCCCGCTGGCGGGCGTGCCGTTGCCGTCCACCACCGTGGCGTTATGGATCAGTAGGTGGTGCACCCGCTTCCCGCTGGCGGGCGTTTGCGCCGCTACCGCGGCGGCCAGCAGGAGAAACGCAAGAGAAGTGTTGAGAAGACGTAGCGTCATGGGTTGATTGTGCCACAACCCATATGTCGGTTCAGGCCCGAATCTGCCTCACCGTCAGGGCAGGGGATGCTGGCGGCGCAGCAGGTGCAGGATGTTGCCGTCGCAGTCGGAGAAGAAAATCGTTGTATTGCCGCCGACCGTTTCGCGATCGGTCAGGAACGTGACGGACTTGGATTGCAGACGGGCGAGGACGGCGTCGAAATCGGAGACGGCGATGGCCAGATGACGGAGGCCGGGATCGCGCATGGCCTGCGGGCGCGGGGCGGCATTGGATTCGATGATCTCGATCCTGGAGCCGTCACGGGCTTTCACAAAAACCGTGAGGGAACCGGCCGGGCGGTAATTGATGGTGAAATCGAGGTGGTCGACGTACCACTGGGCAAGCTTCAGCGGGTCGGGCGACGCGATGGCGGTGTGTTCGATGCCGGTAACCATAGCGGGATTGTAACAGCGGAGAGCGCGACCAGGGGATCGCGCGCAGACGAGGGCGTCTGCCCCACTGTTTTTGATATTAATCCAGCCAGGCTTCGCGGCGGGGGATGAGGGCGTCGGGGACGGCGCCGAAACGGCGGTGGCGGGCGCGGAACTCGCGGACGGCGTCGGCGAGCGAGGCGGCATCGAAATCGGGCCACATGCGAGGCGAGAAGATCAGCTCGGCATAGGCGCATTCCCAGAGGAGGAAATCGCTGAGGCGGCGCTCACCGCCGGTGCGAATGAGGAGATCAACGGGCGGACCGAGGGCGTCGTCGAGCGATTGGCGGTCGAGTGCGGCGACGCGGCGCGCGGCGGCGAGAATTGCATCGCGGCCGGAATAATCGATGGCAATGCGCAGGCGGAGGCGCGTGCCGGCGGCGGAAGCGCGTTCGATGTGGGCGATGGCCTGGCGGAGCGAATCGCCCAAGCGATCGCGGCGGCCGATGACTTCGAGGCGAATGCCGTTGGAGATGGAGCGGCCGGCTTCCTTTTCGAGGTAGACCTGGAACAGGCGCAGCAGCGCGGCGACTTCCGCGGGAGGGCGGCGCCAGTTGTCGGAAGAGAAGGCGAACAGGGTGAGAACGCCGATGCCGGCGGCGGGGGCGGCGGCGACGATCCGGCTGACACATTCCACTCCGGCCCTGTGCCCGGCTTCGCGGGGAAGGCCGCGAGCCAGTGCCCAGCGGCCGTTGCCGTCCATGATGATGCCCGTATGTAGAGTACTTTGTATTGTAAAGTTTTGGAGCATAAAAAAAGAGCGATGGCTCGCTCACTTGTCGCGCATGGCTTGAATCAAGGCCTCCATGTGGTCCAGATAGCGCTCCAGGGCGCGGCGGCCGGAGGCGGTGAGGCGGTATTCGGTGCGGGGCACGCGGCCCGCGAAGGACTTGGAGCAGGCGACGTAGGCGGCTTCCTCCAGCTTGCGGGCGTGCACGCTCAGGTTGCCGTCGGTGGTATCGAGAAGCTTCTTCAAATCGTTAAAGGTGAGCGCCTGGTTGACGGAAAGAGCGCTCAGAATGCCAAGGCGCAGGCGCTCGTGGATCAGGCGGTCGAGCTTGGGCGCGCCGGCCACGGCCGGGGCGCTGGTGGGGCCGGGAAGGGACTTCCGTTCGCGTCTCGCCGTGTTGGATTTAGCCGCCATAATTCACCGCGATGATGGTGCCGAAGAGAATGTGTAACCCGCCAAAGCCGGCGGCCAGCCAAAGGTGGGAGGGGACGCCGGGCAAGAGCAGCGCGGCGGCGCCGGCGGCCATAAAACAGGCGCCCATGGCCGGCACGACGCGCACCGAAGCCGAACCTCCCGAGACCACGCCGGCGCCATAGAGCAGGAGCCAGATGCCGGGCAGCAGATGAGCCGCGGGGCCGCTCGAGACTACGAAAGTGAGCAGCCCGCCCGCCGCCATGGCTGGGGCGAAGCCGGCGACGAATTTGCGTCCGGGGCCGGAGAGCAGCGATTGCTTCGCGCGGCGAGACTTCAAAGCCGCGGCCAGGATGCCGATCAGCAGGGCAACCACGGCCTCCACCAGCCATACCGCCAACCAGCGGGGGGAAGCGGCGCGCGGGCCGGCGATCCAGGCGGCCACGAGCGCGGTCGAGCCCATCAGCACGCCGCCGAGGCCGGGCACGGCGGTGAATTCGCCGGCGCGTTCCAGCGTGCGGCGGATGTACTGCAGGTTGTCCATGGCGTGGGCATGGAGTTCGAGCGGCCTGGGGCCGGGTGTCGCCATGGCAATAGGATAGCCCGGAAAGGAGAGTTTATCAAGTACTTTTCATGGTAAAGTGCGGCTGGCTGGGGCGTCGACACCAATGTCGACGCGGCACGCACGAGTGCGCGCGCCACGGGGCCGGCCCGCAGGGGACGAAAATGGCAGAGAAATGCAGAAAGTCCGGGCCGGGCTCCGCAGGATTCCATCCTGCCCCACCCGGGCCCAATTGTGAGAAAAAGTACCTTAAAGAACATTCATAACCTGGGAGACCCGGGGCGCATCTATAGTAGTGGATGTAACAGGAGGTAGCAGATGGCACATCGAATGGCGCGGCAGGCCGGGATTGTGGCGGCTTTGCTGGGAATTCCGTTTCTGATGATGGCTCAGGTGCAGTCGCCGGCACCGGTTCCCGGGCAGCAGGCGCCGGTCCAGGCGCAGATGCTGGCTCCGGCGCAACTGGACGACCTGGTGGCGCCCATCGCTCTGTATCCCGATGCGCTGCTGAGCCAGGTTCTGGTGGCCAGCACCTACCCGCTGGAAGTGGTGGAGGCGCAACAGTGGCTGCAACGGAATGGCAACCTGAAGGGCCAGCAGTTGACGGAAGCGGCCCGGCAGCAGA
>JBEKYE010000396.1:0-4679 GCA_049511275.1 Bryobacteraceae bacterium
ATAGGTCGAGATGGCGCCGGCCGGCGTTACCATGCGCACCACGTTGTTGGCCGTGTCGGCAATATACATATTGCCTTTGGAATCGAAAATCACGGTGTCGGGACTGTTGATTTCCGCGGACGTGGCGGTCTCGGGGGTGGAGCTACCGGTGTCGCCCAAAAAGCCCGCTGTGCCATTACCGACCACGGTCGAGATATTGCCAGTGGATGCCGTCACCAGGCGGATGCGGTTGTTGGCCTGGTCGGCGATATAAAAATCGCCATTGGAAGCGATCCACAGGGCGACCGGCAGGTCGATCTCGGCGGCGGTGGCGGCCGCGGCATCGCCGCTGTAACCCGCGGTATTGTTGCCCGCGATGGTGGTAATAGTGTACGTGGGAAGGGTCTGCGCCGGGCAAAGGGCTGGCAGGCATAGGATTGCGGCGACGGCGAATCGGATTTGTATATTCTTCACGGTATGATTCAAGTTTCTCAGAATTGGGACCCACTTGGTAAATGCCTACGGACGCACCAGGGCGGCCCGGGGTTTCCCCGCCGGGCGACAGCGCTACCAGACGCGGCAAGCCTTCTCACGCACCATGGGCTGCCCCGGCTTGCAAGAGAACGCTTTGGCAAACTCTTGCATGTCAGAGACCACTCCGTTGATGCGGAATTCGTCGGGCGAATGTTCGTTGGTCATGGCGTTGAGGCGCTTGTTTTCCGGCCGCTCGTAGCCGCACGCCCATTGCGCCATCCCGATAAAGAACCGCTGCTCGGGCGTAAAGCCGTCGATGGGTTTCAGATCGATGCCCTTGGTGGCGTCCTTCCAGGCGATGTAGGCCAGCATCGTTCCGCCCAGGTCGGCTACGTCTTCGCCCAGCGTCAGCTTGCCGTTGTTCTTGATGTCGTCCACCACGGTGTACTGCGAATACTGGTCGGAAACGCAGGCGGCGCGCTGGACGAATTCGGCGGCGTCCTGTTTGGTCCACCAGTCGTGCAGGTTGCCTTTGGCGTCGAATTGCCGGCCCTGGTCGTCGAAGCCGTGGGTCAGTTCATGCCCGATGGTGGCGCCGGTGTTTCCGTAGTTGGGCGCATCGTCCATTTTGGGATCGTAGAGCGGCGGCTGCAGCACGCCGGCGGGAAAGTTGATGTCGTTCATCTGCGGGTCGTAGTAGGCGTTCACCGTGGGGGGCGTGATCTGCCACTCGGTGCGGTCGACGGGCTTGCCGATCTTGGCCAACTGGCGCTGGTTTTCGAAAATCACCGCGCGGTCCACGTCTCCCAGGAAATCGCCGCGCGCGATCTCGACGGCCGAATAGTCGCGCCACTTTTCGGGATAGCCGATCTTGTTGACCACGGCGTGCAGCTTGACGAGGGCTTTCTGCTTGGTGGCGGGGCTCATCCAGGCGAGCTGTTGGATGTCCCGCTCCATGGCTTTCTCGATCTCTCTGGTCATGGCGAGAGCGCGGCTCCGCGTATCCGGCGTGAAAGTCCTGGAGACGAAAACTTCACCCAGCGCTTCGCCCAGGTCGCGATCGACGTAGCGGACGCAGCGCTTCCACCGCGGCGCCATCTCCTCGACGCCGCGCAGGTACCTGCTGTAGAAATCGAAATTGGCCCTGGTAAAGGCCGCGGAGAGATAGGCCGACTCCTCGTGCACCAGGTGCCATCTGAGGTAAGCTTTCCAATCGGCCAGGCCGCGGGTCTTCAACTGGCGCTCCACCTCTTTGAAAAATTCCGGCTCGGTCACGTTGACTTCGGCCGGCGCCGCGAGGCCCATGCCGCGCCAGTATGCCGCCCAATCGAACGAGGGCGTCAGCGCCGCCAGTTGGCTTCGCTTGAACATGTGGAACAGCTTGTACGGGTCGCGCTTGTCCACGCGGGTCAGCGACGCCTTGGCGAGGTCGGTTTCGAGGGCCATCACGGTTTGGGCCTCCGCGCGGGCGGCGTCCGGCGTATCGCCCAGCAGTTGAAACATGGCGGCCACGTGTTCCAGATATCGGCCGCGGATCTCCTGCGATTTGGCGTCGGTCTTGACGTAATAGTCGCGGTCCGGCAGGCCGAGGCCGCCGTCGGAGGCGAACGCGATGACGCGGCTGGAATCGGCAAAGTCCTGGGCGGAGCCGAAGCCAAACAGAGGACTATCCTGGCCGGCCGTCAGGTGCAGACGCGCCAGCAGCGGCGCGAGATCGGCCACGCGGCCCAAAGCGGCGATGGCATCCAGCCTCGGCTGCAGCGGCGCGGCGCCGGCCTTCTCTACGCCGGCTTCATCCATGCAGGCGAAAAAGTAGTCGCCGATCTTCTGCTGCGAGGGCGTTCGCGCGGCGCCGGGTTGCGACGCGTCTTTCAGGATCGCCCACAGGTAGCGCAGGTTTTCGGTCTGCAACTTGCCGTAGACGTCCCAACGCGGCTGGTCGGCCGGAATCGGGTTGAGCCGGTTCCAGTTGCCGCACGCAAACTGGTAGAAGTCCACGCACGGGTCGGCCGAGCGGTCCAGGAATTTGGTTTCCAGGCTGGGTGTGTAGGGCAGCGTGGTTAAGGGGCGATCCTGCGCGAGCAGGCCGCAAGACAGGAAGAGAAAGAGTAGGAAACGGCGCACGGATCGAGGTTACCATTGTTCGGCACTGGCGAGGCGGGCAGTTCTGCCCCGCAGCCGCCTTCAGGCGGCTCTCCGGCACTCACGAATTCTCTCGCCCACGGAAGCGCCGGCTGAAAGCCGGCGGCAGCCAGGATTGGCTGCCCCACGATTCGAGGCGCTACAATCGAATCGGGACATGTCTGTGTTTCTCGTGGCGGCGTTGCTTGGGGCGCCGGCCTTTGCGGCCGAGCCACTCTACGACCTGGCGGGCCAGATCTCGCCCAGCGAACGCGCGGCCGTCACTCTGTACGGCGCGGTCAGTCCGTTTGAAGCCACAACTCTGAGCGACTCCAGCGGACGCTTCCACTTCCACAGGTTGCGAGCCGGCGCCTACATCGTCGCGGTCTACCAGCCCAGGCGCGGCGAAGCCCGCCAGAGCGCCGAGGTGGGACCCGGCACAGCCGACGCTCACCGGCGCGTCTTCCTGCCGCTCGATTTCAAGGAGACCGATTTCGAATTCACCGATTCCGTGCGCCGCCGGCACGCCGTGTCCACCAGCCAATTGGCGATTCCGGCCAGGGCGCTCCACGAATATGCGGAAGCCCAGAAGGATCTGGGCAGGCACGACGCGGGCTCGGCCGAAAAGCATCTGGAGGAAAGCGTGAAGCTCGCGCCCCAGTTTGCCTCCGCCTGGAACAATCTGGGCACCATTGCTTACCAGACGGCGCGGTATCCGCGCGCCGAGCAGTGTTTTCGCGAAGCCCTGGCGCAGGACCCCACGGCCTACGAACCGCTGGTCAACCTGGGAGGCGTCCTGCTGAACCTGAACAGGCTGGATGAGGCCCTGGTCCGCAACCAGCGCGCCGTCCTGATGCGTCCCAACGAACCGCTGGCCAATTCGCAATTGGGCATGACCTATTTCGCGGCGGGCGAGCTCGACCTGGCCGTCAAGTATCTGGAGATGGCCCGTCACCTCGATCCCGCGCACTTTTCGCACCCGCAACTGACGCTGGCCGAGATTCACCTGCGCCGCGGCGACAACGCCGCCGCGGCCGCCGTGCTGGAAGACTTTGTGGCGCACCATCCCGACTACCCCACGGCCGCCAGGATTCGCGAGACCATCCAAAAACTGCGCCGGTAGGGCTAGTCCACTTCTCTCACATCAACATCAGCGAACGTCGGCGCGAGATGCGGGCTAATCCACGCCATGACCCGCCGCGCGCAGGGCGAGCACCGCCGCTTCCACGTCGTGCTCCCGCACCATCACGTAGTCCGTGTTGAAAGTCGATATGGCGAAGAGGCTTATGCCCGCCTCAGCAAGCGGCCCGGCGATCGAAGCCAGGACACCGGTGAGCGCGAAATCGAGCGGACCCTCCACCTGGAAGACGCGCCAGCCGCCTTCGCGGTGGATGCCGACCGGCACGGCGTCTTCCCGGCAGACGATCGACAACTCCGTGCTGGTGCGGGTCACCGAGCTGAACGCACTGCCGCCGGCCCAGCCCGGGACTTCATCGTGAGGGCCCAGGCGGCAGACCGCCAGCCGGCAGTCCAAAAGGAACAGGCGGAGGCGTACGGAATCAGGCATCGAGACCGCCAGTATAACGAAGGAAGAACCGTGCCGCGCGCTTGCCGGGCCGTCGTCCGCCGAACGTCCTCGAGCAGAACGAAAGTGGCATGACCTACCAGGCCAACATAAGCTTGGGATGCGCCTGCTTGCTGGTTCTGCCAGGCATGGCTTAAAAAACTCCGGGCTCCGATACAATATCGGGCCGACCTGTTCGTCTACAAAGGTAGATGGAGGACGTGCTGAGCGGCACAATCGAACCCGGCGAGCAGCGCAGCGCGCAGAATCGGCGCATTTCGGAGGTGATCCAGCGGGAGCGCCGGCGTCTGTTCCATTTTATTCGGAAGCGCGTGGACGACGAGGGGGATGCTGAAGACATCCTGCAAGATGTTCTCTACGAATTGACAGAAGCGTACCGGTTGATGAAGCCGGTCGAGCAGGTTGGCTCCTGGCTTTACCGTGTGGCGCGGAACCGCATCATTGATCGTTTCCGCAAAAGAAGGCCCGAGGGCAGCGGCGAGATTCCCCTGAACCCAAGTGAAGAGGACGCACTCCGCCT
>JBEKYE010000397.1:0-4672 GCA_049511275.1 Bryobacteraceae bacterium
GGAGCCCCGCTCGCCATTGTTGGACAGCCGGATCTCGAAAAGCGCCGCCTGGACAATCCGATCACAATCCCTCGTGCGCTCAGCTTCCTGACGTATCAGCGCTGGGGAGCGGAAGTAAAGGGCCTCAACCAGTTTCCGCCGGACCGCTTGCCGGACAATATTCCACTGCTCTATTACAGCTATCACATCATGGTAGGGCTTGGAACGATCTTGATCGGTGTAATGACACTGGCATCGCTGAGCCTGTGGCGCGGCAGGCTCTATCACGCGCGCCCTCTGCTCTGGCTGTTGATGCTGATGCTGCCCTTTCCCTATATCGCCACGACCGCCGGCTGGATCACGGCGGAGGTAGGGCGGCAGCCGTGGCTCATCTACGGCATCATGCGCACGCCGCAAGGCGTATCCCCCCAGATTTCGGCCGGCAACGCGCTCTTCACTCTGATGGGCTTCATGGGAATCTACACGATCCTCGCAATTCTGTTCCTGTTCCTGGTCCGTCGCGAAATCGAAGAGGGTCCCGAGCATCGGATCGAGGCACGCGCCACAACGCTTTGAGGATTTGTCATGGAAACCGCCTGGTTCTGTTTAGTCGCCGTCATGATCGCCGTCTACGTGGTCCTGGACGGTTTTGACCTGGGCGCCGGAATCGTCCACCTGTTCGTGGCGCGCACGGACGTGGAGCGCCGGGCGGTTCTGGGCTCGATCGGCCCGGTCTGGGACGGTAACGAAGTATGGCTGCTGGCTGGTGGTGGAACGCTCTACTTCGCCTTCCCAGCGCTCTATGCGTCAAGCTTCAGCGGGTTCTATCTGCCCTTGATGATGGTCCTCTGGCTGTTGATCTTGCGGGGCATTTCCATCGAGTTCCGCAATCACATCCAGAGTCTCGTCTGGCAACCGCTGTGGGACGCGGTTTTCTCAGGCGCCAGTGCGCTGCTCGCCATTTTCTTTGGCGCCGCGCTCGGCAACGTGGTTCGCGGCGTACCGCTGGACCGGTCCGGCGAATTCTTCCTGCCGCTATGGACTGATTTCACCGCCGGCAAGGACGCCGGGATTCTGGATTGGTACACCATCCTGATTGCGGTTGCTGCGCTGCTGACGCTCACGGTGCACGGATCGCTCTGGGTCGCATTGAAAACAGACGGAGCGGTCGAGGGCCACGCGCGCCGCTTCGTCAAAGGACTCTGGTGGGTTCTCCTGGCCTGGGTCTTGGTGATCACGCTCGCCAGCTTTCGCATTCAGCCGCATTTGAAGGAGAGTTTTGCCGCCCGCCCGTGGGGTTATGTATTCCCCCTCTCGGCGATCCTTGGCCTTATCGGCATCCGAGTTCTCGACGGCCGGCGTAGAGGGCTCGAGGCCTTTCTCTGCTCCTGCCTGTTCATCCTGGGGATGCTGACCAGCGCCGCCTTCGGGATCTATCCCTACGTGCTACCCTCGAACACTGACCCAACCCTGTCGCTTACCGTCCTCAACGCTGCGGCGGCTCCCTACGGCCTGCGAATCGGGCTGTTGTGGTTCATTCCCGGCATGTTCCTGACGGCCGGCTATTTCATTTACACCTACCGGAACTTCTCTGGGAAAGTGAAGGTGCAAGAAGAGGCGCGCAATCAATAGTTGGGCGTTGCCGCGGCATACTCTGGTAGCAAGAATCGCCGTGGAGCGGCGACTTGAACCTGAAAAGGGAAGGCGATTCGGTTACACGTCGGTTCCGCCATGACGGGGCTTGCGGATTCCAAGTCTGGCCATTCTGGATTGAAGCGTGCTTCGTTTCAGACCGAGCGACGCAGCGGCGCCTCGAGGCCCGCTCACGACCCAATCGGCGGCTTTGAGCGCTTCCAGGATCGCCCGGTGTTCGGCCTCTTCAAGGGTCTCGTGTTGCTTTGTGGCGGCGGACATCGGCTGGGTGTGCAGGCCGGCGAGCGGCACGTCGAGAATCGGCCCGGCGGACAGAATTACGGCGCGCTCGATCAGGTTTTGCAGTTCCCGGATATTGCCTGGCCACGGATAGCGGAGCAACGCACTCATGCTCTCCGAGGGAATCGTATCGATGGTCTTGTTCATGCGCCTGGCAAACTGCTGGACGAAATGACGAACCAGCAGCGGAATGTCTTCCTGCCGCTCACGAAGTGACGGTACTTGGATGGGAAACACATCCAAGCGGTAGTAGAGGTCCATCCGGAACTTCTGTTCCTTCACCATGGCGGCCAGATCCCGATTGGTTGAGGCGATTAGCCGAGCGTCAGTGCGGAGCGTGCGGGAACTGCCGAGTCGCTCAAACTCCCGCTCCTGCAAAACGCGGAGGAGCTTTGGCTGGAGTTCCAGTGGAATTTCGCCGGTTTCGTCGAGAAAAACCGTCCCGTGGCTTGCCAGTTCGAAGCGGCCAATGCGCTGCGCTATGGCGCCCGTGAAAGCGCCCTTTTCGTGGCCGAACATCTCGCTTTCCAGGCCAAGGGAAACTTTGGGGTTGGCGGACGAACTCCCCACGGTTGTGGTCAGAGCGGTCATGGGTTCCCTCGGTTCGAGCCACGCTTTTCAGCAAGTGCCTTTTGCCACGCATTCTCGAGTTCGGCCCTGGCCGAGGGAATGAGTGGCCCGGGTTCTACTCTGGGTTCGTATGCACGGCACAATTCGATGATTTGATGCAAGCTATCGGCGTACGCCAAGCAAGAGCCGCACTCTTGGAGGTGTCTTTCCACTTCGACCGCTGTTTCGGTGTCCAGATCTTCATCGAGATAGTCTGAAAGCCGAGCCATCACCCGCTCGCAAGTGCCCAGATATCCGCTCATGCTGGCCGGCCAATCCGCACATCAGGCGGCGGGCATCTCGACCGGCGCATTCAAAACAACATCGATTGCCGGCGCATTCAGCAGCGTGTTGTGGATCAGGCACAGTTTTACGGCCCGGAGAATCCCCGTATAGTGCCCCGGGTCCAGATCGGGCGCCGTCACCTCGATGTGGAACGACACCAGGCGGGCCGGCTGCGTAGCCTTTTCCGCCGTGACCTTGATTCTCAATCCAGCAGCGGGCAGGGATCTGGTTTTGAGGTATTGGGCCGCGTAAAATCCCGCGCACGTCCCGAGCGATACCAGTAGAAACTCCGGCGGCGTCATGCCGCTGTCGGAACCGCCATTGGCGGCCGGCTGATCGCAGATCACACTGTGGCCGCGCGCGATGGCCTCAAACTTCACTTCACCTAGATGCAGGATTTCCACTTCCATAAAAAATTGCCCTCATCCACCAAGATGCAAAACTTTCGAAAACGTGACGGTGTCACCAACGGGCGAAATCTGCATCTTAAGAAAGGAAGCACGGTATTGAGATCCGAAAACCATGAGAAAGTCACTTCTATTGCTGCTGGCTGGACCACTATTAGCGCAGGGTCCGCTCTCGTTGCGCGAGGCGGTGCGGTTGGCCCTGCAACAAAACAAAGCCATTGCGGCCACCAATGCGGGGATGGGCGCTGCGGCGGCACACATCGATGAGGCCCGCGCCGGCAGGCTTCCCAAGCTGAACTATTCCGAGTCCTTCGCGCGCAGCGACAACCCGGTCTTTGTTTTCAGCTCGCTGCTGACGCAACACCAATTCGGTCCTGAGAATTTCAACATCGGTCCTCTGAACCGGCCCGATTCCCTGAATAATTTCCAGTCATTGCTTACGGTGGACCAGTCGCTGTACGACGCCGGGCAAACTCGCAACGCCGTGAAATCGGCCAGTCTTTCGCGGCAGATCACCGGAGAAGAGCAGCGCCTAACGGAGATGCAAGTGATGGCCGGCGTGGTCAAAGCCTATTACGGCGCGGTGCTGGCGGCCGAGAGCCTTAAAACCGCGGAGCAGGCGATGATTTCGGCGGAAGCGGACTTGAAGCGGGCCGAATCGGTCCGCGCGGCCGGCATGTCGACCGATGTCGACGTGCTGTCGATCCGGGTACATCTTGCCGCTGTTACCGAACGGCAAATTCAGAGGGCGGCGGACCTGGATGTGGCAAAATCGGCACTGAACGACGCGCTCGGACTGCCTCTGGACACCGGCCATGTCCTGACCACCTCCCTGAGTCCAATCGATCTGCCGGAGTTGAAGCTGGCATCCCTGGAAAAGGATGCCTCTGCTACGCGCCCGGAGGCCCGTCAAGTGCACCTGGCGGCAGACCTCGCAAAGACGCAGGCGGACTCAGCCCGGAGCACGCTGCTTCCGCAGGTCACTTTCCACGCAGCCTTTGAGGCGGACCGGCAGCAGTTTATCAAAAAGGGTGGGGCCAACTGGCTGGCCTCCATTGGCTTGCGCTGGAACCTGTTCAATGGTATGGCCGACGAGGCACGCATCGAGGAATCGGGCCATTGGCTGGAACGTGCCCATGACGACGAGCAGAGGGTGGACTCCGCATTGCGGCTGGAAGTGCGGCGCGCCTGGGCCGATCTGCGGGCGGCGCAGCAACGGATCGAAGTGGCTAAAGCGGCGGTAGCCGAAGCCGCGGAAAGTCTGAGGATCACTCAGAACCGCTACGAATCCGGTATGAGCAACGTTACGGACCTTTTGCGAAACGAAACCGCGGTACTGGAAAGCCGAACCAGGTACCTGGCAGCGGTACATGACCAACGCATCGCGGCCACCATGTTGGATTTGGCCGCAGGGCGGCTCTCGCCCGACTCAGAGGTATTGAAATAATGCGATTCATTCT
>JBEKYE010000398.1:0-4657 GCA_049511275.1 Bryobacteraceae bacterium
CGAGTTGATCTATCAGCATCTGTTGGAAACCCTCAAGAAGATGGGGCTGGAACCGATCGAAACCGCCGGCCGCCAGTTCGATCCGAGCCTGCACCAGGCGGTACAGCGCGTGGAGACCGATGAGGCCCAGGACCAGTCCATTCTGGGAGAGTTTCAGAGAGGCTATAATTTCAAAGGCAAGCTTCTGAGGCCCGCCATGGTGCGGGTGGCAGTGAAACCGTAACGCATTGAATCCCGTGTCGAAGCGAGACTATTACGAAATACTGGGTGTCGGCAAGGACGCCGGCGATCAGGAGATCAAGGGCGCCTACCGCAAGCTCGCGCTCAAGTTCCATCCCGACCGCAATCCGGACAACCCCCACGCCGAGGAGAATTTTAAGGAGGCCTCGGAAGCTTACAGCGTTCTGAGCGATGCGCAGAAGCGCGCGGCTTACGACCGGTATGGCCACGCGGGGCTGCAAGGCGCGGCCGGCGGCGCGGGTTTCAACCCCGAGGCTTTTACCGATTTCAGCGATATCCTGGGAAACTTCTTCGACCTCGGCGATTTGTTCGGCGGAGGCGGCGCGCGGCGCCGCAACCGCGCGCAACGCGGCGAGGATGTGCGCTACGACCTGGAGTTGACGTTCGAAGAGGCGGTCTTCGGGATGAACGCCGACATCCAGGTGGCCCGCATGGATCGCTGCGACCGCTGCGGCGGCGCGGGTTCCGAGCCCGGCAGCGGGCCATCCCAGTGCCCCACCTGCCACGGCCGCGGCGAGGTGCTGTATCAACAGAGTTTCCTCTCCATCCGCCGTACTTGCAGCACCTGCGGCGGCTCCGGCAAGGTCATCCGCAACCCCTGCGGCCAGTGCCGCGGCAACGGCTTCCGCCAGATCCAGCGCAAACTCAAGGTCACGGTTCCGGCGGGAGTCGATAACAACACCCGCATACGCCTGGCAACCGAAGGCCAGCCCGGCGCGAACGGCGGGCCGCCCGGCGATCTCTACGTCTTCCTCAAGGTCAAGGAGCACGCCTTCTTTGAGCGCCGCGAGCAGGACCTGCACTGCACCATTCCCATCAACCTGGCGCAGGCGGCGCTGGGCGCGGAAATTGAAGTGCCCACCCTCGAGCAGCCCCACAAGCTCAAGATTCCCGAAGGCACGCAGAGCGGCGCGCAGTTCCGTTTGCGGCACAAGGGTGTGCCGGTGGTAAACGGCAGCGGCCGCGGCGACCTCTACGTGCACGTCGAGGTGCAGATCCCCACCCGCCTGACCCGCGAGCAGAAGAAGCTGATGGAGCAATTGCGCGAGACCCTGCCGGTAGACAACGCCCCCGCCGAAAAAGGCCTCTTCGACAAAGTCAAAGACTATTTCATGTAGGGTGGGGCATGCTTTAGCCCTCAACATGGTTTCCGTCCATGTGGAACCTCTTGGGGCGCAAGCGCGATCGTGGGGGTCTATCGCGATTGCATCAATTTCCGCAGGGCTTCTACACTCAAATCGCAATCGCGGAGGACTTTGTGCAGCAACCCGGGCCCTACAGTCTCTCCCGAGTGCACGGGCACCACGGTAGTCCTGCCATCTTCGTGACGAATAAAATGATGGCTACCCCGGACGCCAACCACCAGGAAACCGTCGTTCGCCAAGGCGGCGATCAATTCAGCCCCTGTGATCCGCGGACTCCGGCTCATGCCGCAATCGTGATGCGTTGAATTCCGATGAACTCAAGACTTTGTTCGGGCACACCTTGCACTTCGAGGCACAGTTCGATCGCCTCGCGAATGCGCTGCGTCACCTCGTCGAGCGATCGCGCCTGCGTGTGACATCCCACAAGCTGTGGGACTGATGCAACGTAGTAGCCTTCCTCGTCGCGCTCTATGACGACATCGAACTGGCGTGGCAATGAATTGTCCCCGGCTTCTATTCTACGCCATCCGGGTTACTACCGTGCTGACGCAATTTCGCACGGAACGCGACAGCGCTTCCGCCCTCCAATGCCACAATCTGGTCATATTACTGGATATACGGAGGAATCGCCATGCGGACCACGCCGCAAAGACGAGGATCTGTTTATCTCTTCCTTGACAGTCGCTGAGATCCGGCGGGGAATCCTGGAGAAGCTTGCCGGAAAGAAGCGCAGGGAATTGGAGCGTTGGTTTTCGGGCCCCGGGTGGACTATGGCACGATTTGCGCAGGGGTCGGTCACTTCGAGAGACGGGACGAGAATCGGGTACCGACAAATTGGTCACGGGCCCGCGGTCGTCCTATTGCATGGCGGGATGCAGGCAGCACAGGATTTCACACTGCTTGCGGAGAGTCTCTCGAGTTCCTTTTCCGTTTACGTTCCTGATCGGCGAGGCCGCGGGCTCAGTCCGGCAGCAACCTGTGCCAACCTCGCCCAGCAGTGCGAAGATCTCGAAGCACTGCTTCTGGAAAGTGGGGCTCATCGGGTTTTCGGCCTCAGTTCGGGAGCTATTGTTGCCATTTATGGTGCGCTTGGAATTCCCGCCATCCAGAAGGTTGCAGTTTACGAACCTCCTGTTTCCATTCACGGGGGCCCTCCCGTGACTGGGCGTCCGCCCCGCAGAAGGGCTATTCTATTCACAGTCGTCCTGGCGTAAGTAGGAGATGGATGAACCGGGAGCCGAGGATCTGACCAGATGAAGAAGACGTTCGGCATTCTGCTTGGCGCGTTGTGGCTTTTTGGACAGCAGCCGCCCACGGTTCCGGCGCCGAATCCGGACCGCGGGACGGTTTTCAGCGTCACCTCGACGCTCGTCTAGGTGGACGCTGTGGTTACCGATGGAAAAGGGCACAACATCGCGGATCTCACGCCGGCGGACTTTGAGGTGCTGATCGACGGAAAAGCGCAGCCGTTGACGCACTTCTCGTATGTTCGCGTGGCTTCGGAGACTCAAGCAGCAGAGCCGCGGCCCGCCCTGAAGACCGGTCCCGCCGTGCTGCCCCCGTCCTCATCCCAACTGCGTCCCGAGGACGTGCGGCGCACGCTGGTGCTGATGGTCGATGACCTCGGGCTCTCCTTTGAGAGCATGGCGTTTGTCCGCAGGTCGCTGGCGAAGTTCGTCGAGAACCAGATGCAGCCGGGCGATCTGGTGGCGGTGCTGCGGACGGGCGCCGGATCGGGAGCGCTGCAGCAATTCACAGCCGATAAACGGGTCCTGTTATCGATTATCGACGGCCTGCGGTGGAACCCCAATGGGCGCGCGGGGATCAATGTTATCGATCAGGCCGGGAAGTATTCGGACATGGCCGGGCGCCTGGGTGGAGTTTCATCGACTGGGGACACGTCTTCTCTGGACGCCCGTTACGAAATCCGCGACAAAACGATCTCCACGGTGGGAACCCTGGGAAGCATCAGCTACATCGTGGACGCTCTACGGGAGATGCCGGGCCGCAAGTCGATCATCCTGTTCTCCGACGGGATACAACTGTTCACTCCTGGAACCGGCCCCACCATGCACAGGGGCGGAGCAGGGGCGTCGCCGTCGCCAATCGAGAACGATGTAGAGGTCACGGAAGCCTTGCGGAAATTGATCGACCGCGCGAACCGTGCGGGCACAGTCCTCTACACCATACAAGCCACCGGACTGCAGGCTCGCCAACTGGATGCGGGGGATCGGGTAACCAGCGCTCCGCTGGCCGACCTCATGACGCACGTGGGCGCCATCGGCGGAAGGGACTGGGACTTGAACATAATGCAGCAAGGGTTGACCTATCTCGCCGACAAGACCGGCGGACTGGCGTATGAGAACGGCAACGACCTGAACTGGGCGCTCGACCGGATGTTGGAAGATCAGAAAGGGTATTACCTGTTAGGGTTCTATCCGCCGGAAGGCCTCTTGCAGGAGAGACACCGGGCGCTCAACTTCCACGGGATTTCGGTGAGAGTGAAGCGCGCCGGGTTGCACGTTCGCTCGAGGTCGGGGTTCTTCGGTGAGACCGACGAGGAGATGACGCCTTCCCAACCGCGGACGCCGATCGGGCAGATGCGCTCGGCGATGCTGTCGCCATTCAAATCGTCGGGCATCCGCCTCCGGCTTACGGCACTGTACGCGGAGACCCCCAAGCGTCCGGTGGTTCGCAACCTGCTGCATATTGACGCGCGGGATCTAACCTGGCGGTCTAATCCCGATGGTTCCTCTACGGCGCAACTCCAGTTGCTGGCAGTGGCCACAGGCGACGGCGACGTTCCGCTCCAGGCGGTGGCCCCCAGTTACGATTTGAAGATTCTTCCCGCGGAAATGGAACAGACCCTCCGCGACGGCGTAGTCTATACGCTCGACGTCCCGGCCCCGAAACGAGGCGGCTACCAGATCCGGGCGGCGGTGCGGGACGCGGTGTCGGCGAGGGTCGGATCGGCAAGCCAGTTCGTCGAGGTCCCGGATTTGAACAAGGCGCCGTTCGTACTGGCCAGCATCATCCTGCAAGACGGCGTTTCCTCGAGTCAGAAGCCCGGTTCTGTGGGTGGCGCGCCCGCTTTTGGAATCACGCCCGCCCGGAGACAGTTCCAGGCGGGTGGCGAACTCGAGTACTTTTGTGCCATCCAGAAAGGCCGCGACCCGCTAGCCAGGACCGACCTGGCAACCCGGATTCGAATCGTGCACGAAGGCCAGGAGGTGTATTCGGCGCCCGCGCAGGTGGTGGAGATCAAGGGCAGC
>JBEKYE010000399.1:0-4641 GCA_049511275.1 Bryobacteraceae bacterium
TCAAGGCAAATCCGAACACAAATGCACGCGGGAGAATCTCAATGCCATACGTCACTGCCGGGAAGGAAAACTCCGGCAACATCGATCTCTACTATGAGGACCACGGCTCGGGTAAGCCGGTTATCCTGATCCACGGATATCCTCTGAGCGGCGCGTCCTGGGAGAAGCAGATTCCGGCGCTGCTGGCGGCGGGTCACCGCGTCATCACCTATGACCGCAGAGGGTTCGGCAAGTCCAGCCAGCCAACGACCGGCTACCACTACGACACCTTCGCCGAGGATTTGCACAAACTCGTGACGCAACTCGAACTGCATGATTTTGCGCTGGCCGGTTTCTCCATGGGAGGCGGCGAAGTGGCGCGCTACCTTGGGAAATATGGATCGAAAGGCGTCAGCAAGGCAGTATTCATCTCGGCGGTCCCGCCCTTCCTGCTGAAGACGCCGGAAAATCCGGAGGGTGTGGATGGCAGTGTTTTCGAGGAAATTCAGAAGGCCATCGTCGCAGATCGATACGCGTTCTTCACCGGGTTTTTCAAGAATTTCTACAACACGGATCTCCTGCTGGGGAACCGTGTCAGCGATCAGGCCGTTCAGTCGAGCTGGAACATCGCGGCCGGCGCCTCGGCTACGGCGTGTCTCGCTTGCGTACCGACATGGTGTGAAGACTTCCGCGAGGACCTGACCCGCGTCGACGTGCCCACGCTGGTCATTCAAGGGGATGCGGACCGGATTGTGCCTATCAGCGCCTCCGGACTCCGGACCGCCAAACTGGTCAAGGACGCCCGCTTATTGGTCGTGAAGGATGGGCCGCACTGCATCACCTGGACTCACGCGGACGAAGTGAACCGCGGGCTGGTGAACTTCCTTGGGACAGGAACGGGGAAGCCTGCCGGGTCAGAGCCGAGGAACAAAGCAGTGGCTTGACGAACCACGCTTCGAGTTCCACCACCTACGGGATGAGATACCGTCGCGGGCGGACCGCGACAGCCATTTCTTATCACGACGGATCCTTCCCCCGGGTGGCCGACCCAAGGCGGAAACCCGAGGCCTTCGCACGTTGCTATGTGCAAGTCCTGCCGTCGATCAGGCAAGTGTTGCATGAGCAGACGAACCCAAAGGGCCGAACCCGGGCGGCGCGCGATCCGGTATAAATCCAGCCGATTTTGGCTGCCCGTCAAAACTGCCCATCCCGGTGAGGATTGGGCGACGGATTGCAAGTAAGGGGCAGGGGGTGGCTTCGCAAACGGTGCCACCATCAACTGTGGAACGGCAAAGAGCGGCCGGCGAAGGTGGCTGCTGGAGGTGAGCTTGAGACACGCTTCAATTGTTTCCGTAGCCCGGATTCTGGTTGTTGAAGACAACGCCTCGGACGTCTTCCTTCTCCGGCGGGCCCTGAATCAGCAAGGTTTCCGATTTGAACTGGTTCACCTGCTGAACGGAAGCGAAGCCCTCGCGTTCATCCGCAGGCAAGGGACCCATGCGGATGCGGCAATTCCAAACTTGATCCTGGTGGACTTGAACCTGGCCAAATATACCGGCGAAGACATCCTGCACGAAATTCGCAGCGCCAGGCACCTCGGCGGCGTTCCCGTGTGCGTGTGGAGCTCTTCCCGGTCCCGGCGAGACGAGGCGCTGCTGAAAGACCTCGGAGTGGTCCAATTCATCACCAAGCCTTCCGGTCTGGATCAGTTCATGGAGATCGGCAAAATCATCAAGGATCTGCTGGCCGCTCCCGTAGCCGGCTGACCGCGGTTGCATGCCGCAGCGGCTCCTTCCGGGATTGAGACGGCGTTACAATTCAGTCAGTTGGCTAGCCAGCCGCGAGGACCGGGCGCCGGCGAGGATGGGGGAGTGAGATTGGAACTCCACGTGCTTTGTTGCTCGCTCGCGTTCCAACGCTGGCGCCCGTTTGTCGCGCCAAGAAAGGGAATGGTGGCGTTTGGCAAAGAAGACTGGCAAGCGTCGGCTAAGCCGGGTCGTGCGTTCTAAGCGCGCGCCTGACTCGGGCCGCCCAAAGCGGCCAACTCGCTCGCCGCGAAGGACCCCCACAGCAGCCGTAAAGCCCGCTTCCAGTGCAGCCGTCGCGCGGCCAGCCGGCGAGGAACGCAACAAACGCAGTTCACCCATTGTGGTTGGCGTAGGAGCCTCCGCCGGCGGACTGGAGGCGTTCACGGAGTTGCTCAGCCATCTGCCGGGCGATACCGGCATGGCATTCGTGCTGATTCAGCACCTCGATCCCAGTCACGAAAGCCATCTGGCCGAGTTACTTTCCAAAGCCAGCCAAATGCCTGTTTCTGAAGTGAAGGGCGAAACTCGCGTTGAGGCCAATCAGGTCTACGTGATTCCGCCACGAGCCAATTTGGGCATTTCCGATGGAGTCATTCATACCTCAACCCGGCCGGACAGTGGCCGCAACATGCCGATTGACTCTTTTCTCCGCGCCCTGGCGGCGGACCGCGGCAGCCAGGCCCTCGGCGTCATTCTGTCGGGAACCGCATCCGATGGGACACTGGGCCTCCGAGCGATCCAGGCTGCGGGCGGCATCACCTTCGGGCAGGAGATGCGAACCGCGAAGTTCGACGGCATGCCGGGAAGCGCCATCGCCGCCGGCGTGGTGGATTACATCCTGCCGCCGGCTGCCATCGCCAGGCAACTGGCGGCCATCGCGCGCGCTGCTCAGGCCGCCACCAAGCCTCGGGAGGCGATTGAGCCGCCGGGGGATCGAGAACTGGCCAAGATCCTCCGGCTGGTGCGGAACGCGACCGGAGTGGACTTCACACATTACAAGCACAGCACCCTGCTGCGGCGCATCAAGCGGCGCATGGCCCTCCGCGGATTCGAAAAGCTGGAAGATTACAGCCGGGACCTCGAGCAGAATCGCGAGGAAACAAACGCGTTGTGCGAGAATTGTTTCATCACCGTCACGGCATTCTTTCGCGAAGCAGCGGTCTTCGAGGAACTGAAAAAGAGGGTATTTCCCGCTCTGGTTGAGGGTAGGGGGCCCGAGGATCCGATCCGCATCTGGGTGCCAGGGTGCGCCACGGGCGAGGAGGCTTATTCCATCGCCATCTGCCTGATGGAATTCCTGGAAGACGCGAAAGTGAGCGTTCCGTTCGAGATTTTCGCCACCGATATCAGCGAAACAGCCATCGAAACAGCCCGCGCCGGCACATACAAGGACTCGGAGTTGGCGCTTGTCTCGCCGCAGCGATTGGCGCGCTTCTTCACCAGAACGGAGCGCCGGTACCAGGTGGCGAAGATCATCCGCGACGTATGCGTTTTTGCCAGGCACAACGTGGCCCAGGACCCGCCTTTCTCGCGGCTGGACCTCATCAGTTTCTGCAACGTCCTGATTTACCTGGGTGCCGCATTACAACGCAAGGTATTGTCGATCTTGCATTATGCCCTCAAGCCAACAGGCTTCCTGGTACTCGGCCCATCGGAAAGCACCGGCGCGATTTCCGAGTCATTTCATCAAGTGGACAAGACACACAGGATCTATTGCATGCGACCGACCGCGGATAAGCCGGTGCCACGCCTGAGCGAAGGCCGCCGCGCCGCAGGCCGGGTGGATCTCCGGCAGAGAATTGCCGAGGGCCGGGCGGGGCCGGACGTGCTGAGAGAAGCCGACCGGCTGGTGCTGGCCGAACATGGCCCTCCCGGCGTCATCATTGACGATGATCTGAACATCGTTCAGGTGCGGGGCCGCACAGCTCCGTACCTCGAGCTTTCGCCGGGCGAGCCGACCCAGAATCTTCTGAAACTGGCGCGCGAAGGCTTGATTGCGGGTCTGGGAAAGGCCATCCGGGCTGCCAGGCAAACCAGCGCCGTCGCCAAGGAAGACGGTTTCCGTATCGAAGGCGCCGGCCAACTGGTAGAGGTCACAATCAAGGTAATCCCGTTCAGGGGCTCGTCCTCTTCCCAGGAACGACATTTTCTGGTTTCGTTCGAGGACGCCGGGCCGAACGGCGGCCCCAGGGCGACGGACAAGCCCGCCATCGAGGACCAAGGGGAAAGCGCTCAACTGCGGCGCGAGCTTGTAGCAACCAAGGAGTATCTGCGATCCATCGTGGAAGATCATGCAACCACCCTGGAAGAGCTCAGGGCGGCCAACGAAGAGGCGCAGGCCGGCAACGAGGAGCTGGAAACCGCGCAAGAAGAGCTGGAATCGGCCAACGAAGAACTGAACACCCTGAACGAAGAGCTGAAGACCAGCAACCTGGAATTCAGCAGAGTCAACCGGGATCTCACCAATCTTCTCGAAAGCATCAGCATACCCCTGGTGATGGTTGGGCGGGATCTGCGCATTCGCCGCTTTACGCGCGCCATGGAGCCCATGTTGAATCTGATCGCCTCCGATGTCGGACGGTCGATAACCGATCTTCAGCCTCAAGTGGAACTACCCGATCTGCGGCGGCTGCTTTTGGATGCGATGGAAGGCCGCGATCGGATCCCGCGCGATATCCGCGACTCGCACGGCCGCTGGTATTCGTTGCGCATTCTCCCGTCCGTGGGAGCGGATGGCAAAACCGACGGCGCCGTGCTGATGTTGATCGATATCGATGCCGCCAAGCGCGGTCTGGACTTCGCCGAAGCGATTGTGGAAACGGTGCGCGAGCCCCTGGTCATCCTGAACCAGAAC
>JBEKYE010000400.1:0-4613 GCA_049511275.1 Bryobacteraceae bacterium
AGCAGAGTCGCCGAGCCACGCGGCCAGAAGGCCGTCTGTGAACCCAGGCCGCCGACTGCGCCCTCCAGGTCCGCCGCTTTTCCGCGCTGCAGCAGTACCACGCTGAGCAGAAAGATACAGACCACCACGTGGACAAACATCACCAGGAAATACATATGCGTCCTTTCAGTATAGGAAACCGGAGATCCCCCGGTCAAACCGGTCGTGCCGCACCTTCGCGCGCGTATCGCAGGAACAACTCCATTCCCTCATAGTCGCGCGCGCCCAGTTCATGCACGACGTGGTTGTTGAGGTAGTCCCGCACCAGGCGGGCGGAGAATCCGCGGCGCGGGGACTCCGCGGCCACAATTTCCTCGATTCGCGCGCGCCCATACCGGTACGATTCCCGAAACGCCTCGGCCACCGGCGGGGTGACCGAGGCGCTGCGGCCGGCCCAGACCGCGAACACCATGGGCAGCCCGGTCATCTGGACCCACTCGGCGCCCAGATCGTAAACGTGATAAGGCAGACAGTCCGGTTCGATCCGCAGAGCCGGGTCGCCGATAATCAGAGCCGCATCCGCTACTCTCAACATGGCGTCCAGATCGGGGGCATGGGCTGTCATGACGGGCTCGGCACCGTACCTGCGCTCCAGGATGATGCGCGCCAGTTGCACCGACGTTCGCGAGCTGCTGTCGACTGCCAGAGTGCGGATTTCCGCGGCCGGCCGCGACGATACCAGCAGGATGCTGCGTACCGCTCCATGGCAGGCGATCCCGACGCCTGGGATTACCTCCAAGTCCTGCCGTGTCAATTCGAAAGACGGGACGATACCGATATCCGCGGCGCCCGACGCCAACTGGTCGGCGCAGCCCGAGGGTACCCGGAAATCCAGCTCGAAGATTCCCTTCTGGGGGCCATGCAGCATTCCCCACACCAGCGGAGTGGTGTTCAAGAAGCTCACCGCGCAAACCCGGGGCTTGGCGGCAGGTGTCGGTTGGGGCAATCCTCAGTGTAACAAAACGCCGGTTCAGCCCTTGTCTGTCGGGGGCGGCCAGTACCCGGCATATTTGCACGCCGCCGCTGGTCTGGTATCCTCTTAGAGAGCGCACTCCGCGTCCGCGCCTTCCTGGTGGAATCTTCAATGAACAAAAAGCACATCTCTGTCCTCACTTTGGCCCTTGCCGGCGCCGCTACCGCGTTTGCGCAGAATATTACTCTGAATGCGGTCCCCTCTCGATCGATTGGCTCTCCCGCATTGAACATCTCGAGCACCAATCCCAACCTGGTGGAAGGCCGCGAGTTCTACTACCCCCAAGGCGTGGCCGTCGACACTTCGGTTTCGCCACCCATCCTCTACGTCACCGACACCACCAACAACCGCGTGCTGGCGTGGAAAAACGCCAACAGCTTCCAGAGCGGACAGTTTGCCGATCTGGCCATCGGCCAGCCCGACCTTCTCACCACTTTCGCGGGCGGGCCCGGAACGGCCTACTCCACCGGCCTGTTCCGGCCCACCGGCATTGCCGCCTACAAGGGCGACCTCTATGTTGCCGACAGCGGCAACAACCGCGTGCTGCGCTACCCGAATCCGTTCAATCAGGTCACGCGACAGCAGAATCCCGAACAGTACCCCGTGCCCGACCTGTGGATCGGCCAGGCCACCGTCAACGGGCGGAGCGCCAACTATAACGGCCAGACTACGCCCAACGCCCAAGGCATCTTTCTGACGAACGGCTCAGTCATTCTCCAGTCCTCCATCGCCTTCGACAGCTCGGGGAACCTGTGGGTGACCGACGCCGGCAACCTGCGCGTCCTGGAATTCAAGGCCGCCGATGTGGCGGCCGGCGGCGGCGGTCTGACGGCAAATCTCGAACTCGGCCAGAACGATTTTGTTTCCCTGCAAACCCCGCTGAGCAGCGGCAACCCCACCGCTAAATACGTCACCAACCAATTTTTCCTGCCCGACGGTCTGGCTTTCGACCCCAGCGGCAACTTGTTCGTGACCGATTCCAATGGCATCAGCCGCGTGATGGTCTTTGCCCCGCCCTTCACCACGGGCATGTCGGCGAGCCGTCAAATGGGGATCTTCCCGGCCACATTCGTTCCCCCCACTTCCCAGACCGCACTACAGGCCCTGTTGGACAATACGGTCATGGTCAGCCCCGGAGCCGTTTTCTTCCTCACTGGAAGCACGCCCGCGGTGGGAGTGTTGGATTCCGGCAGCAGCCGGATCATGCTGTTCGATGTCTACGCCAACTGGCCCACCGATGGCACCCCGCCGCAAGCCACATCCATTTATGGGCAGGCAAACAACTGCGCGGCACAACAACCCAGCTTGCCCACTTACGCTGCGTGCCGCGCCCCCAACAACGGCCTTCCCAGGCCCGCCGCCAACACGCTGTGGGGTCCCGGCGGTGCGTTTGCCACCAGCACCGACTTGTTCGTGGCGGACACCTACAACAATCGCCTGGTCGACCTCCCGATATCGGGCAATACGCTCGGCTCCGCCACTCGTTGGCTGGGCCAGGACCGCTCCGACACCAACTCCATCAACCTGATTGAAGGCCGCGAATTCCAGTTCCTCAATGTCGTCGGCTCCGCCAGTTTTGTCGACAGCGCCATCGCCATCGATTCGAGCAGCGGCACTCCTCACCTGTACGTCTCCGATCCCGGAAACAGCCGCGTGCTGGGCTTCAAGGATTTGCGGAATCTCAAGCCCGGCGCGAAGGCCGATATTGTCCTC
Organism: Bryobacteraceae bacterium; assembly: GCA_049511275.1. Classification (GTDB taxonomy): domain Bacteria; phylum Acidobacteriota; class Terriglobia; order Bryobacterales; family Bryobacteraceae; genus PALSA-129. The sequence continues at coordinate 2,726 of JBEKYE010000400.1, forward strand.
GGCCAGCCGGATATGCAAACCGCCCTGGTCAACTACCCGGCTAACGACGGCACCAAGCCCAACTCATCGGGCCTCAACCGCCCCATCGGCCTGCTGGTGGATTCCCAAGGCAACCTCTACGTGGCCGATTCGCTCAACGGCCGTGTTCTGCGCTTCCCCGCTCCATTCGCTTACACGGGCGGCGCTCCCGAACCGGCCGACCTGGTGCTTGGCCAGCAGAATTTCACCTCCCAGATCTTCGACGCCACTTCCAGCACGATGCTGGCTCCCTATGGCTTGGCCTTCTCCGGCGTCAATGGCCTGGTGGTGTCCGATCAGGGCGATAATCGCGTGCTCTACATCCCCATGACCAACGGCACTTTCAATGCCGGAAACGACAACGGCAAGGCCGCGACCGTTGTCTTCGGCCAACAAACTTTCAACGGCAAGTCCGCCGGCACCAGCACCACCGCCATGAACAACCCGCACGGTGTTTCCTGCGACTCCAGCGGCTTTGTGTACGTCGCCGACAGCGGCAACAACCGCATTCTGGTCTTCAACGACCCGCATAACCCCGGCACCACCGCTACCGGCGAAGCTGGCTTCCCCATGACCGGCTTCAGCAATCCACAGGGAGTTTTCGTCAGCTTGCTCACGGGCGAAATCTGGATAGCCAATACCAACGCCGGAACCTCCGTGCGTTATGCCAGCCTCACTTCCTACCAACTGGGTAACCTAGCCAACTCCACCATCACGGAAGCCTCCAGCGGCTATCTGCTGCATCCTCTGGCGGTCGCCCTGGATCAGTACGGCGATCTCTATGTGGCCGACGATGCCAACCGCGTGGCCTTCTACTACCCCGGCCTGACCCCCATGAACGGCGCCAATTTCCTTACCGGCCGCGCCCTGGCCCCGGGAGTGGTGGCGACCCTCAAGACCTGCACCAACTGCGCCGGTACGCAGTTCGGCACCACCACCACCAGCTTCACCGCTTATCCCATGCCGACAAAGTTGGCGGATACCGAAGTTCTGTTCAACGGCACGCCGGCGCCGCTCTACTACGTCTCGCCGGGCCAGATCAACTTCGTCGTGCCCAATTATCAGGCCGATGGGAAGACGCCGACGGCCTCCAGCGGCACCGCCGACGTGGAAGTGGTGCAGGTCAACCCGGATGGGTCTCCCGGCCAGGTTTTGGGCGCAACTCTGGCTCAGATGCAGCCGGTTTCCCCCGGAATCTTCGAGTGCGCTCCAGCAAGCGCGAAGATTCATTTCGCCTGCGTAGACAACCAGGACGGCACCGTGAACAGCGCCAGCAATCCCGCGCCGCGCGGCTCCGTCATTTCGATTTACGCAACCGGACAGGGATATGTGCCAGGCGCTCCGCCCGACGGAACGCCCATCACCGCGGCCTTGAACTCGCCGGTGGCGCTCACCGTTTTCCTGAACGCCATCGATGTCAACGGTTACGGCGAAGCCGGGCAACATGTCGAGTATTCCGGACTCGATCAATTGGTGGGCGTCTGGCAGATCAACGTGCTGATCCCGCAAGGAGTCGCTCCCAGCAGCACGACCGGCGGATCGACACCCGTCGCCCTCATTGCCGACGGCGTGGTCAACTACGACATCAGCCAGGGCTGGTACACGGCTATTTACGTCAAGTAGGACAGGCCTCCTGGCCTGTCCAGGACCGGCCGGAGGCCGGTCCCGCCTGTCCCGCCTGTCCCGCCTGTCCCGCCTTCAAAGCGCCGGCGGGCGTTCCCGCGCGGGGACCTCGCCGGCGCGCTCCCGCTTCATCGCGTACATCTTCTGATCGGCTTCGTCCAGCGCTTCGCGCAAAGCGCGTTGGCGCGCTTCGGCCGTTCCCCAACTGAACCGGATGGGCAACACGCCGTGGCCGCGTACCCGGAAA
>JBEKYE010000401.1:0-4595 GCA_049511275.1 Bryobacteraceae bacterium
GTTCACCGGAGAGACCGAGAGGCGCCTGTTTCCCAAGCTCTACATCGCCTCCTCGGCAGGCGGCGCCAAACCGCGTCTCGCGGCCGACGATATCGACCTCATTCCCACAGCGCTACGTTGGGGTCCGGGTCCCCGGGAACTGAGCTTCGAAACCGGCGTCAAGGGAACGCTGCATCTCTTTCGCGTCGATCTCGACTCGCGCAAGGCAGTCCAGGTCACCAAAGGCGAGCGCGCGGTCCGCGCCGTGGATGCCAACCGGAAGTCCGGCGTGATGGCCTATCTGGCCAACGATTTCCAGCACCTCGATGACCTGTATATATCCGCTCTCGATGGCAGCAGCGAGCGCCAGTTGACCCACCTCAACGCCGCCCTGTGGAGCGGCCTGGACCTCGCCGCCGTGGAGCGCCTGCCTTTCAAGAGCAGCGACGGATGGGACATCGATGGCTTCCTGGTCAAGCCGGTCGGCTGGCAACCCGACAAGAAGTATCCCATGGTGCTGAGCATCCACGGAGGTCCCGCAGGGCAGTACGGAGTCGATTGGTATCACGAATTTCAGGTCTATGCGGCGCGCGGCTGGGCGGTCTTCTTCTGCAATCCGCGCGGCTCCACGGGCTACGGGCAGAAGTTCGAGCGTGGCATCGTCAACAACTGGGGTGGCATGGACTATCAGGACGTGATGGCCGGCGTGGACGCGGCCGTCCGCCAGAACCCGTGGATCGATACCGGCAAGCTGGGCGTGACCGGCGGCAGCTACGGCGGCTATCTTACCAACTGGATACTGGGACACACCACGCGCTTCAAAGCTGCCGTCACCCTGCGCAGTGTGTCCAACTTCATCAGCGACGATGGCACGCGCGACGGAGCCTACGGCCATCAAGACGACTTCAAAGGGTTCCTGTTCGACGACTTCGACCAATACTGGGACGCGTCCCCGCTGAAGTACGCGAAGAACGTCAAGACGCCGACGCTGGTCCTGCACTCCGACAACGACTATCGTGTGCCTATCGAGCAGGGCGAACAATGGTTCCGCGCGCTGAAGCACTACGGGGTAAACGCCGAGTTGGTGATCTTTCCGCGCGAGAACCACAACCTGACTCGCACCGGTGAGCCCAAGCACCTAGTGGAGAGCCTGAATTGGCAGTGCTACTGGTTCGACCGGTTTCTCAACGGCAATTCCGCGGCCCGGCCGCCCGACGCGTTCTAACGCGGCGCTCAGGCCGACGCGTCGAATCCGGCCATGCGCCGCACCGCGATTTCAGGGTAGTGTTTTGTCATGAAGTATGGATTGTCAGATAACTCGAATTCAAACCATCCAATTCATCAGTTCCGCTGAAGCTGTGTCGAACAGGGCGATATTCGTTCCTTTGCTAAGCAGGGATTCGGATAGAATCCCGTCGCAGCCCTCTGACCGAAACGTCTCGGCCAGTATTCTGGGTCGGCACATATTCCAGGTGTGGCTCTTCCGGTGAGATGGCGCAACTTTGCGCTGCACGCGCCTGAGCGTCCATGGGCGGGCTGCCGGCTGCTTGTGGCGCCAAGTTGGTCAGGGTTCGACAGGACCTGCATTTGCCGGGGCCGCCCCGCCTCTCTCCCAGCGCCGGTATCCTGGCGCAGTTGCCGAAGGCTCCCACAACCCCCTTGCCTGCACATTTGGCGCATTGCCCTCGCCGCGCGGCTGAGGATGGTGCCAACCGTGCACTAGCAAAGAAGTTTCGCAGCCGTTATAGGACAGCACCATCGCTTCCGGCCGGACTAAGTCCCGGGTTGGTTCCACGTCAACCTGGCGGATCGCACCCGGTTGGCTACTGTTCTGGTCAACTCTCGGGCGCCAGCTTCGCCTCCTTCAAGCGCTCAGCGAGTTTCTCCGCAAACGGCATCGCGAGAGTCCCGACTGATTTTTCATGTACGTTCTTCATGAAGCCTTGCCGGATCGTGTCCGTATTCTCGAAGATCTTCTTCCCGTCCTTGTCCGTCAGCCAGTAGTGAATCTTCGCATTTTCACGTCCCGCCACCGAACCCATGGCAATGAGCATCCTTTCTGCCGTATTGCCCTTATGCCACTCCAGGACTTCACCGTCGAGAATATAGACGCGGGCCTGGCCGGTGGGAGCGGTGGGAAGTGCGTCGAATAGCGCCCCATCTTTATCTTTGAGCATCGCAATCACCCGGGTTTGCAATTGATTCATATCGTAGGGGAACTTCACATCGGGCGCGAGCGTGAAGGCATGAACCACGATCGCCGGTTTGTCTTGCGCCCACACCGGTAAAAGCCCCAAGGCAGCCGCGAAAATCGCCGGCATCATCCGCTTGAACATCTTCCCATCTCCTTTCAGACCTCAAAACAGGTATTCAGGTAGTTTAATACTAAATATACAACAAGCGCCCCGTTGCCCTACAGGATATGCGATAACAGCGCGCACGGAATGTGCGGGCACGCGCTACACCGACCTTCGAGGGCAGCGAAATGATCGCTTAAGGCCGGCAACATTCACTTGCAATCCTGACCGCCCCCCGCGTCTTCTGCCCGAGCAGCAGGCCGGCACTCAGCAGGCGGCCAAGGGCGGCAGTGCGAGGCTGGTATTGGGATGGCATAGGCTTGAAGCCCTTACCCCTCACAGATAGTGCGCCACCCTGTCACGAAACCGCGTATAAACCCACGACACCCCCACCAAGAACAGGCCCAGCGCGAGGAATGAGAAGATCCGCGCCAGCGTCTCCAGGTGACGCAGATCCCACAGAAACAGCTTCAGAATGCACCCCAGCAACAATGCCAGCCCGGAAAGCCGCAGCACCCGGTCGCGCAGCGGGAAGCCCGAGCCCAGCAACGCCACGCCTTCGATTCCCCATGCCACCGTCCGCACGTTGCCTGCGACCTGGTAGTAGAGCAGCAGCGTCCAGAGAGCTGTCCCCAGCTGCGAAAGATACCAGCGAGACCGGCTGCCGCGCGCGCTCATGAACTGCGCGGCATAGAGACACGCGACGACGGTTCCTGCCGCGAGCACCGGGTCGAGCCCGCCCACGAGGTTGCTCCACCAGCAGCCGGCGAACGCCAGAGCAGCCACCGTGTAGGCGTGCGGCCGCAATCCAGCAACCAGCAGCATCACCGCGAAGAACGCCAGCGCGCCGCTCCTGAAAACCCCGCCGATGAATTCGCCGAAGCCGCCCGCGCGGGCCGGCTCTCCGCCGATGAGTTGCTCTCCCGCTATGTCACCATTGTCTACAGCCGCACCCGTAGTTTTGAAGAGACCGCCCGCCGCCTCGGCCTCGACCGCCGCACTGTCAAAGCCAAAGTCGACCCCGGGATGTTGAGCCGGCTGCGCGACCGTTGAGCGAGGGATTGGCAGTGGCAAAGAGCGGTGTTAGGGGGCGAGTCCGAGCCGTCCGCGTAATCGTTGTTGATAAATCCCCTGGGAAATCGCGCCTCATGATTCCGCACCAATCTGTCGCCCACTGCCCTGGTCGTCTCAAAACCCCGCGAGCGCAACGTCGGGACCGTTCGACGTGGGAAGAGTAACAGGGCGGCCACTCGATGAGGATACTCAATACGGCATCCGCCAGTTCTCTGCCCGCAGCAGCAGGCAAAAGCATAAGTCTTGACAAAATGCCACATTAGATATAATCTAAATTCTTCATGGACGTCGAGGCGATTAAACGGTCCTTGGAAGGCAGCGGGCTGCGGTGCACTCCGCAGCGTTACGCCGTGATGGCATTCTTGATGGAGCACAACAGTCATCCCACGGCGGCGGAAATCTTCGAAGCCGTGAATCGCGCGGATCCGCGCTCTTCCAGGGCCACGACTTATAACAATCTGCGGGACTTGGTGCAGGCGGGTTTGGTGCGTGAAGTGGCCGTTGAGGGCCGCGCCGCGCGATTCGATGCGAAAGGCATGCGGCATCACCACTTCATCTGCGACCGCTGCGGCAATGTTGAGGACATGGAGTGGTTCGACCTGCCGAGGCCTGCCTCGGGCTCCCTCGGCAAGCGGGTTCTTCGCGAATGCGAACTCATTTTCCGGGGGCTCTGCACGAAGTGCGCTCCGCGGCACGCTTCCCGAAAAGTGTCGTAGGCGTGTGGATTCCCGTAAGCGTGGCCAGCGCCGATGGCGCGAATGTGAGCGCTAGAATGGGTTCGTAGTTCGCAGCAGTTTTTTGTTCTTAATTCGAAGGAGGATATACATATGTCAACCGAAGCGAAGTGTCCGTTCAGACCCACCCAAGCTGGGGCCCAGACGAATGCGGACTGGTGGCCGAATCAGCTAAACCTGAAGATGCTGCACCAGCACTGCCCCCTGTCCGATCCGATGGACCAGGAGTTCAATTATGCGAAAGAATTCAAGAGCCTCGATCTGGATGCCGTGATCCAGGACCTGCATGCCTTGATGACGACATCGCAGGACTGGTGGCCCGCCGACTATGGCCACTATGGGGGGCTCTTCATTCGTATGGCCTGGCATAGCGCAGGCACGTACCGTATCGCCGACGGTCGAGGCGGCGCGGGTTCCGGAGCACAGCGATTTGCTCCCCTCAATAGCTGGCCGGACAACGTGAACCTCGACAAGGCGCGCCGGCTGCTCTGGCCGATCAAGCAGAAGTATG
>JBEKYE010000402.1:0-4594 GCA_049511275.1 Bryobacteraceae bacterium
GCTTAAACGCCGCCAGCTCCGCGTCGTCCTTCGCGAGGCCGCCGGTGCCGCCCTTTTTGGCCTTCTCCTGCTCGCGGCCCACGGTGACGTACCACTCCAGCCTCTCGTAGCCGGTATACTGCCCGACTTCGTCGTCTTCCGATTTGCCGAATTCCACGGAACCGATGGCGGCGAAATACTGCGCGTTGTCGGGAGTCTTGATGAGGTCTTGCGGCGGTACGCCTTCCGGCAGCGGGGTGTTGCGCTCTTCCCAGATTTTCGGGATATTGCTCTTCCAGCAATCGCGCATGCCCTTGATGTAGCAGTTGGGTCCGCCCAGCAGCAGCACCACCGGCAGCAGCGTGTTGCCGCGCGTGAGCACCGACAGGTTCTGCATGACGATGGCTTCAAACAGCGACGCCATCAGCTCATCCGGCGGCACGCCCATCTTCTGCAGGCCGTTGATATCGGTCTCGGCGAACACGCCGCACTTGCCGGCCACCGGGTGCAGCTTGACGCCCTGGTAGCCCATTTCGCAGAGCTGGGCCGCGGGAATGCGCAGCTTGGCGTTGATCTTGTCGATCACCGCGCCCGTGCCGCCGGCGCACTTGTCGTTCATCGACGGAATCTTCTTCTTGCGGCCCGTCTCCGGGTCCGTTTTGAAGATGATGATCTTGGCGTCCTGGCCGCCCAGCTCGATCACCGATCCGCATTCCGGATACATCTTCTCGACGGCGAGCGAAACCGCGTTGACTTCCTGCACGAACTTGGCGCCCAGGTGCTTGCCCAGCCCGTTGCCGCCCGAGCCGGTGATGAACATGCGCGACCGCTTGGCATCGAAGCCCTCAATCTCCGTGTCGAACCGCTTGCAGAACTCGAGAACCTTCTCCGGCTGCTTGGTGTCGTGCCGCTGGTAATCGCTCCAGAGAATCTCATCGGTGGAGGCATCGATCACCACGGCCTTCACCGTGGTCGAGCCGACATCCATTCCTATCAGGAAGTGTTTTTCCATGGCGATCGTTAATTCGCTACAGCGGCCAGTTCACGCTCGGGCCGGGTTTCCCCTTCCGCCTTCATGCGCTCGGCAATGTGCAGAACAAAATTCGCCGCGCCGCCGACATAGCCTTTGGCGTGCGGGACCTGGTACATGGGCCGCCTGGTTTCGGGATGGCGCTCCACCCAGGCGCGGCACTCGGCCAGCGTCAGGCCGGCTTTCTCCAGGGCTTCGGCGAATTCCTTCTTGGCCTTGTTCTTGGCTTCTCCGAGCGCCATCTGCACGCGGGAGTGTGCGTTGATCTCGCCTTCGCCGGAGGTCTCCACCGGCAGGTAGATCATGTCCTTGTAGTTCGAAACCACGGCCGATTGCGCGCCATCCGATTGCGTCGAAGGCATGCAGCCGAAGGGTTTGAGAGAAAGCACCATGTGGGCCAGGTCTTTGTTCGAGTAGTAGATGTTCTTGGCGACTTCCAGGTGGCCTTCGCCGCCGCCGGCGCGCGAATTGTAGAACGGGTGGCCCAGGCGTTGCAGTTCGTACTGGTCGGCCAGGTGATGGGCAATTCCGCCCAGCGCCTTGACGATTTTGTGGTATTCACCCTTGAAGATGCCTTCGGCCAGTTTCAGCTTGGCCACCTTCTGGCGGTAAGTGAATTCGATCTTGGCGCGCGAGCCCACCTTCCACAGCGGCGGCAGCACAGCGCCTTCTTCCAGGCCCTTGAAGTCTTTGTACTTCTGCACCACCTGGTGGATCATGTACATGATCCAGGTGCCGATGGGTTCCACCAGCACCTGCGCGCCTTCGCGCTCCAGGAACTTGAACATATTGAAATTGCCGTCGCCTTCGGTGGTCTGCGCCCAGAACTCGCCGGTGATTTTGACGATGGGCTTGACGCGCAGGCGGTCGATATCGATTTCGTTGAAACGGTCGCGGCAGCGCTCGAGCGGACCCACGTAATCCGCGCCCTTGAGCTGGTTGACGAACTTGCCGATGTATTCCGCGGTGTCGGAGAAGCCCAGCAGACGCTTGCTCATTCCGCCTTCGAGCTTCCACGGGCGTTTGTTCTTGAACACCTCGTGCATGTAGTCCATGGTCTGGTCGAGCACCTGGTCGGTCTTGCCGGCCTCGGCTTCAAACGGGCGGATGGCGTACGCCACTTCGTTCATCACGTCGCCGCAATTGAGCGCGTTGAGGATGCCGAGGAAGAAGTCGAGATTCATCTCCATGCCCGCTTCGGCGTCGGACTGGTTCAAGCCGCCGGACTGCTGGAACAGCAGAACGCGGAAGCCGTCGAACCCGGAGTTGCGCAGCGCCAGCCGGTATTCGGCTTCGTACATGCCGAAGCGGCAGGGGCCGCAGGCGCCGGCGGTGAAGAAGACATGCGTGTCGATGATTTCCTGCCGCGACATTCCCTGCTCTTCGAGACTCTGCAGATAGGTCACCAGGTTGCCCACCGTGAAATAGGTCGGATTGCACTGGCCGTTGTTGCCGTACTCTTTGCCGGCCTGGAAGGCCTTCACGTTGGGCGTGGGCACCGCGCGGGCTTTATATCCCAGACCTTCGAGCGCGCCATGCACCAGTTTTTCGTGTTTCCACGTAAGGCCGCCGAACAGCAGCGTGGTGGTGGAGCGCTGGTCGCGCGTGAAGGGCTTTTCCGCCGGCCGCTTAAAATGATGAACCTCACGTTTGCCGAGGCCGGCTTCCCGTTCCAGACGGGCGCGTTCCTCCGCAAGCCGTTGTTGAATCCTGTTCTCGACGGAAGAGCCGATCTGCACGAGATTGGCCGGGGGCATGGCTTTAGGTTCCAAGGACTGAGTGCTCATAGTTGTGCAACCTTCCCAGATTGAGGCCATCTTGCCCGTTTAACCGATTGAAAGAAATAGATATCCATTGAACGGCGACTTTCCAACGGGAACGGGGGAATTTGGCGGGGCGAGCGGAGGCGCATTCACCGGGGGCTGGACTCCGAAATTAGGCTCAAGTGGCAGCGATTTGTAATGGTTGCGACATTTTTGGCCCGGTTTGGGAGCCAGATGACTGATGCGGATTCTCAAAAGCCTCCTTGACTTCCTTCTTCTTGATTCACCCCCCTTGACTTCCAGGGTGCAGTGTGCTTATTATCGTCAAATGAAAAAGCTAGCCATGCTGCTCGCGATTGCCGCGTTGCCGCTTTGCGCGGGTAACCTTGTGACTAACCCCGGATTTGAGACCGGGGATTTCACCGGCTGGACGATGGGCGGCAACTTCGAGGACACAGAAGTAGTCAGCGGTGCGTTTTATGTGTACACGGGTGCCGAAGAAGGCACGTTTTATGGCGTGCTAGGCCCAGTCGGCAGCGACGCTACTCTGAGCCAGACGTTTGCCGATACGCTCGGGACTTCTTACACGTTCAGCTTCTGGCTGAATGCGGTTGGGGACGGTCCGAGCGACTTTTCCGCCTACTGGAATGGGGCTCTGCTGGTGAGCCTGAGCGACCCCAGTACAGGGGGCGCCTGGACCCAGCTTACGTACGACCCAATCGGAACAGGCAGCGATACAATCGAGTTCATTTTCCGGGACGATCCGGCGTATATCGCCTTGGACAACATCTCGGTGGATAATGCGACCCCCGAGCCGGGGAGTTTGAGCCTGCTGGCCTTGGGGCTGATCGCCTTTGCTTTCCTCCTCCGGCGCAATCGCAATCAGTCAGAGCGGCAATTCGGTCATCGCTGAGACTCACACCCATACCTTTGCTCGTAAGTTGGAGGGCGGATGCGCGGCCCCGATCCCCTAAGCTAAGCTTCACTTCCGGCGAAGATGGCGAACGTCCTTTTGGTCTCTCAGCCGGCCTGCCGCAATTTTGGCGGCGAGAATGTCTTTGCGGCAAAGGACCGGCGTGGGCTCTCCTCCAAAATCCACGACAATCCTCCGCTTCCATGCCGATGGGAAATCAAGACCGGTTACGGACGTCAGGATGTCGACGCGAACGGGGTCCGCGCCTATCTGGAAGAAGACTTCGGGTTGAGTGAAGTCGTCTGCGTTCACTCCGGCGGTGGGAGCGCCAAAGGCGGCGAGCGCTTCGAGCATGGCGCGCGCGTTCTCACGGTCAGGCGAGATCCAGATGTCCAGGTCCTTGGTATATCGCGGCTCAGTGTGGACCATCACCGCGTAGCCGCCCACCACCAGATACCGGACGCCGCCCGCGTTTAAACTTCGTAACAGATCTTTGAAGTCGGAGTTGATCTTCATGGATGCCCCGTGCGGCGGCAGCGGTCACTACCAGATCCCAGGCTGCTTCGAAAATCCGCGTGGGACCGAGTTTCTGCCAGAACGCGATATCAAACTCGCGCCCCGGAGCGCGGCCGCGGACCAGCCGGCTCATGATCACTCGATCGCCCATAGTCTCTATTATGGCGGATGCCAGTGCCGGTTTCAGCGCCCCGCCGGCAAATCCATCACCGGGTTGCTTGCGAAGAAACCCCACGGCACCAGCTTGAAACCGGCTTCGTAGACCGGCATCACCGGCCAATCCTCGGGGCGCGGATTGTGCGTGATCCCCATGGTGTACCAGAGCACAATGTCCTGGTTGTCGACGGAGCGGTTGGCCGCCGTCCACTTCACCAGGCCGTCGCCGCCTTTCGA
>JBEKYE010000403.1:0-4583 GCA_049511275.1 Bryobacteraceae bacterium
TTCCCCCCGTTTTCCGCCGGACCCGTTTTCCCCCGTTTTCCCCTGCGTGTCCGTCCAGCGGGAACATCCCCGGTCTCCCCGGACCTGTTCGCCTGTGCGGTCACCAAAATTTTCACAGAATCTGCCCCCTGTTTTCAATCCCTTACCGCCCAATCTCTCCGGCATCCCCAAGCCCGCCGGTTACCTTGGTAGTGGGTAGGTTCATGCCATCTCCACGTTCATCCCGGTTGGCTTCGTTTCGCATTCGCGTCCGCTCACAAGCTCGCGTCCACCCTCCGGCGCGAATTGGGTTCGTTCCGTTGCTCTGGCGAATCTCCATCGGAAGCGGCACACCCGCGTTCCGCTTGTTGTCCAGTTGGGTTCGTTTCGCCAACCGGGTGGCATCCCGCTCCGACCGCCGGCCCGCGTCCGCAGGCCACGGAACCCACGCACCTTACACCTGAACTGGGTTCGTTCGGTCAAAAGCCCTGATCGAGCACTAACCGGATGGCTTGAGTGACGTCGGGGGCGCGCCAGTCGGGGGTGCAGGCTTGCTGCGGGCCGTAGCCGGTCATGACCAGGATGGTGCGCGTGCCGGCACGGCGGCCACATTCGATGTCGGCGGATTTGTCTCCAATGAAGTAAGAACGCGGTAGGTCGATCGCGAAATCGCGCGCGGCCTGGAGGACCATGCCGGGTTCCGGTTTACGGCAGGAGGATGGAACGCCGGGAGCATCGGGGCAAAAATAAGAGGCATCGATCAAGCCGGGGCCGATTTCCGCCAGCAGTTGCGCTTGCACGGCCTGGTATTGGGCTTCGGTGAAGAAGCCGCGGGCAATGCCGCTCTGGTTGGTGACGATGAAGGTGAGAAAGCCGGCGGCTTTCAGCCGGCGGAGCGCCGCCGGAACGCCAGGGTAGAGGCGCACCTGGCGCGGGTCGGCGCAATAGCCGGCATCCTCCAGGAGGGTGCCGTCGCGGTCGAAAAAGACGGCAGGCCGCGAAGTCATGGGACGGAAAACGTAGCGGCCAGTTCGGCCGCGGTGACGGTGGCGGTGCCGAGTTTGCCGACGGCGATTCCGCTGGCGCGGTTGGCCAGGTCGGCGGCTTCGGCGGGTTGAGCGCCGGCGGCCAAGGCCAAGGTGAAGACGGCAATGGCGGTATCGCCGGCGCCGGATACGTCGAAGATGGCCTGCGCGCGGGTGGGCGTGTGGCGCGGCGCGGCATCGCCTTCGAAAAGCAGCATGCCGTGCTCGCCGAGAGTGATGAGCAGGCTGCCCGCGTTCCACAACCGGCACAGGCGGCGGCCGGCTTCGAGCAGCGCCTGGTCCTCAAGCACGGGCGTGACCGGTTCGGAAGGCGGAAGGCCGGCGGCGAGAAACGCTTCGGCGCGGTTGGGCTTGACGGCGGTCGCGCCGCGCCAGGAAAGCAAAGTGTGGGGATGCGGGTCGACCGTCAGGATTTTCCCGTGAGCGCGCGCGGTTTCGCAAATGCGGTCGGCCAGGGACTGGGTGAGGAAGCCCTTGCCATAATCGGCGACCACGATGGCGTCGATGGAGGGGATGATGCGGTCCAGGTTCGCGATGGCGCGTTCGACGTGCGCGGACGGGGAAACGGGCATGCGTTCGCGGTCGACGCGCACCACCTGCTGGTTGCGGGCGATAATCCGGCTCTTGACGGTGGTGGAGAAAGCGGCGTCCTGTTGCACGGCGGAGGTGTCGATGCCGGCGGCCTGAAGCAGATCGAGCAGGCGCCGCCCGGACTGGTCTGCGCCGGCGATGCCCATGACGGCGACGTGGCTCGAGAATTCACGGACGTTGCGCGCGACGTTGGCCGCGCCGCCGGGGTAATAGGACTCGCCGGTGACGTTGACCACGGGGACGGGCGCTTCCGGCGAGATGCGCGAAACCTTGCCCCAGATAAATTCGTCGAGCATCAGGTCGCCCACCACCAGGATGCGCTGGGCGGGGAAGGCGGCCATCAGGCCGCCTAGCGGCGCGGCTTGGGAGTCAACTGGCATTGGGGGAGTACATTTGGCGGGCGGCTTCGCCGGACTGGCGCGCGGCGGGCGCGGGCGCGGCGGGTTTGCGCGCCACCACGATCAGCGAGAGCGCGGGCCAGGGCATGAGGCCATCCAGGCGGCGCCACAACCACACGGTCTTATCGAAGATTTTCAGCACGGGCTTATTAATGGTACGGGAGCCCAGCAGCTTGCTGTAGGCGAACCAGGGCGGCGTGCCGGCTTTATTGAAGCCGATTAGTTTGTCCACCACGAAGCCCTGCGATTCCATCAGGCGGCACGCGTCGGCCACGGAGTAACGGCGCTTGTGGCCGAGGCTCCGGTCCAGGGTTCCGAAAAGGCCCGGGCCGCGGGGCACCAGCACGATGAGGACGCCGCCGGGTTTCAAGGCGGTCGAGAGGGAACCGACCACGCGCTCGGGCGAGTCGAGATACTCGAGGACATTAATGCAGAGCACGGTGTCGAAGCAGTTTTCGAGGCCGGCGAGATCCCCCGGGACTTCCGGGTCGATGCGCTGCACCACCACGTTAGGCGTGCGCAGGAAGCGGTTGCGCAGAGCGTGCAGGTGGAGCGGGTCTTTTTCGGCGGCGACGTATAGGACGCGGCGGGCCATGAGGCGCCCGGAAATGTTGCCGATGCCGGCGCCGACTTCCAGCACGGCGTCGCCCACATGCGGGCGGAGTTTGCGCGCCAGCCAGCTCAGGTATTGCGGCGTGCCGGTGAGATTGTTGAGCACGCCGCGGCCGTAAGGGGCGGCGTAGAGGTCGTCGATCAACCAGAATTTGAGGATGACGCCGAGAGCCTTGAGCCCGTCTTTCCAGCCGATCTTCTTGCCTTCTTCGTAAGTGCGTCCGTGGTAACTGATGGGCACTTCATAGATGCGGAACTTGCGCTTGGCGCTCTTCATGACGATTTCGGGCTCGAAGCCGAAGCGGTCGGAGCGGATGGGGATGCTCTTGAGCAGGTCGGTGCGAAACACCTTGTAACAGGTTTCCATGTCGGTGAGGTTGAGGTTGCAGAACATGTTGGAAACCAGGGTGAGGCCCTTGTTGATCATGGAATGCCAGAAGGGTAGGATGCGGGTTTGCTCGCCGGCCATATAGCGCGAGCCGAAGACGGCGTCGGCGTGGCCATCGAGCAAGGGCTTGAGCAGGCGCGGGTATTCGGAGGGATCGTACTCCAGGTCGGCATCCTGAATGAGCGAAAAATCGCCGGTGGCTTTTTCGATGGCGGTGCGGACGGCGGCGCCCTTGCCGGCGTTGTGCTGGTGGCGGAAGAGGCAGATTTGGGGGAAGCCGGTGGAGAGGCGCTGGAGAATTTCCCAGGTGCCGTCGGTCGAGCAATCGTCCACGATCACCAGTTCCCGGTCCATGTTTTCGGGCAGGGGCGCGGTCACTACCAGCGAAACGCACCGCTCCACCACGGTGCGTTCGTTGTAGACCGGCATGAGGATCGACAGCTTCATGAATCTATGCAAGTTTAACAAACGGATCGAGGTCCGGCGGGCAGTTGGAAGCCGGCCCGGTAGGGGCCGGACGCGCCAGCCCGCATTCCTCGCGGCAATTCGGCGGTGACGATGTGGCGCGCTAGCGCCGTTCGGCGGCGTCGATCCGCGCCTGTGCGTGGTTCACGGCAGCCAGCGCGGCGGCCGGGTCGGCATCGGCGGCGGTGCTGGCTAACTGCTCCTGGGCGCGCGCCAGGTCGGACCTGGCGCGATCCACGTTGATGTCCTCGGCGCGCTCGGCTGAGTCGGCCAGCACGCGCACGTGGTCCTCCAGCACTTCGAGGAAACCGCCGTCAATCGCCAGATAGCGCCTTGGGCCGCCGCCCGCGGCGTAGCTCAGCGCGCCGGCGCCCAGCATGCCCAGCAGCGCGGCGTGGCCGGGGAGAATCCCCAGATAGCCGTCTTTGCCGGGGATCTGCACGTCGGAAACCTGCTCGTGCACTAATTGGCGATGGGGCGTCGCGATTTCCAGTTCGAGTAAGTCGGACATGTTACGCCTGCTTCATCGCTTCGGCTTTTTCCAGCGCTTCTTCGATGGTGCCCTGCATGTAGAACGCCTGCTCCGGCACGTTGTCGTGCTTGCCTTCGGCGATCTCCCGGAAGCCCCGCACGGTGTCGGCCAGCTTCACGTACTTGCCTTTGTAGCCGGTGAATTGCTCGGCCACGTGGAAGGGCTGGGAAAGGAACTTCTGGATCTTGCGGGCGCGCGCGACGGTGAGTTTGTCCTCGTCGGAGAGCTCGTCGATGCCCAGGATCGCGATGATGTCCTGCAGGTCTTTGTAGCGCTGCAGAATCCCCTTGACCATCTGGGCCACGCTGTAGTGGTCCTCGCCGATAATCAGCGGATCGAGGATGCGGGACGTGGAAGCCAGCGGATCGACGGCCGGATAAATGCCCAGCGAGGCGATGTCGCGGGAGAGGTTGGTGGTGGCGTCCAGGTGCGCGAAGGCCGTCGCCGGAGCCGGGTCGGTGTAATCGTCGGCGGGCACGTAGATGGCCTGCACGGACGTGATGGAGCCCTTGTTGGTGGAGGTGATGCGCTCCTGCAATTCGCCCATCTCGGTGGCCAGGTTGGGCTGGTAG
>JBEKYE010000404.1:0-4579 GCA_049511275.1 Bryobacteraceae bacterium
CTCTTCGTCATTCTTTCCGTCATGCCCTGGTTCGATTCCATCCTTTTCGATTTCGACGGCGTGCTGGCCGACACCGAACCCGTTCATTGCGCCTGCTGGGCGGAAGTGCTGGCCACCGTGGGAGTGTCGCTGAGCTGGGACTTCTACCGCCGCCAGTGCGTCGGCATCGACGACCGTGACATGCTTCGCATGCTGGCCGCGCAGTCCGACCCGCCGCGCAATTGGGACGGCTTGTGGAAGCTCTATCCGGCCAAGAAGCAGTTGTTTATGGCGCGCATGACCACGAATCCGCCCTTCGACCCCGCGCTTGCCGGCTTCCTCAAGAACTTGAACGGGCGGTACAGGATGGCGGTGGTGAGTTCCAGTTCCTGCACGGAGATCGAGCCCATTCTGGCGGCCGGCGGATTGCGCCAATACTTCGCGGTCATCGTGGGTGCGGAGAGCGTGAAACGTTACAAGCCGGCGCCCGACCCTTACCTGCTGGCCGCGGAACGCCTGGGCTCGCACACGCCGCTGGTAGTGGAAGATTCCGAGGCCGGCATCGCCAGCGGCCGCGCGGCCGGTTTCGAGGTGCTGCAAATTCACCATCCGTCGGAGTTGCCCGAGACGGTGGGACGGAGGCTCTCCACGTGCCCAAGCTGAGAGCGGAGCGGCCGGTACCTGGTACGCTAAGAGAAGTGTCTCCCGCCAAGCCCAAGAAAAAAGCCTCCGAGACGTTTCGCAGTGTAAGGCCCCTGCTGATGGAGTTGGTGCGTCCGCGGCGCGGCAAACTGGCGCTGGGCTTCGGCCTGATGCTGATCAACATCGCCATGAGCGTGGTGCTGCCGGGAGCGCCCAAGTATCTGCTCGACAATATCATCGCGAAGGGCCAGCACTATCTGCTAACGCCGCTGGTGCTCATAGTCTTCGGGGCCACCATCATTCAAGGCGTCACTTCGTTTTCGCTCACGCAGTTGCTTTCCAAGGAAGGGCAGAGGCTGATTGCCCAGTTGCGACGGAAAGTGCAGGAGCACGTGGGCCGGCTGCCGGTGGCTTATTACGACTCGAACAAGAGCGGCGCGCTGGTTTCGCGCATCATGAGCGACGTGGAGGGCGTTAGGAACCTGATTGGCACGGGCCTGGTGGATTTCGTCGGCGGAATCCTGAAAGCCCTGGTGTCCTTGGCCATCCTGCTGCGGATCAGCGCTTTGATGACGGGACTGGCGTTGTTTTTCATTGCGGTTTTTTCGTTCACGCTGCAGACCGCCTTTAAGAAGATCAGGCCGATTTTCCGGGAGCGCGGCAAGATCAACGCCGAGGTGCAGGGGCGGCTCACCGAATCTCTCGCCGGCGTACGCGTGGTGAAGGGATACCATGCCGAGGACGAAGAGGCCCAGGTATTCTCGGGTGGCGTGCAGCGGCTGCTCGACAATGTGCTGAAGTCGCTCACCGCCATCTCCCTGATGAGCCTCTCGGCAACTTCGCTGATGGGAATTGTGGGCGGCACGGTGATGTACGTGGGAGCGCGGCAGATGATGGCCCACACGCTGACCATCGGCGACTTCATGTCATTCACCATGTTCCTGGCCATGCTCGTCGCGCCCATGTTCCAGGTGGTGGGAATCGGCACGCAGTTGACCGAGGCGCTGGCGGGCCTGGACCGCACCCAGGAAGTGCTGCATGAGAAGCCCGAAAACGAAGATCCGCACAGAACCCAACCCGTGGGCATCATCCGTGGCGACATCGCTTTCGAGCACGTCAACTTCTCTTACGACCCCGGGAAGCCGGTGCTGTATGACGTCAGCTTTGAGTCGCAGCCGGGCACCGTCACGGCGCTGGTGGGGCCGTCGGGCTCCGGCAAATCGACCATCATCAGCCTCATCGCGGCGTTTCACGAACCCACCGAAGGGGTGATCCGCGTGGATGGCACGGACCTTTCCACCGCGCAGTTGTACCCCTACCGCACGCAATTGGGCGTGGTGCTGCAGGATACCTTCCTGTTCGACGGCACCATTCGCGAAAACGTCGGTTTCGCGCGGCCGGGGGCAACCGAAGCCGAAATCCTGGAAGCCTGCCGGATCGCGCACGTGCATGAATTCGCGGAGAAGTTCGAGAAAAAATACGAAACCGTGGTGGGGGAGCGCGGCGTAAAGCTTTCCGGCGGGCAGCGGCAGCGCGTTTCCATCGCGCGCGCCATCCTGGCGAACCCGCGCATCCTGATCCTGGACGAGGCCACATCCAGCCTGGATTCGGAATCGGAAGCCGCCATTCAGGAAGGGCTGTCGTATTTGATGAAGGGCCGCACGACCTTTGTGATTGCGCACCGGCTCTCCACCATCCGGCGCGCGGACCAGATCCTGGTAGTGGAAGGCGGCCGGATTCTGGAGCGGGGCACGCACGAAACGCTCTACGCGGCAAAAGGCCGGTATTATGATTTGTACACGCGCCAGCATGGCATCGATGCCAACCTGTTTTTGGCGCCGGGCGAAGGCGACAGCGTGCCGGAAGATGCGGCGCGCCCGCGTCTGGCCGGCGCCGCGGCCCCCACCGCGGCCTCGCTGCTGCGCGGCGGAACGGCGTAAGGCGCTTTTCCCGCTCCTCTCACAGACGGCCCAATCAAGTGGCGCACGCACTCGTGCGTGCCGTGTCGAGACTTTTCTCGACACCTGCGGCAGCTTACGGCTTACGCGCGGCGCGGCTTCGCGCCAACATCCCGATGCCGGATCTCCCACCTGGCGTTCGTGGTCGGCAGCAACCTTGGCCGGCTATGCCGTGCTTCCGTACAGGTATTCTTCCGCTTCGGTGAGCGAGGCGTAGGTAAGGAGTACCCCGCCAACGCCGGAACCCGTAAACAGAGTCTGCAGGCGGTCCGCCACCCCGATCAGCGCGTACTTGCGCCGGTTCCTGTGGCAGGAGACGTGGAATCCCAGCAGCGAACCCAGCGCCGTCGAATCCATGTAGGGCACGTCCGTCATGTCGATTATGGTGACTGCTGAGGGAGCCTTGCGGACTTCCTCCTGGAATTCGAGAATCGTCGAGAGGGTCAACGGCCCCGCCAGTTTGATAACCCGTTCTCCTTCGTGATTTCCGTCTTGCCACTCCATCCGGAAACCCATCATGCAGCCGAGTCTACTACGATGCGCGCAGGGACAGCAACGTTGTCCATCTCCTCGCTGCGTGCCGGCGGCTTTCACCGCAAACGCGAGCCCATCCCGCGGTTGCGAATACGCGAGGGTTGATTTTGATCCTTGCTTGCGTCTTTACGCCTGAGCGGCTGGCCGGCTACATCCCCGCGATCTTGGCGGTGCGGCGGACAACGTCAAACGTGCTGTCTTCGGCCATCACGTGGCCGGAGAGCTTCTTCTTGCTGTTGGCGATGACGCGGCGGCCGGCCTCGGTCTTATCCAGATTCACAAGCGCGGCTTGAATCCTCTTGGCCAGCGCCTCGTCCAATCCGATCCGCACCGCGATGGCGTCGTGAGGAATTGGGTCGGTGCTGGCAATAATCGCGAGATGGTCCGACGGCATTCCGCTGGCTTTGGCGATTTCCAGAGCGTTGTCGTACGTGGCGCCGGCATCGACTCGTCCGTCCAGGACCGCGGCGATGACCTTCTTGTGGTCCCCGGCGAAGATGGTTTCCTGGAAGAAGCTGTCCGGGTTGATGCCCTTTTCGACGAGCATCGCGCGCGGGTAAACGTAACCGGAAGCCGATTTCGGGTCGACGAAGGCAAACCGCTTTCCCTGCAAGTCCGCAATCGACTTCAGGCCTCCGTCCTTGCGGACCACGACGATGCCGCGGTAGGTTGCGGTGCCGTCGATAACCGACTGGGCGATGATCCGGATCTTTCCGCCGCGGACGGCGTCCACGTAGGCAAACGGCGAGAAACTTCCGATGTCCACATTGCCCGCCTCCATCTGGGTGCGCAGGTCGCCGTAATCCTTGGCGACGTATAGAGCGACTCTCTGCCCGATAACGTCGGAAAGGTAGGACGTGAGGGGTTCGAATTCGGCCCGCTCGTCGGTTTGCCCCAGCACGGGCGTGAACCCGAACTTCAGGTCTTGGGCGGCCACCGGGCGGCCGGCGGCGGCAGCGGCAAGAACGGAAAAAACCAGCCAGACCACGTGACGGCGGCGCATCATCCACCTCCGGTTGTGCGATTCAGAAACGGCGTCGGAACACGGCCAATCGTCTAAGCCTCCTTCGCCGGTGAAAGGCGGCTCAGCCTTTCCATCTTCATTCTATGCCGGTCCCATGGAGAAGTGGACGCTTCCGTTCTTCGTGCCAGTGAAGGGTTCATCATGGCGTCCGCGGATGGCCGCTCGCTCAACCCAAAGGTGGCCGCTGTGGCGGGCGCCGATTGATAAGCGAAGGGCGTTGACAGATGATAGTGATCACATGGGCATGGAAGCCGGCTCCGGGTACGCGTGGTGCCGGAGTCCCCATGCCGCCTGGCTGCCCCGGGCGGCCGGACGTCAGCAGACTCGGGAGGCGTGATGAGCACTGGACAGACGGAACTTTCCGCCGCCACCGACCGGCGGTACCAGTATTGGCAGACGCGCATCTTGATCTCCACCATCGTCGGTTACGCCCTCTACTACT
>JBEKYE010000405.1:0-4575 GCA_049511275.1 Bryobacteraceae bacterium
GGCCGCCTCCACGCCGGCGCCCCAAGGCGCGCAGGTGATGGACCTCACCGGCCACACCGTAATTCCCGGAATCGTGGGAATGCACGAGCACCTTTTCTACCCGTCGGGCGGCGGCGTACCGCTGTATGCCGAGCAGGCTTTCAGTTTTCCGCGCCTGTATCTCGCCAGCGGCGTCACTACGGCGCGCACGGGGGGAAGTCTCGAACCCTATACCGATCTCAACGTCAAGAAGTTGATCGACACCGGACACATGCCCGGTCCCAAAATGTGGATCACCGGACCATATCTCGAAGGCCCGCGCAGCATCGGCCCGCAGATGCACGAATTGACCGGGCCGGACGACGCCGTCCGCACGGTGGAGTATTGGGTCGGCGAGGGAGTGACATCATTCAAGGCCTACATGAACATCACGCACGCCGAACTGCAGGCGGCGATCGAAGCAGCCCACAAGCACGGCATCAAAGTGACCGGGCACCTGTGCTCCATCGGTTTCCGCGAAGCCGCCGCCATGGGGATCGACAACCTGGAGCACGGCTTGCTGGTCGATACCGAATTCCACGCCGGCAAGCAGCCCGACGTGTGCCCCAACATGAACCGCGCCGAGATCGCGCAATTGGACTTGTCGGACGGAGCGGTGCGCGACATGATTGCCGACCTGGTGGCGCACAACGTGGCGATCACCTCGACGCTGGCTGTCTTCGAGGCCTTCGACGGCGACCGCCCGCCCGTCGAGCAGCGCTTTCTGGACGCGGTCACCGAAGAGGCCGCCATCAGCTATCTGGGCGCGCGCGCCCGGGCGCGCGGCGGCGCGGATGCGCCGGCGCTGGCGGAACTGCGCAAGGAGCTGCAATTCGAATATGCCTTCGTGAAGGCGGGTGGTCTGCTGATGGCGGGCGCGGATCCCACCGGCAACGGCGGGGCGCTGGCCGGCTTTGCCGACCAGCGCAATATCGAGCTGCTGGTGGAAGGCGGCTTCACGCCTGTGGAGGCCATCCGCATCGCCACCTTTAACGGGGCGAAGTTTCTGGGCGAGACGGACCGCATCGGGAGCATCGCCGCAGGAAAGCAGGCCGACCTGGTAGTGATCGACGGCAACCCGGCCACGCGCATCGCCGATATCCGCAAAGTGACGCTGGTCTTCAAAGACGGCGCGGGGTATGACCCGGCCAAGCTCCTGGATTCAGTGAAGGGCGCCGCGGGATTGCATTAGCCGCGCAACTTCTTCAAGCCACGCCGGACCGGGCCGATAAGCTCGCTATGGACATTCTGTCAATCGCGCAACAAGGCTTGAGCCGGGCCCAGGGGGAGCTGGAAAAATCGGCCCAAGCCATCGCCGGGGCCGCATTGCCGCAGGAGAATCCGCCACCCGAGGATTCGCTCAGCCTGAGCGATCCAATGGTCTCGCTGTTGCAGGCCGGGAACCATTTCGAAGCCAGCGTGAAATTGGCCCACGTGGGCGACGAACTCTCCAGAAAGACCCTCGATCTGCTGGCGTGAACGCTCCGGCTACGGCTGGTTACTGCACCGGCAGCAGCAGCGTGTTGCTGTTCACGCCGTTGACCACCAGTTGGAAGCTCGCGTTCCCGCCGGAAGGCACGGTGTTGTCCAGGCGGAGCTGCACGGCATCGACTCCGATACTTCCCGGGAGGGCGTACGCGCTTTCCACGGTCAGCGTGCTTGCGCCCACCTGCGCCGAAACCGGATCGACCACCGCGTAGGGGGGCGTTGCCGGCACGGGAAATCCAAAGGGCCGCGCGGGGGCGGTGGGTCCGAAGCCGGTTCCGTAGACCGTCAGCAACTCGCCTATGATGGCCGGCGCGTCGGGCGTTACCAGAGTACCGTCCGCGTGCAGCACCAGGGCGTAGGACTGGCCGCCCAGATTCATGGGGAACAGCCCCGGCGCGTTGCGCGCAATCTGGAAGTTCGCGCTTACATCCGGCATGCCTTGCGGGCTCACGGTAACGGTCTGCTGGCCCGGCGGCAGATCTGGCGGCACCTGCAGGTTGATTTGTGTCGGCGAAGCGAAATACAGCGGCAGATAATCGGTGCCGATATGCACAGTCGTGCCGGCCAGCGTCTGGACCAGCGGGCTGGCCGGCCCGATGGCCGCGGTGGAAGCCAGGTTAACGCCGAAGATGGAAGCCACCGAGCCGGCCGCCACGGTCGGTTGCGGTGTGACGCCCACAGCGTTGTTCAGGGCCGGTGACGAGATGTACGGCACCGAGCTGAGCTGCGCCATCACGTTGCGCGGAACGGTCATGACCAGCGTGCCGGATGGCACCGTTCCCGACAGATCGCCGCTCCAGTTGGCAAATTTATAGCCCGGCCGCGTTGTCACCGCCAGGCTCACTTGGGTCTGCGAATCGTAGAAGCCATCCGGCGAGCCGGGCAGGATGCTCCACTGCGCGCCGGTGGCCGGGTTGGCCGTGGTCGTGAGGAGGTTCATCAAATGATATGTCGCATTGATCGTGGTGGTGGCGTTGTTGAGCGCGGCCACCCAATCGCCAGCAACCGGGGAAGCTCCGTTGGTGGACCAGCCCAGGAAGTCCTGGCGCGAGTTGGCTCCCTGCGGAACCGATGCGGGCGCGCTTACATCCACCTGCGTGCCCACCGGGCGCAACAAGCTGCAAGGCGTGGTGCAGGTAGCGCCATCCACCGTCACGGGCAAGCCGGCCACGGTGCTGTTCACCATAAGGCGCGACTGCCCGGTGTACATGGCTATCATGCCGATACCCAATACCTGCGACCCCGCGGGCATCGTCAGGCTGCGGCTGGCCGAGGTAGTGCCATCGTCCCACTTGGAAAACGACCAGACGCCGCCTTGCGCGTCGGTCTGTTGCAGAGGCGCCTGCAGCGTGTGGGTAGTTCCGATTCCCCAGACGAAGGCATAGGGCGGCGGCAGCGCCACGCCGTCGATGGTGAGGTTCAATCCTCCCGGCATCGTCTGGAAACTGGCGCGCGCGCCGGGCGTGTAGTTGGCCGTAATGGTTTCTTGATACGGAGTAGTGCCCACCGTGTAGGCATGACTCATCGCTCCCCCGTCGCTCCACGACATGAACATCCAGGGTTGAAATTGGGAGTCGTTTTGGGTCGCAATTGCCGCGATATTGTGGACGGTGCTTTCACCCCACTGCAGGCTGGTCGGGGTTTCGAGCAGGACGCCGTCCGCATACAGTTTCATGGACGCCGGATTGGTCGAGAAGTTGACGGTCTTGGCGGGAACAAAGATGGGATAGACCGTCATGGGGCCGTTCAGGGTGACAGTATCCTGAAACCCCGCGCTGCTCTGGTTAGGGCCCGCCTGCCATCCGGCGAATATCCAACCGGAGTTGGCAAAGGCTTGCAGCAGGATGGTCTCGCCCGGCGATTGCCAGGAAGCTGTGTTGGATGTAATGGCCGCGCCATTCATAAGAATGGTACCGGGGGAAGCCGGGCAGGGGTTCGCATTGCTGCAAGAGAATTGAATGCCGAATAGGTATTGGGCGTTGAAGGTGGCCACGTACTGCTGGATGCTCGGGTCGGCCATCACCGTGATGGTGCTGCCCGGTAGGCTCCCCCCCGACCACTGCCAAGTCACGAAACTGAACATGATGGTTTGATCGTGGTTATACGATACGCCGTATCCCTGCGGGACGCTCAGCGTGTGTTTGCTGCCGATCGGCCAGAACGCGCTCATGACGTGAGCGTACGCGCCGCCGTCCACCGTGAACTCGGGGCCATCCGGCGAACAGGACACTTGAGTCATGGTGGTCGGGACCTGCGCCTGATTGGGCGGCGCCACCACCACCAAGAGCGCAATCAATAGGGTAACGGGTACGAATTTCGACAATGAATTCTTCATGACCAAGGCTCCGGAAAACCGCGGATGCGGTCGTCGGAAACCGCAGCTTTCCTCTTTCCCACGCGTGAAGTATAGGCATAAATTCGCGGAAATACACGACTAACTTTGGTAATGCGCTGGTTACTAGCTATTTCGATCATTGATTCCGCGGCTCCGCGGGCCTTTAATCAAATCGTTTGAAGAGCCCTATTATGCGCTGCAACGGATTCCCAATACTGATCGCGCTCGCTACACTGGCGAGCGCCACAATGCCCTGTCACGCCGCCGGTTTCGGGACAGTGGCGGCCATTGGCGGGCACGCCGCCGATATAGCCCTTGACGAGGGCCGTGGCGTGCTCTACATCGCCAACTACACGGCTAACCGCATCGATGTTCTTTCGACTGCGGACAATACCGTCCATACGTCGATCAACGTGTCGCCGCAGCCCGGCTCGCTGGCGCTGTCGCCCGACGGGCAATACCTGCTCGTCGCAAGTGGCCCCACAGGCGACCAGTTTCCAACGTCCTATGACCTCCTTACCCTGATCAACCTGACGAACAACTCCCAGCAACGGTTCGGCACGCCGGACGTGCCGTTGGGCGTGGCGTTCTTCAACACCCAGCCATCCGGGCCAGGGCTGGCGCTGGTCGTGACCACCACCGAGATCCTAACGCTGGACCCGACCAACGGTGTGCTGTCCGTGGTTACTACCTTTGCCAACCTCGTGGGAACCTTGCCGGTGCCGATCCCCACT
>JBEKYE010000406.1:0-4564 GCA_049511275.1 Bryobacteraceae bacterium
CAGAAGTACCGCTATAATCTCTCGGTGGTTTATGCGATTCCCAGTTTGAACCTGAAAGGCTGGGAGAACACGGTAGTCAACGGCTGGAAGCTCAACCTAATCTCAAGCCTGGATAGCGGCATGCCATTTACGGTCACCAGCGGCACGGACCGCTCCGAGTCCGGCATCGGCAACGATTATGCAAACATCGTCGGCGACCCGACTCGTCCGGCGGGAGTGAGCCAGACGCAACAGTACTTCAACACGGCTGCATTCACCGCCGCGACCATTGGAACGTTTGGCAACGTGGGACGCGGCTTGCTGCGCGGGCCGGCATACTTCGACGTGGATATGTCGGTGTTCAAGGATTTCGCTTTCACCGAACGGTATAAGCTTCAGTTCCGCGCCGAGTCGTTCAATACCGAGAACCGTCCGAATTTCTCGAATCCCGTGGCGTCGGTTTCCTCCGGCACCTTCGGCAGGATCACCGCCGCGGGCGATCCGCGCGTGCTCCAGTTCGCACTGAAGCTGTTCTTCTAGAAGTCCCCTGGCGGGGCGGGCCATCCGGTCCGCCCCGCGTTCTCTCCGCTCCCGCTATCATTCCCTTATGGGTCCCTTGCTCCGATGCGGTGTGCTTGCGGCCGCGCTTCTGCCCATCGCTTGCGCGGCGAATCCGCCGGCCGCGGTTCACTGGGGCGATGCGCCGGGCGGCGATCCCATCTATCTCTATACCCTCGCCAACGCCAAGGGCATGGAGGCAAAGGTCACCAATTTCGGCGCCATCCTGGTATCCCTCAAGACACCCGACCGGCGCGGCGCATTCGCAGATATCGTTCTTGGCTTTGATACCTTCGACGCCTACCTCAACACCAAACGGTATTTCGGAGCCACCGTGGGACGGTATGCCAACCGCATCGCGCGCGGCGCGTTCACGCTCGACGGCCATACATACACGCTGGCCCGCAATAACGGCGAGAACTCGCTGCACGGCGGCGTCCGCGCGTTCCACAAAGTGGTCTGGAAAGGCCGCGCGATCGCCGGCCCGCCGTCCGCGGTCGAGTTCACTTATCTCAGCCCCGATGGCGAAGAAGGCTTCCCGGGCAACCTCACCGCGATCGTCCGGTATACCCTCACGAATTCCAACGAGTTGCGCATCGACTACGCCGCCTCGACCGACAAGCCAACCGTGGTCAGCCTGACGAACCACTCGTTTTTCAACCTGGCGGGCGAAGGCTCCGGTGATGTGCTGCGCCATGTCGTGACGATCGACGCCGATCGCTTCACGCCCGTGGATGCCGGCCTGATCCCCACCGGCGAACTGCGGCCCGTCGGCGGCACGCCATTCGATTTCCGCAAGCCCACTAGGATCGGCGCGCGCATCGACGCCGTTGACGAGCAGCTTCGCATTGCCAAGGGTTACGATCACAACTACGTGCTGAACCACGCGCCGGGGAAGTTGGGTTTCGCCGCGCGGATTTCAGAGCCGGACTCCGGCCGCATCATGGAGGTGCTCACCACCGAGCCGGGCATGCAGTTCTACACGGGCCAGAACCTGGACGGCCTGGACCGCGGCAAAGGCGGGCGCCCGTATCCGCCACGCTCCGCTTTTTGTGTGGAAACCGGTCACTTTCCCGATTCGCCGAACCGTCCCGATTTCCCCACCACCGTGCTTCGACCCGGAGAGCACTTTCGCTCCACAACGGTGTTCCGCTTTTCCGCGCGCTGAAGGTTCGCGCCGTCTACGTGGTGATGGCGGGGCCGCTGCCCTTCATGAAATCCTTATTCTTGTCGCCCACCCAGTAGCGCTCCCCGGCGATGCACCAGATGAACTCCAGCGGGTCCTCCTGCGAGAACACCGGGTGGTAATTCAGAAACGGAATGGTCACCAGGTCGCCCTCGTTGAGCGAGTGGACGAACGTCATGTTCTCGGGCGTGTCGTAGACTTCCATGGCGCCGTGGCCCTTGATGAAGATGTAGGTCTCTTCCTGGTCGGTGTGGTTGTGCGGCGGCCACGCGCGCGTGTAGGCCTCATAGAAAGTGTAGCCGGCCACCAGTTTGTCGGCGGCCTCGCCTACGTCGAACATCATGTAGACTTCTTTGCCCTTCAGGTGGCGGATGCGGTCTTCGCGCTTGGAGAACTCGGCGAATTTCGAATGAAAGACCGGGTGAACGTTGGTGGCCGGAGCCGAGATCTGGATGATGCGCGCGGGCTCGCCCGATTGGTTGCGCAGCCGGAAAGCCGCGCCCAGCGGGACGTAAAGCGTATCGTAGGGCGCCAGATCGAAGGACTTGTCCTTCATCTCCACGCGCGCCCTGCCCTTCCACTGGAACAGCAGGCACTCGCGCCCGGGCACGCCGAACCAGGAGGAATGGCCTCCGGCCGGAATGTCGTACTCGCCGCAATCGAGGAACAGCAGATTGGCGCGGTCGTGCACGAACCTCTCGCGGAACGTGACCCCCGTCGCGTCGGCTCGGAAAACCAGGCCCGGCTTGGCCGCGGCGGCGCCTCTTTCCGTCTGTTCGTGAGTCGTATTGATCGTCGTTGCCATGGTTGTCTCCTTACCCTACCAGCTCCTGCCAAGTGACGCGGCGATTCATGCCCTGCCTCCAAAGACGCGGAACAGCGCGTCCCGCGCGGGCTTGATCGCGTCGTCTCCCGGCTTGCCGCCCACGCGCTCCTCCTCGTTGATCACCCAACCGCTCCAGCCCGTCTCGCGAATCGCCGCGGCCACGCCTTCAAGCGGAAACTCGCCGGTGCCGAGCGGCGTCTCCTTGCCGTCCCTGGTATCGCGGATGTGCAGCCCGGTCAGCCGCCGGTAGTGCTTCCGGATGAAGCCGGGAATATCGGCGCCTACGCGAAAGGCGTGCCCCGCGTCCACCAGCAACCACACCCGTGCCGGGTCGGTTTCCCGCAACAAAAACTCGATCTCCTCGCCGTGGTTTGCAAATTCGGGACCGTGGTTATGGTAGGCCAGCTTGAGCCCCAGATTTTGCGCGAACCCGCCGGCGCGGTTGAG
Source organism: Bryobacteraceae bacterium (assembly GCA_049511275.1). Taxonomy (GTDB): domain Bacteria; phylum Acidobacteriota; class Terriglobia; order Bryobacterales; family Bryobacteraceae; genus PALSA-129. Next base: position 2,997 of record JBEKYE010000406.1, read on the forward strand.
CGCGTCGGCCTTGCGCTTGCGCCCCGCTTCGTCCTCAGGCGGCGTGCCGCTCAGGATCAGCCGTTCCGCCCCCAGCTTCGCGCCACCGGTTGCCACACGCTCGTACAATTCCGCCGGCGCGACGTGGGTGGCTGCATCGTACTGATTGAGGAATATGTGGACACCGATGAACTTCAGGCCGATCGCGTCCAGCTTGGCCCTGGCCCCGGCCGGGTCGTCGAATTGGCCCTGCACATTGGCGAAGCCCGTCTCAAAGCCTTCGTAACCGTAGTCCTTCACCTTCCGGATGATCTCGAGCACGTTGGAAAAATCGCGCGGGTCGATGGCCCACGCATTGGTCTGGCACCCCAGGTGTACTTTCATCGCCTTGGCAGCCCGCAAAACGCGGCCGGCAGCCAGCCCGGCGGCCGCCCGCAGAACCTCTCTTCGCGAAGTCATGCGTCACACCTTCCAGCAGATCAGCTTCATCTCCGTCATCTCTTCGATGGCGTAGCGCGGGCCTTCCCGGCCCGTTCCGCTTTCCTTCACGCCGCCGTACGGCATGTGGTCGGCGCGGTACATGGGGATATCGTTGATCATCACGCCGCCCACCTCCAGCCGCCGTGCGGCACGGAAGGCGCGCTGGATATCGTTCGTAAAGATGCCGGCCTGCAGGCCGTATGGCGTCGCGTTGGCGCGCTCGATGGCTTCGTCCAGATTTTGGTAGCTGTAGACCGCCACCACCGGACCGAAGGCCTCCTGGCAGGAGATGTGGCAGGCAGCCGGAACATCGACCAGCACCGCCGGCGCCACAGTGGCGAATTGGCGCTTCCCGCCCGTCACCACCATGGCGCCTCCCTTCACCGCTTCGGCGATCCACTGTTCGATGCGGATGGCTTCGGCTTCGTCGATCAGCGACGAAATGTCGGTCGATTCCTCGTAGGGGTGGCCGATCTTCAGCGCCTCCGCGGAGGTCTTCAGCCGTTCCACGAATTCGCCCGCGATCGCTCGGTGGGCGAACACCCGCTGCACTGAGATGCACACCTGGCCGCTGTGCGAGAAGGCGCCCTGCGTGGTGCGCGCCACCGCCGTGGCGAGGTCCGCTTCCGGCTCGATGATTACGGCCGAGTTGTTGCCGAGTTCCAGCGTCACCTTCTTGCATCCGGCGCGGGATTTGATGGTGCGGCCCACCTCCGGGCTGCCGGTGAAGGTCAGCATGGCGATGCCCGGGTGTTCCGCCATGGCCATGCCGATGCTGGCGCCGCTGCCGGTGATCAGGTTGTAAGCGCCTTTGGGCGCGCCGGCCTCTTCCATGGTGCGGGCCAGTCGCGCCGCGCTGAGTGGCGTCTTGGTGGCGGGCTTATGGATCACCGCGTTGCCCGCGGCCAGGGCCGGCGCCACTTTGTGGAGCGCCAGGTTCAGCGGCACGTTGAAGGGCGTGATGCAGGCGATCACGCCCAGCGGTTCGCGCACCGTCATCGCCAGGCGGCCTTTGCCCATGGCGGCGAAGTCCATGGGAACCACCTCGCCGTGCAACTGCCGCGCCTCGTGCGCCGCGGCCAACAGCGTGGCCAGCGAACGCTCCGCCT
>JBEKYE010000407.1:0-4540 GCA_049511275.1 Bryobacteraceae bacterium
TTGCCGCCGGTGTTGGACCAAGCTCCTGGCCGGTCGAAAGCGGGCGGCGCCGCCCGCGCCACCGGCTGAAAGACGTTGTTTCAAGCGCGCACGAGAAACACCGGCGGCGAAGACCGCCGGCGCTACCAGTGATCGGCTACTTCTTTTTGAGCACGTCGATCAATTCCTGAACGGCGGCGGCGCTCTTGTTCAACATGGCCTGCTCTTCGGCGGTGAGCTTGATCTCGTAAATCTTCTCGACGCCGGCGGCGCCCAGCTTGACCGGAACTCCCACGTAGAGGCCGTTGATGCCATACTCGCCTTCCAGATAGGCGGCGCAGGGCAGCACTTTTTTCTTGTCCTTGAGGATGGACTCAGCCATCTCGACGGCCGCGGCTGACGGGGCATAGTAGGCGCTGCCGGTCTTCAGATACTTGACGATTTCGGCGCCGCCGTTGCGGGTGCGGGTGACGATCGCGTCGATGGTCGCCTGGTCCATCAGCTCGGTGAGCGGAATTCCCGAGACGCTGCTCAAACGCACCAGCGGCACCATGGTATCGCCGTGGCCGCCCAGCACTACGGCGGTGACGTTCTCCACCGAAACGTTGAGTTCCTGCGCGATGAAGGTGCGGAAGCGGGCGCTGTCCAGCACGCCGGCCATGCCGACGACGCGGTGCTTGGGGAACTTCGAGACCCACAAGGCCGCCTGGGTCATGGCGTCCAGCGGATTGGTGACCACGATGATGATGCAGTTGGGCGAATACTTGGCCACGTTTTCGGTGGCGTTGCGGATGATATCGTAGTTGGCGGCCAGCAGATCGTCGCGGCTCATTCCGGGCTTGCGCGGAAAACCCGCCGTGATGATGGCAAGATCGGAGTCCGCCGTGAGCTCATAGGTGTTGGAGCCTACCAGATTGACATCGTAACCCTGGACCGGACCGGATTGGAGCAGATCTAGCCCCTTACCCTGGGGGACGCCTTCAACCACGTCCACCAGGACTACATCGGCGAGTTCCTTATCGGCAATTCGCAATGCACAATTGGCGCCGACATTTCCGGCGCCAACGACCGTGACTTTTTTTCGCAAGGCAGAGACTCCTTCTTCGGGGAAATGAGAAACCCGATTATAGCTTGGCGCGCCGGCGCCAAGGGCCACCTGATATACTCGTCCTTCTGATATGGCGAACCCGAAATACGCGGTATCGGACCAGGCCATGCCGGTGGCGGAACTGGTCGACACACTCAGCGACGGCACCAAGGTGAAGCGGCGGGCGCCGCGGATGCGCGCTTGCAGCGAAAAAGACGCAAAGGGAAAACTCTGCGCCGGCCACCTGAAGCGCTGGTTTTTTTTCGGCGACGAGGTCAAACAAAAATACGGGAAGGACGCTGAGATTTACCGCTGCGAGCACTGTAAGACTCTGTACCTGCCCAATCCGCAAGAAGCGCCGCGCACCGGGACCTTGAGCTATTAGTTCTCACTACCTCCGCCGATCGCGTCTCCATTCGTGCATTTGAGTTCAACGCGGAGGCGCGGAGGAGCGGAGAAGAGCAGGAGACATTCCTCTGTTTTTTTCCGCGTCTCCGCGTTAGAAAGAACGGTCGTGGCTCGCATCGGCGCAAGTAAGCGAGCGTCGGACTTGCGCGCGCCACAAAGAAAAACCGCACCGGACCGGCCCCCAGACCTTCGGGACTCAATCCGATGCGGCTCGCCCAGGTTTGGGCTGGGATCCGGCGTCGGGCTATCTGATCGAAACTAAAATCGGTTGATTCCTGGCCAGGTCCGCGTCCTCTTTCCCACACCAGAAAACACCAGACAAACTCCGCTACCAGTGATCCCCCGGAGAGATCGAAACCGTTCGGCAAAAACCCCTCTGCAGCAACTAACAAGGGGAGAATGGTGAGCTAAAACCACTGCAAACATCGGCTCCCGCAAGCACGCTGTCTTCTTCGGCCCACTCTTCATCCGCCTGCCGGTTGCAGCAGAGGGCAGGTTTTGAGAGGTTACTTCGCCAATTCAGCTCTATAAATAGCAATCGGACCTCCATGTGTCAATCTTTTTAGAACGTTTTAATTTCAGTATTTTGCAGATGAGGCGGGGCGCCGGTGCGAGGAAGGCTGGGCGGGCCGTGTGTCGCTATGACACAATCAGGACAGATGAGAACCGGACTGGGCATGGTTGTGGCGCTGTGGTGCGCGGCGATGGCGGCGGCCCAGACGCCGGCGCCCGCCGGGACGCCAGTCTCCAGCGATCCCGTGGTGGTCTCGACCGTTCATCCCCGCCTGTTGCTGCGTCCGGCGCGGCTGCGGCTGTTGCGGCGCGAACGCGAGCGGACCTCCATGCGGTGGCAGCAGTTTTTCACCCTGATGGCGGGCCACGCGCCCATGCCGGAGCCGGGCCTGGCGCAAGCCCTCTACTACCAGGTGGCGGAGGACGCCGATGCGGGCCGCGCGGCCATCGCCTGGGCTCTAGGCGCGGCCGCCGATCTGCGCCAGCAGGCCCTGGTGTTCGACTGGTGCCAGGATCTGCTCAGCGAAGCGCAGCAGCGCGACCTCACCGCGCGGATGCTCAAGGCGATGGCCCAGACGGCTTCCGATGAGAGCGTTCCGGCGGTGCGGTCGCGCGTGCTGGCGGCGGTGGCGCTCTTCGATCACGTGCCGGATGCGCCGCGGCGCGAACTGGAACGCGCGGTTCACGGCTGGTGGGAAGGCCGCGTGGCGCCGGCGCTCATGGCCGGCCGCGAAATCGTGCCGCGCGATGAAGCCTACGATCTTTATGAACTGCTGCACGTGATTCGCGACAACACCAACCTGGATCTGCGCGAATCGGCGCGGGCGTTCTTCCATGATTATCCCATCACACACCTGCTCAGCTACTATCCGGCGGTGTTCCCGGCGCCGGAGAACGATTACTACATCGGCGCGGAGCCGCGCATCGGCGAGCCGGACTTGCGCCTGGCCGCGCTTTCGCGCGCCGCCGACATGGCCATGGTGTCCTTCGACACCAACGCCCTGGAGAGCCAGATGTTGCAGGGCTGGCTGATGCACGACCGCTTTCTGATGCGCAGCACGTTCGCCGCGCCGTACGAGTTCCTGTGGGCCAACCCCTATCAGCCCGGCCTGAGCTACTACCACGCGCCGCTGGCCTGGCACAGCGCCGGCTCGAGCGTTTTGTTCGCGCGCTCGAGTTGGGAGGATTCCGCAACCTGGTTCGGCCTTTTCCGCGGCGTGATGCAGATCTTCGAAGACGGCCACGTGAGCACGGTCGACGCGGCGCGCGCGCCCGGGCCGGTGCTGCTGGGGCCGACGGCTGTGTGCTTGGCCCGCACGTCGCGGAAGTTTCGCGTGACGGTGGACCCTGGCGGCGCCGTCTTCCTGGTGGGCCTCAATCCCGGCCGCACGTATGAAGTGGAAGTCGACGACGAAGAAATGTACGAGGCGGATTCGGACCGCGCGGGCATCCTGGCGGTGGAAGTGCCGGCCGGAAGAGAAGTCGGCCTGCGGATAAGAGAGCAGGGGCTGCGCCCCTGACATCCCTTCGGGATATGGAAGTCAGGAGTCGGAAGTCGAGGAAGTCAGAATGGAGGAATGCGCTGCGATCCTGTCTTCTGACTTCTGACTTCTCAACATCGACAGGGTTTTTATCGATGTTGGCGCCTTCGGCGCCTCAGTACGCCCATCGCCAGAGGCTGGCGCCGACGGTGTAGCCGGCGCCTACAGCGGCCAGCAGCGCCAGGTCGCCCTTCTTGAGGCGGCCTTCCTGGATGGCGTCGCGCGTAGCCAGAGGAATGGTGCCGGCGGTGGTGTTGCCGTACCGCTCGATGTTGATCAGCACCTTTTCCGGGGCGATGCCCAGGCGGTCGCCGGCGGCTGTGATGATGCGCTTGTTGGCCTGGTGCGGAATCAGCACCGCTACGTCGTCGCCGGTGAGGCCGTTGCGCTGCAGCAGGTCGCGGCAGCTCTCGTACATTTTGCGGACGGCATATTTGAAAACCTGGCCGCCTTCCTGGTGAACGTAGTGTTGGCGCTGGTCCACGGTCTCGTGCGAGGCGGGCAAGCGGCTGCCGCCGGCCGGCATTTTGAGGAAATCGCCGCCGGCGCCATCGATCTCGCCCAGAAAGTCGATGAAGCCCAGGTTCTCCTCGCCGGCTTCGGGGGGCTCGATCAATACGGCGCCGGCGCCGTCGCCGAACAGCACGCAGGTGGCGCGGTCGGTGTAATCGATAATCCGGCTCATGGTATCGGCGCCGATCACCAGAACCTTCTTGTGGGTCCCGGCGCCCACCAGGTGCGCGCCCACGGTGGTGCCGTAGACAAAGCTGGAACAGGCGGCGATGAGATCGAATCCCCAGGCATGTTTCGATCCGAGGGCGTGCTGCACCAGACAGGCAGTAGACGGAAACATGTGGTCCGGCGTGACGGTGCATACGATGATGGCGTCGATTTCCGAGGCGTCAATGCCGCGCTGGGCCAGCGCGCACCTGGCAGCGGCGACGGCCATATCCGAAGTCGCCATCCCGGGATCGGCGATGTGCCGTTCCCGGATTCCAGTTCGTTCCAGAAT